>CAUHML010000016.1 GCA_959606905.1 uncultured Bacteroides sp. | reverse complement strand
CAAGCTCTTTACTGCAATTGAGATTGCCATTGAGATTGCTTGCGGATTTTAGGTTATCCAAGAAAGAATCGGAAAAGATTGAAGCACTCAAGAAAAAGATTCTTGCTTCTGTGGACAAGAAAACTTCAATGACTACAGTTTCCGTGACTTTACAGAATCCCAAGGTTGCCGCAGTAGTAGCTGATTCTGTCGTAAGGAAATTGCAGGAATATATAATAGATTATCGTACTACCAAAGCAAAAGAAGATTGTCTTTATTTGGAGAGATTGTTTAAAGAGCGTCAGCAGGAATATTACGATGCCCAGAAGAAATATGCTGACTATATGGATTCTCATGATAATATAATTTTGCAAAGTGTTCGTGCCGAACAAGAACGCTTGCAGAATGACATGAGTCTTGCCTATCAAGTCTATAGTCAGGTTGCTAATCAACTTCAGGTGGCCAGAGCCAAAGTTCAGGAAGAAAAGCCTGTCTTTGCTGTTGTAGAGCCTGCGGTTATCCCATTATATCCTTCGGGAACCAGTAGAAAAATATATGTTTTAGCTTTTATTTTCCTATCAGTTTGTATTGTTATCTCTTGGAAGTTATTTGGAGAAGATATTCTGAATAAGTTCAAAGAAATCCGTGCCTAAAATCAATATTTAATGTGATATGGTATCAACAACCAGTCAAATAAATAAAGTTGTAGAGTTTATAGCAGTATTGGGAGATTTGATTATTCTGAACTTGTGTTTGTTCTTTCTCCTTTTCTTTTGGGAAGAAACATTTGTATCTTTACCTTTTTCCTGCAGAGTTTCATGGATGATGACCTCGTTAAGTCTTTGTTATTTGGCATGTTCGGCGTCCCGCGGTAGAGCATGGAATAGTCGGGCGATTCGTGCTGATCAGCTTGTGGTACGTGTGCTGAAGAATATTATCATCTTTTCTGTTTTTTGGGCGTGTATCATGGCTTTTAGTGGAATCTCCATGATCTCTCCTCTATTTTTTATTATCTATTTTTTTATCCTTTTTGTTGTATTAAGTGTTTACCGCATTATTATCCGTCGTTTGCTGATTGATTATTGTGCGAAAGGTAAACATAAAAGCTATGCTGTTTTTATCGGTGGAGGAGATAATATGCGTACATTATATGAGGAAATGGAGAGTTCTTTGGCCGCCATTTATGAAGTTGTTGGTTATTTTGATGTTACTCCGAATGAGACTTTCTCCTCTAAATGCCGTTATCTTGGTAATCCGGACAATTTTGCTGATTTTATGTCCGGAAAAACATCCGTAAAACATGTATTCTGTTCTTTGGCAATGGATGAGGGACATTATAATGTTCCTATTATAAACTATTGTGAGAATCATTTGCTTTATTTTCATGGTGTTCCTAATGTTTGTAAGGGATTCCCCCAACGTATCTGGCATAGTATGATTGGTAATATGCCGATTTTGAATTTGAGATACGAACCTTTAAGTAAAGTAGAGAATCGTTTTTTGAAACGGCTATTTGATATTGTGTTATCTGGTATTTTTCTGGTTACTATTTTTCCTGTTATTTACCTAATTGTGGGAACTATTATAAAATTGACTTCTCCCGGTCCAATATTCTTCAAACAAATGAGGACAGGATTGAATGGCAGAGAATTCAAATGCTATAAGTTTCGTTCTATGAGAGTGAATGATGAAGCAGACAAAAAGCAGGCAACAGCCGATGATCCCCGAAAGACTAAATTTGGAAATTTCCTTCGACGTTCTAACATAGATGAACTTCCTCAATTTATTAATGTCTTTAAAGGTGAAATGTCTATAGTTGGACCTCGCCCTCATATGTTGGCTCATACAGAGACTTATGCGCGATTGATTGATAAATATATGGTGCGTCATTTTATCAAACCTGGTGTAACAGGTTGGGCACAAACCCATGGCTTTCGTGGTGAAACGAAAGAACTGTCTCAAATGGAAGGTCGTGTTCAGTCTGATATCTGGTATATGGAGCATTGGACACTGTTGCTTGATTTATATATCATTTATAAAACTATAGCAAATGTGATTGTAGGGGAGAAAAATGCATATTAATGGAAAATAGAGGAAGTAATTGAGTAAGCTTAAAATACATTCTATTATTTAATAGTAGAAAAATGAGATATTTAAATAAATAACAACTCAATTTTGTTTCTTATAAAAGATGCAATTCTTAAAAAAATTATAAATGAAAATACGCTTAATAAAATTTTATTCTTATTTTACTAATGGATGTACACGAAGCATTGCCGTGAAAAAGAATATTGCTGGGTCATTAGTGTTGAAGTGTATTAGCATTTTGATTTCGTTGCAAGTTGTACCGTTGACTATCAATTATATTAATCCTACAAAATATGGCATTTGGCTGACATTAAGTTCTATTATTGCTTGGTTGTCTTATTTTGATTTAGGCTTTGCGCATGGTTTTCGTAATCGTTTTGCTGAAGCAAAGGCGAAAGATGATATAAAATTAGCAAGGGAATATATTAGTACAACGTACACTGTACTATTTTTATTGTTTTCTTTTATATTATTAATAGCTTTGATAGTGAACAATTTTTTGAATTGGAGTAATATTTTGAATATATCTCCAATTTATAATGATGAATTACATCTAGTTTTTGGGGTATTAGTTTGTTTCTTTTGTTTGAATATTGTAGCAAGTATATTTACTACAATGCTGTTAGCAGATCAAAAAACAGCATTGGCTTCTTTGATACAAACGGGAGGACAGATACTTTCTTTTGTTTGTATCTATATATTGACGAAAAAAACACAAGGGAGTTTGACTACTTTAGCAATAACTTTTTCGGGGATACCTTGTTTGTTACTCATTATAGTTTCTATTATTATGTTTAGGAGTAAGAAATATCGGGAAGTGGCTCCGTCCGTACATTGTATCCGTTTTTCATTGACTAAAAAAATTTTAGGGTTGGGGGGGCAGTTTTTTGTCATTATGATTTCTATGTTATTCATTTATCAGTTTATTAATATTATTTTGTCAAGGATAGAAGGGCCAGAAGTGGTTACACAATATAATATAGCATATAAATATTTCAATGTACTAAATATGCTGTTTGTTATAATTCTTACTCCTTTTTGGTCTGCATTTACCGATGCTTATGTGAAGAAAGATTATAATTGGATGCAAAGAATAATACGAAAATTAGAATTATTATGGTTGTTGTGCATTCCTGCTTTACTAATGATGGTAATATGCTCTAGTTTTTTATATAAATGGTGGATTGGCGAATCGGTTGTGGTTCCTTTTTCATTATCTATGTGTATGGCATTTTTTATTTTATTTTATACTAGTGCAAATCTTTATATGATATTGATTAACGGTACTAGTAAAGTTCGCCTTCAATTAATAGTGAATGTGGCTTTTGCAATTATTGCTATACCGTTAATCAATTTTTTTTGTAGCTTATGGGGAGTGGAAGGTGTATTGTTGATACCTACTGCAGTACTTGTGGTATTGACATTTGTTGGAAAAATTCAATTGATGCGAATTGTAAATGGAACGGCTAAAGGGATTTGGTTAAAATAGATGTTCATGTTATATTCATATGTAAAACATTTTATTAAATATCTTCTACTTAAATATAAATGGAGAGGAAAATTGTCATTTGGCTATAATTGTGATATTTCTTATAAATCTCAATTTGAGGGAATGAATAAAATTTATCCAAATGTCATTTTTGACGGATATATTGGTAGGGGATCATATATTGCTGGAAATTCAATTATTAAGGGAAAAATAGGACGTTATACTTCAATAGCTTCACACTGTGCAGTTGTACAAGGTGTTCATCCTTATACATATCCTTACGTATCTACTTCTCCTGTTTTTTTTTCTTTATACAAACAGAATGGATATTCTTTTGTTACACATAAACAAATAGATGAATTTAGATATGCGGAAAAACAGTATCCTGTGATTATTGGAAATGATTGTTGGATTGGTTATGGAGTTTATATTATAGGTGGAGTAAAAATAGGAGATGGGGCTATAGTGCTAGCAGGAGCTGTTGTAACAAAAGACATACCACCTTATGCTATTGTAGGTGGAATACCAGCTAGAGTGATGAGATATAGATATTCAGGGGAAGATATCAAATATTTATTGTCTATTCATTGGTGGGATAAAGATATAGATTGGTTAAAGGAAAACTCTGTCATTTTTCTTGACTTTGAGAGATTGAAACAAAAAATGCCATCTGATGATAGTATAAGTAAATAGATTTATTTAACCGAATGTTGGAGTATAGATATAAATTCTTTTATAAAAATGATAAAGGTTTCGATTATTATTGCAACATATAATGCATCAAAGACGTTGTATGTGGCATTGAATAGTGTATGTAACCAAACTTTTTCAAATTGGGAATGTATTGTGGTTGACGGGGAATCAAAAGATAATACAGTAGATATTATTAAAAAATTTTCAGATAAAGATTTGCGATTTCGTTGGCTTTCGGAACCGGATGAAGGAGTATATAATGCTTTTAATAAGGGTTGGAAAATGGCTAAGGGAGAATGGGTTTATTACTTAGGTGCTGATGATGAAATCCTGCCAAATACTTTTGATAATATTTTTGGAAATAAGATAGATGATTGGGATGTTATTTATGGTAATTACTTGAAGAGCTCCCAAGGAAAAATAGAAGTCGTAAAATCTCATAGTGATCCTTCATTTCTTAGGAGGAATAATACAAGTCATCAAGCTGTTATTATGCGAAGAAAAGTAATAGAAGATCTGAAAGGATTTGATGAGCGATATAAATTATGTGCTGATTATGATATATTGGTTAGAGCATATTTGAAACAATATATATTTAAATATGTTGATATTGACTTTGCTGTTTTTACAATAGGAGGAATGAGTTCAAAGAGCTTGGGAACTGAAAGTTGGAATATTAGGCGAAGGAATAAAACTGTAAATTTATTTATAAATACGAGGGTGTTGTTAAAGAGATTGTTAGTTCATTGTTTACATAATAAATGAAAGTAATATTATGAATATACAATATATAAGGAATTGTTATGGCTGTGGCCTTTGTGTTATAGCCTGTCCTAAAAGAATTATTAATATTGAATTGAATAACGAGGGGTTTTATGAGCCTAGTATTACTGATATTACTGATTGCTTAGATTGTGGACTTTGTTGTGAAGTGTGTGCTTACACTCATAAAGAGTTGAGTTTACAATATGGAACACCTAAATCTTATGCTGCATGGAGTAATGATTCTATAATACGTAGTGAGTGTAGTAGTGGGGGGATTGGTTTTGAATTAGGGCGTACTTTAATAGGTAAAGGTTATCATGTTTGCGGAGTGCGTTATAATACTGAGCTTGCTCGTGCTGAACACTATATTGCTACTACTATTGATGAATTACGACCTTCGATAGGTAGTAAATATATACAGAGTTATACAATTGAAGGTTTTCGTTCCATTAATCGTAAGCAGAAATATCTCGTTACGGGTACTCCATGTCAAATAGATTCATTTCGTCGTTATATTCGTAAATTTCATATGGAGGATAATTTTCTACTGATGGATTTTTTTTGTCATGGTGTTCCATCTATGCTGATGTGGCGAAAGTATATAACTGACGTAGAAAAAAAGATTGGTAAATTAACTTATGTATCTTGGCGCAACAAACAGACGGGTTGGCATGATTCGTGGGCTATGGCTATAGAGGGTGAGTTTAATAAAGAAAATGCCAATGGAGGTGATAATTATGTTTTAAAATATAAAAGAGAGCGTTTTTTTTATTCTCGGTTGTCACAAGGTGATAACTTTTATCGTTTATTTTTGAGTGATGTATGTCTTGGTAAAGCTTGCTACACTGATTGTAAATATAAAAACTTACAGTCTTCGGCTGATATTCGTATCGGTGATCTTTGGGGAAAAACATATTCTCAGAATGAAGAAGGCGTAAGTGCTGTTTTGACTTTTACTAGTAAAGGAGATGAATTGTTGAAATGGTGTAATTGTACACTGGTTGAACACCCGTTAGAAATAGTTACAGAAGGACAAATGAAGACTTGTCCTCAAAGAGGCTATATTTATAATAAGGCAATGGCTGTGCTTATGGATAAAAATGCAACGATTAATGATGTAGCTTCTGCGATTAAACTACCATTGAAATTGAATAACTTGATAAATATACTTAAACACCCCTCAAAGCTGTATAGTTATATAGTAAATAGGATGAAAAAATATGAAGATTGAAGTTATTACTTTACATGGCGTTTGGAATTATGGTAGTGTATTACAAGCGCTTGCTACCCAGTCTTTTTTTGAACAGCTAGGTTATACAGTAGAGTTTATAAACTATAAACGTAATGATTTTCGTAGTATAGGTAATTATCTATGTTATACTTGTAAGGATGATCCATTTTTGAAATCGATTCTGAAATCGTTAGTTTTACTACCTACGGTAATTCATTGGAAAAGAATGTTCGGAATATTCTGTGTTAGAAATCTTAATATCTCGAAGAGAGAATATATTACTAATGCTGATTTTTATGACCATATACCTCAAGCTGATATCTATTGTACAGGTAGTGATCAAGTTTGGAATAGTACGTTAAATAGTGGCACTTTGTCACATTTTTTTCTAGATTTTGTCCCTGAAGGTAAGAAACGTATATCGTTTTCGTCATCATTTGGAAAAGAACTACTTGATGATTGGGAAATAGATGAAGTACGTCGATTACTTAATCGATACGATTATATTACTTGCAGAGAAAGTAGTGGAGTGAATATATGTCATAGCTTGGGCTTAAAGCGGGTTCATCGAATACTTGATCCTACATTATTGTTATCAAGTAAATATTGGAAGGAGTTTGTTCATAGTCGTCCTGTGAAACAGGAATATCTTCTAGTTTATCAACTACATAAAGAGGAGGGCATGGATGATTATCTTAAAGAAATCGCACACCGTTGTCAACTTAAAATTGTTCGTGTGTGTTACCGTTACGATGAAATTCGTAAACAAGGGTATCCATTATTGATACCGACCATAGATAAACTTTTATCTGCTATCTATTATGCTTCGTTAGTGGTTACAGACTCCTTTCATGTAACTGCGTTTAGTACAAATTTTCAAAAAGACTTTATTAGTGTTATACCTGCCCAGCAGTTTGGAGGGCGAATTTATGATTTGCTTACTCTCACTGGTCTGAAAGCTCGTGCTATTTGTCAATTTGATGATTTTTCACCTCTTGATAATATTATTGATTGGCAATATGTAGAACAGGTATATGATATGGAAAGAAAGACAACAACTCGTTTTTTTGAAAAAATGCTTAAGGATAAACAATAATAATAGATATAAAATACTCCTATATATGAAACAGCAATATGATAAAATCATAATTGGTGCTGGGCTTTATGGTTTATATTCAGCACTCTTTTGTGGAAGAAGAGGAGAGAAAGTGTTGGTTTTAGAATATGAAGATGTTCCCTTTAAACGTGCTACATATATTAATCAGGCACGTGTACACATGGGATATCACTATCCTAGATCTTTTTCGACTGCTATAAAATCAGCCGGTTATTTTAAACGTTTTAATGAAGATTATGGTTTTTGTATTCTAAATAAATTTGATCAAGTTTATGCTACAAGTTCGGATTTTTCCTGGAGTGATGCTAATGAATTTAGGAAATTTTGTGAGGCTTCAAAAATACGCTGTGATGAAATTTCTGTACGCCAATATTTTAAAGAAGGCTGTTGTGATGGTGCATTTTTGACGGAAGAGTATACGTATGATGCAAAAATACTATGTAGATGGTATTTAGAGCAAATCGATAATTATCCCAATATTGAGATAAAGTATTCTCAACAGATAAAGAGAATCGAGAATAATGGCGATGAATATCATTTGACAATCTCTGGTGACAAAAAAGTAAGTTCTTCATTTGTGTTGAATGCAACTTATGCTTCTGTGAACCAAATTCAAAAAATGCTTGGTTTCGAGATGTTCAAAATTAAATATGAGTTGTGTGAGATTATATTATGTGATGTAAATGATAAACTTAAAAAAATAGGATTAACAGTGATGGATGGTCCATTCTTTTCTATTATGCCTTTTGGTAAGACTGGTTATCATTCACTTACTGCTGTTACATTTACCCCTCATGTTACTTGTAAGGAATCGTTACCGAAATTTGATTGTCAGGAACGTAGTGAAGGTTTTTGTTCACCTATGCAATTAGGAAATTGTAATAATTGCCCTGTTAGGCCTGAATCAGCATGGCCATACATGAGTAGTTTGGCACGAAAATATATGCGAGATGATTTAAATTTTGAATTCAATCATACATTGTATTCGATGAAACCTATATTGTTGGCTTCTGAGATTGACGATTCACGCCCTACTGTGATACGTCAGTTTTCAAATGAACCAACATTTGTTAGTGTTTTGTCTGGTAAGATCAATACTGTGTATGATCTGGATAATGTTTTAAGTAATCAATAATATAGAAGTTTATGGAAAAAAAATATAAGGAAAAGAACTTCATTTCAGTTGTTGTATATTGTTATAATGATGCTTGTATAATAAAAGAGTTTATAGAGAATTTACATAAAACACTGTCGGAGATATTTTTGAAATTCGAAATTATAATTGTCAATGACTGTTCCACCGATAATAGTTCTGATATAATAAAACAATATACTACTTATAATAAAGAGAGAGTAGTAATTAGCTTACTAAATATGAGTTATTTTCAAGGACTTGAAGCATCTATGAATGCTGGCGTAGCTCTTTCTATCGGTGACTTTGTTTTTGAGTTTGACTCAATGAATATTGATTACGATTGGTCTATGTTGATGAAAGTATATCAACATTCGTTAGCTGGTTATGATATTGTGAGTGCTAAAGTTGAAGGAAAACCACGGTTAGTATCACGAATCTTTTATAAATTGTTTAATAGGTATGCTCATTTACAATATAAGATCGGCATGGAGTCGTTTCGTGTTCTGTCTCGTAGAGCTATTAATCGTATTCATTCTATAACTCAAAGTATACCTTTTCGTAAAGCTGCTTATGCTAATAGTGGATTAGCTATTGATGTGCTAGAATATAAGCCAATCTCTAAAATATCACGTAAACCGCGTAAGGATAGTAAATCAGTTGCTATTGATTCATTAATACTTTTTACGGATGTAGCTTATCGTGTTACAATTGGTTTAGCTATTATTATGTTGTTATTATCTGTTGGAATTGCCATTTATGCATTAGCTTATAAATTGACGGAGAATCCTGTTGAAGGTTGGACTACCACGGTTATTTTCAATTCTTTGGGTTTTGGTGGGCTTTTTATAATTCTTGCTATGGTGATAAAGTATCTTCAGGTAATTGTCAAACTAAATTTCAGAAAGAAAGATTTTTTATTTGAGTCTATTCAAAAATTGCAGTAAATATGAGGATGCTATCAGTTGTAATACCAGCCTATAATGAGGAAGGAAATATTGAAAATACAGTGAGATCTTTTTATCGAGAGCTGACCGCAGAACATATTGACCATGAGATACTAGTCATAAATGATAATTCTCAAGATGAAACATTGACAGTTCTTAAAAAAATGAAAGAAGATATTCCTACACTACGATATCTAACAAATATTGTTCCAAATGGTTATGGATATGCTTGTCAAAAGGGATTAAATAATTTTGTAGGTGATTGTGTAGCAATTGTGATGGCGGATTTATCTGACGAGCCAAAGGATTTAGTGAAATACTTTCGTGTGATGGAAAGAGAGAAATGTGATATGGTTTTTGGCTCTCGATGGACAAAGAAGTCGAAAGTAGTAAACTATCCTAAAAATAAGTTATGGCTAAATCGTGTTGTAAACCATTGTATTCGTTTATTATTTGGGTTTAAGTATAATGATGTTACTAATGGATTTAAATTATTTAGTCGTGAAACTATTGAAGGATTAAAGCCTTTCCTATCGGGACAGTTTAGTCTAGCATTGGAATTACCACTTAAAGGAATAATTAGAGGATATTCTTATAAAGTAATATCCAATAATTGGTATAATCGAGAATTAGGGGAAAGCAATTTAAAGTTAAAGGCTATGTTTTTTAGATATACATTTATTTTGATTTATTGTATGAATGAAAGGTTGTTTTCTATGGGAGATTATAAAAAAGGTAGGCTAAATTTAGGTAGATAATGAAATGGCAAAAGTAATAGTAGGATATACAGGTTTCGTAGGAAGTAATCTCTGCGTTTCTCACCAGTTTGATGCTTGTTATAATAGTAGAAATATAGAGAAGGCTTTTAGCACTCATCCCGATTTATTGATATATTCTGGAGTAAGGGCTGAAATGTTTCTTGCAAATAATTTTGCTAATGAGGATTTGGCTACAATTAAGGAAGCAATAGAGAATATTCGACGTATAGCTCCTAAAAGGATTGTGTTAATTTCAACTATAGCAGTGTATAATAAAACTTATGGTGTTGATGAATCCACTCCTATAAACAAAGAATTATCTACACCTTATGGTTGCAATCGTAGGATTTTGGAGGAATGGGTTGAACATAACTATCCTGATTCATTGATAGTACGTCTTCCTGGAATTTATGGTATCAATTTAAAGAAAAACTTTCTTTTTGACATGATCCATATTATTCCTACAATGTTGAAAGAAGATAAATATAAAGAGCTCTCGAAAAAGTCTAAACTCATAGCATCTTCATATAGTATGCAAGGTAATGGCTTTTTGAAATGTTCTGTAAAAGATAATATTATACTTTCTAAACTGAAGAGAGAATTTAAAAATCTAGGTTTCACTGCATTATCTTTTACAGATAGTCGAGGAATATATCAATATTATTACCTTTCGCATCTTTGGTCAGTCATAGAGAAAGCGTTGGCCATCAACATTAATGTACTGAATATTGCGGTAGAACCGATTACGGCTGCGGAAATTTATGAATATGTATATGAAGGTGAAAAGTTTGTAAATGAATTGGATAAGCCAATTGCTCATTATGATTTTAAAACTATTCATGATATAGAGTTTGGGGGGAGCAATGGTTATCTTTTGGATAAAAAAACTTGCCTTGATGAAATAAAACAATTTGTCTTATCACAATTACTATGAAACTATCAATTTCAAATATAGCATGGAGGGGTAACAATGATCTTTTTATGTATGAAACACTTAAATCCTATGGTTATCAGGGGCTTGAAGTCGCCCCGACACGCATTTTTACGGAACATCCGTATTCGCATAGAGCAGAAGCGAAACATTGGGCAACTGAATTAAAAAATGAATATGGACTTAAAATATCTTCCATACAATCTATTTGGTATGGCCGCCAAGAGAAAATCTTTGAAACAGAGAATGAAAGAAAAATATTAGTCAATTATACTAAAAAGGCTATTTTATTTGCAGAATCAATAGGATGTAAGAATATTGTTTTTGGATGTCCTCGTAACAGAGATACTGATAATGTAACAGGTAATATGTCAATTGCTATTGATTTTTTTAAAGAACTGGGTGATTATGCAATAAAACATAATACTATTGTTGCGATAGAAGCCAATCCTCTCATATATAATACCCGTTTTATAAATACTACTGAACAAGCTGTAGAATTGGTCTATAAAGTATCCTCGGAAGGAATAAAACTAAATGTTGATTTAGGTACAATCATATATAATAAAGAAGATATTGGATATTTGAGACAAGTCGCAAAAGTTATAAATCACATTCATATTAGCGAACCAAATTTGAATATTATCGAACGGCGTGATATGCACAAGCAACTTTTTGCTTTATTGAAAGATATAAATTATCAGCATTTTGTGTCTATAGAGATGGGGAACAAAGATAGTATAGAAGATGTAGTACGTGTTCTTGAATATGTAAAATCTTTGAATGTATGAGATTGATAACTAGTCTGATAAAGCAAAATCCTAAACTTTTTGAATTTGTGAAGTTCGGAATAGTAGGAGGGATTGCTCTTTTTATATTGTATTTAGTGTATTATTGGTTACTAACCGTATGTGGACATAATATATCCTATACTGTTGGGTATATGGTAAGTATTATTGTGAACTATTTGTTAACTGTATATTTTACATTTAGAGTAAAACTGAATACAAAACGAACTATTGGTTTTGTATTTAGTCATCTGGTTAATTATCTGATACAGATAGGCTGTTTAAACTTGTTTCTTGTCTTAGGGATATCTAAACAATGGGCACCCTTTCCAGTGTTTATTATTTGCGTACCAATAAATTTCTTGTTAGTGAGATACTTTATAAGAAAATATACGGATGAAGAAGATTGATTATGTTATACTGTTAATGTTCATCCTTATGTTTTATGTGATGAATATTATTGTTCCTTTTTATGGTGATGATTATGCTGTGGCATATTCTATGTATAATGATAGGTTGATCACAAATGTGGCAGATTTATTAAGATCAACTTTTGTCAGTTGGCATAATTTGAATGGCCGTTTCTTTTGCAATTTGTTCATGATGGCTTTTCCAACACTTATAGGGGATGTAATATTTAATATTTTGAATACAATTGTGTTTACAATATCGTTGTGTTTGATGATTAAACTTGTAGTTCCCAAATTCAACCGTAACTCTATATGCCCTATAGCGATAATATTATGTGGATTTTATGTAATTATGCTTGAAAATGGTAGTCTATTCTTTTGGGGAGCAGGTTCTGCAAATTATTTATGGTCTATGGCTATGTCATTAGGCTTTTTGGTGATCTTGCAGTATTTACAAAATAAAAAGACGCGAATGACGATAGAGATAAATATATTAATATTGTTTTCTTCATTTTTTTTAGGTTTACAACATGAAATGTTTGTGATACCAATGTCTTTTTCTCTATTAGTATTTTATGCTTTTAATCGAAATTTATTAAATAAAAATCTATTGTTTGCTTTTGCAGGGGTTGGTGTGGCGTCTTTAATTGTATTTGCTTCTCCCGGTAACTTTAACCGCATTGGGAGTGAATCGGGAATAGAAGATTTGAATTTTGTTGCTATTGTAAGAAGGGTAATTACCTTATGTAAAAGTTTGAAGTTTTTTTATTTATTTTGGGGAGTATGGAGTATATTTCGGTTCAAGTACAAAAATGAGGCTATTTTTTTCTTGAAGAGAAATATTTTAATTCTGTTAATGTTATTTTCATCGTTTGCTATTCCTATATTTGCAGGTCAGGGAGGTAGGTCAACTGTTGCTATAGAAGTATTTAGTATTATAGTTTTAGGAAGATTAATATACGCTTTCTGCAATTCTGGTTATGTTAGATGGTTTTATGGTATAGCAATATGTTTATTCGTACATTTTACTCTTGTGATTTATGATTCCTTTTATAAGTGGAATATTGTTGATAATTGTCAACAAAAATATCTTAATAGTAAAGATTATATTATAAAAAGAACGGTATATGAAGGCATGAATATAACGAGGCCTTTTACTATAAATGTAGATGATGTATTGAATTCTAGTTTCACGTCAATGAGATTGGCGAGAGTTAAAGCTGATAAATTGGGAGTAGATTCTGTTCCTATTATGATAACTATTCCCGAGAATGTTGCTGAAATGTTATATGAGGGCAGTTCTTTATTTAGTAATGTAAATAGGGTACAAGGTAATGCGGGATTTTACGGAATGAAAGGTCTGAGTTACTATGTAATGGCTTATGATTCATTGAAAGAAGAACAGATAAAGCAAGGGTTACTATATAAAACACAAAAATTACCAATAATATCTAGTAAAGGAATAGAGATTAATTTCGATCCTAATACTATACTAATCTCTCCGTGTCCAGTGATATTTGTGAAAGATGAAAAGATTGGTAACTGGATTTTACTTAATAGAAAGTTTAAAACTTATTGGGGATTTGAATGTGACTGTGTTAGTATACATAAAACTAAACCTAGTAATAGATTTAAACTGATTAAAAGAAAATAAGAAGACTGCAAGGATTTCTAGATGAAACGGTTACTTATTATTAATACACTGTATAGTCCCAATATTGGAGGTGGTGCTGAGATTATTTGTCAAGAACAGGCTGAAGCGTTAGCAGTGAGAGGTTACCATGTGTCTATACTTACTACAGGGGCTGTAGATAGAAAGGTGGTATTTGACACAGTAAATGGGCTCACTGTATATAGAGTAGGAATACGCAATATATATTGGCATTTTGAGAAAAGAAATGGACGGCTAGTTCACTTAATTTGGCATTTGCGGGATATTTATAATAGTGCTATGATGTCTGGAGTTGAGTGGGTACTTAATAAAGAAAAGCCGGATGTTGTTATATGTCACAATATTTCGGGGCTGTCGATCTCTATTTGGAAGGTTATAAAACGTCGCAATATTCCCATTATTGAAGTGTTGCATGATCAGTATTTTCGATGCCCTAATAGTAATGCTTTCAAGCATGGGAAACCATGTGAGGGGCAGTGCGTGTTATGTCGATTAATGCGACTGCCTCATCGATATATGAGTAATCAGGTAGATGTAGTTATTGGGGTTAGTAGATTTGTACTGGATAGTCTTACCTGTTTAGGTTATTTTGCAAAAAGTTGTAAAAAGGTGATTCATAATGCGCGTAATATTGCAGAACCACAGCATTACCTTATATGGAACGGTAAAGAGCCGCTTCGTCTTGGTTATATTGGTACATTGAGTGAGGTGAAGGGAGTGGAATGGTTGATACGTACTTTTATGAAAATGAATATTAACGCTACACTTGTTATTGCTGGAAGAGGCGATACACAGGATTATGAGAGTTATTTACATAATTTAGCTTCTGGGGATAGTCGAATAAGTTTTGTTGGATATATGAAGCAAGCTGAACATTATGCTAATATTCATTTGTCAGTGATTCCATCAAGATGGCCGGATACATTCCCCACTGTGGCATTTGAGAGTTGTGCATATCACGTGCCTGTGATAGCTACTAATTGTGGTGGACTCCCTGAAATAATTCAAAGTGGGATTAATGGTGTAATTGCTGATGCTTCAGATATAGATAGTCTTTCAAAAGCGATAATGTATATTTATGATAATCCGGCTATATTAGCTAGTATGGCTTCAAGAGCAAGAGATACTATAGAGGAAATGATAGACTTTGAGGGATGGGTTGATAAGTATGAACAAGTAATTGAGAGTATATAATTGCTGGAATATTAAATTAAATAAAAACTTTATGTTTGCAATTGGAAACGAATTATTTAAATTGGTACTGATTGATTCGCTAATACTATTGATTGCTATAATTATCTCGTCAGTATATATTAGTAAAAGGAGTATTGGAAAAGAAAAAGTAGCTTTATATATATACATGATTGTAACGTTTTCTATTTATAATATATATGTAAAACCAGTTCAAGATTATTTGCTACCTATACCTCATACTTATATTTTTTATCAAAAAATAGTTGCTGGACTATCTATTTACGACTTTTTCTCTATTGGATTTTGTATAATGCTTTTTATTCGTCATTTTATCCTCAAAAAAGATAAGAATATTTTTAGACAGTCAAACGTGATTATGTGGATATGGCGAAGAGACATTTATATTTTGATTTTATCCTTTTTAGGATTCTATCTTTATATGATGGCTGGCAATCCAGTTGATTATGTGATACAACTTAAAACTCTACGGGGGGTAATAACTGGATTTATTTGTATTTATGTAACAATGGCTATTTTAATAAAATATAATAAAGAGCAAGATATAAAAAGACTCCTTTCTGCATTGTTCTTTCTAAATTTTATAAATGTATTATCTCAGGTTATTAGTTCTTTTTTCTTGCAAAGTATCAGTTGGCAAAGAGGGGGACATAGTGTAGTTTTATTAGATCAATCTGAGAGTTATATGACTTTATTCCTTCTTCCGTTGATAATAATTAAAAATAAAATTGTTCCAAAATGGATGGTTTTTACAGCTTATGTTATTATATTATTGCAAGTATATAATTACGTAAAAGCGTTGTATTTAAACGCTGCATTATTACTAATATTATTAGTTGTTATAGGATTCTTTAGGGGGAAAATATCACGTCGAATTATGAATTTTTCAGTATTGATTGGTATTGCTGTATTTATATTTGCTTTGTTCTTTATTAATAGTTCGAAAGGAGATAAGATGTCTAGAGTGGGGCAAAATAATAGTTTAATGGTCGCATTTCAGAAGAATCCAATAAATATTATTTTTGGAATAGGTGATGGAGGCCTGATCGCAAAGCAAACTATGTCAGAAGATGGTGGGGAAAGAAGAATTATTGATTCTGAGAATGAAAAATATTCTCAATATCAAACTGAATACCAAGTTCCATATATGGGTACGCTCAAGACATCTGGTATTTTAGGGATGATATTTGTTGTGTATTATTTTATTCTTCTTTTGAAGTTGACATTTCGTGTCCAACAGAAATATGGTTGGTACTACTGTGCTGCTATGGGGCTTTTTTTAATAGTGGTGAGTATTGGGCGTTTGATGATAATATCAGAACCACAGATTCCGATTTTCGTATGTGAAGCATATATTATTTATGCGTTACTGTTAAGGATAGAAATCTTGAGATTACCAAGTGGTGCTGCTTAAAATATTTTGGGAGAGAATAGTTGATAACATATACAGAATGATAATAATAAACGCAAGATTTTTGACTCAGAAGTTGACTGGGGTACAACGGTTTGCTATGGAACTTTGTTTGCAAATGAAGGAAAAGCTTGATAGTAATGTACAGTTTGTTGCACCTTATAATATTATTCATGTGGAGATAGCTGAGCAATTGGGGGTAGTCGTTATAGGTAAAAGAATAGGTCATCTTTGGGAACAGATAGATTTACCAATGTATTTGAAAGTTAGAGGTAATCCTATACTTTTATGTTTGGGAAATACTGCACCTGTTTTTTATTATAATAAAATTTCAACACTCCATGATATTATGTTCATACGTTATCCTAAAACGTTTTCATTTAAATTTAGGATGATGTATGGAATTCTCATACCAAAAGTATTAAGTACCTCAAAGCATCTTTTTACCGTGAGTGGTTTTTCTAAGAAGGAAATATGTGATTATTATAGTGTTAATCCGAATAAAGTCACAATTATTTACAATGCGGTAAATGGAATGTTTCATCGTATAATTGACAATTCGTTAGGTAAGGAAAAGTACTTGATTACAGTTTCAAGTCTTAAAGAGAGTAAGAATTTTATTATGGCATATAAGGCATTTAAATCAGCCCGAAAATATGTGGAAGGTTTGAAGTTATATATAATTGGTGATGTTAAAACCGGAAGTTTTAATGATATGGATGTGTTTGTTTCTCAGTTGCAACAAGATGAAGATGTGGTATTGTTGGGACGTGTGGCAGATGATGAACTTATAAGATTTTACAGTAATGCTCTGGCTTTTATTTTTCCTTCACTTTATGAAGGATTTGGGATTCCAGTACTTGAAGCACAAGCCTGTGGATGTCCAGTTATTTCTAGTAATTCTTCAGCTTTACCCGAAGTATTAGGTGATAGTGCTATATTGTGTAATCCAACAAAAGAAAATGATTTTACTAAAGCTATAATAAGAATTGCTCAAGATAAAGTTATGTCTGAATCTCTTGTGCGCAGGGGATATGAGAATGTGAAGCGTTTTTCTTGGGAAAAGAGTGCAGAATATATGAGAGATATTATAAGATTATATGATAAATATTGAACAGTTTCAATGCTTTAAATATAATATTCTAGGGGTGGAATATGGGGATTCGAATGTTGTAATTAACCCTTTGGAATGAAGAAAAGGGGGAATATATTTATTCCCTAACTTGATTTGTAAATGCCTATTTAATCTTGTAGATTCAAATAAATTATTGTATAAAAAAAAGAAAAGTAAAGCTAAATACATTGTTTTATGGAAACATATCTAATGAAATACATAAAGTGATAAAGGAAAAAGTGATTTATGAGATATTTTCTATCGCTTTAAAATATTATTGCACTTATTAAAAACATGAAAGTTGCTATTATTCAAGAATGGTTAGTAACCGTTGGCGGTTCAGATAAAGTAGTCAAAGCTATTGCGGATGTTTTTCCTGGCGCAGATATTTACACTCTAGTTGCTAAAAAACAAGTTTGTGATGAATTAGGAATTGATTGGAATAAAGTCCATACATCATTCATTCAGAAGTTGCCTTTAGGAGTAAAGAAACATAGAATGTATCTGCCTATATTTCCGTTTGCGATAGAACAGTTTGATTTACGAGGATATGATATTATTATATCATCTTCTCATGCTGTCGCGAAAGGAGTTCTGACCAAAGCGGATCAATTACATATCTGTTATTGTCATTCTCCTATCCGTTATGTATGGGATATGTATCATGAATATTTGGAAGAATCAGGGTTAGCGAAAGGCTTGAAAGGTTATTTGGCTAAATATATGCTTCATCGTATTCGCAAATGGGATTTGATATCTAGTTTTCGTGTAGACTATTTTATTAGTAATTCCGATTACGTAGGGCGTCGAATTCAAGAGACTTATAGACGGGATGCTGTAACAATCCATCCTAATATTGATATTTCTAATTTTGATTTATGTGTAGAGAAAGAAGATTTCTATTTAACTAGTAGTCGTTTGGTAGGGTATAAGAAAATAGATCTCATTGTCGAAGCTTTCAGTCATATGCCGGATAAAAAGTTGATAGTAATTGGTGGCGGTCCTAATTTAGAAAAGATATGCAAGATTGCCGGTCATAATGTAACTGTCATGGGATATCAACCATTTGCCGTATTAAAAGAAAAGATGCAGAAAGCTAAAGCCTTTGTTTTTGCGGCAGATGAGGATTTTGGTATGATTCCGATCGAAGCACAATCATGTGGAACTCCTGTAATTGCTTATGGTAGAGGTGGCTCTTTGGAAACAGTGAAGGACGGAACAACAGGGCTTTTCTTTTATGAACAGACTGTGGAGGCGATTATTGACGCAGTGAAAAGATTTGAAAATCAAGAAATCCCATTTGACCCTAAGACAATACGTAATCATGCGGAGACTTTTTCGGAAGAACGTTTTAAAAAGGAAATAAAGGAGTTTGTAGAGTTAAAATATAATGAATTTAATCATCTAGTGAAATGAGTTATTTTATATTTGGCGGTTCAGGTTTTATCGGTACACACCTCGTTACTCTAATTAATAATCTATATCCAGGTACTCCAATTTATAATCTGGATATTGTGGAGAATAGCCATGAAGGTAAATCTACGTATATCAATTGTGATGTTCGTTCTGATATAAACGTTGATGTTCCGATTACCTCAGAAGACGTTATCTTTAACTTTGCAGCCGTTCATCGTACCCCGGGACATCCGGATCAGGCTTATTTTGAGACAAATATTCGTGGTGCGGAGAATGTATGCGCTTTTGCGGAGAAATTCGGGATAAAGAAAATCGTTTTTACCAGCTCCATAGCTCCTTATGGTGCAGCTGAAGATTTGAAAACAGAAGACACACTTCCTACTCCGAACACCCCTTATGGGATTTCTAAGTTGGTAGCCGAAAAGATACATACGGTCTGGCAGGCTAAAAAGCCGAACGAACGACAGCTTACTATTGTTCGTCCGGGTGTGGTATTCGGTAAAGGGGAAAACGGTAACTTTACTCGTTTGTATTGGGGGATCCGCGGCGGTAAATTCTTTTATCCGGGTCGTAAAGATACGATTAAGGCTTGTATTTATGTGAAAGAGCTGGTTCGCTTTATGCTCTATCGGTTGGAGAATCATAATGAAGGGGTAGAGTTGTATAACTGTACATTTGAACCGGCTTTTACTATTGAACAAATAGTTGAAACGATGAAAAAAGTTACGGGGATTCAGCGTACTATTGTCAAGGTGCCGGGAAGTCTTTTGCTGACAGCTGCAAGTATTGTGGGTCCGTTAGGAGGAAAAGCTTTAGGCATTTGTCCGGCTCGCGTCAAAAAGTTAATGATTTCTACTAATATCTGCGGAAAGAAATTGGCTGATTCTGGGTATAAGTTTCATTATACATTTGAGGAAGCAATAAAGGATTGGTATAGAGATAATGATAATCTATACCTGAAATGATTTTTTGAGAATGAAAGTGGTATAAAATAAAATGTTGAGATGTAATTAGCACTTAGAGTGTTTGTATGTGAGATGAAGAGAATGTAGGTCCCTAGTTTCATGTTAACGCATGATTCTCCTACATTACATAGATTGGAAAGAGTACGACGGTACCTTTCCGGTCTATAACCCCGGCACCGGGGGGTATCCGGTGTTAATTTCCCACGATATCAACGGTCTGTGAAGATAGTTGATATTTTTAACAAAACAAACAGCTGCGGGAGACAGTATTACACTGCCTCCCGTAGCTGTTTATATATTAGAATACTCCTTTGTGCAGCTAAAGCACGGGCACTCCTTCATCGGATTCAAATCATGGTGCCCCACGATCAACGCTTTCGGAAACTGCCTGCGCAGTTCGCGTAATAGAGCCAGCAGGGAACCCCGTTGTTCAAGCGTTCGAGTATCCTTCGGGCAACAGTCAGCATCCAGTCCTCCTTCGTAGCAGATACCTATCGAGTGGGAGTTGTGGTTACGGCAGTGTGCCCCGACCTTTTCGAGAGGACGGCCACGGTGGATCTCTCCGTCGCGTGTAATGTAGAAATGATAGCCGATGTCGCGGAATCCCCGGTGGAGGATGTGATCCAGTCGGCAGGCTTCCGCCGAAAGGGATTTCCCCTCCGGCGTGGCACTGCAATGAATGATAATCAGTGTGATAGTTCTCATCAGCTTACATACAGCTTTGTACTCCGAGCACACCCCCTATGGCGGTGGCGACAGTAATGATAATTTTGAGAACCAGGCTCCATACGGAGCGGCGTGACGATGAATTGCTCATAATTTATTTTTTTAAGGTTAAGAAATTAGACTGACGGATCAGGAGTCACTCCACCGCCGCCCGGGTTGGGATTCGGCGTATTACCGGAACCACCTCCTTCGATAGTCGGCTTCTGATACTCCGCTTGCTGCTTCAGTTGGCTGTCGAGTTTCAGGTTGGTAGTCGAGAGGTTACCGGTGGCACGTGCTTTGAGGCGCATACCGGTGATATTCTTCTCCAACGAAAAATCCTCCAGCGTTTCGGCTGCCTTACTGCGGATTCCCACGCCGAAAATGGCGAGATCGTCAATTTTCACACTCTTGCCGTCGAGCAGCAATTCCTTAATACAGTCCACCATGTCGGTGAGTACACCTTTGATGACACCGCTCGAATACGGTGAATTGTGTTTCGACATGTGTTCGGCGAGCTTGGCCAGATCGAATGTCTCGTCGCTTACCGCACGGGCGAACCACTTGCCCGCATTCACACCTTTCTTCTGCTGGTTCTGATAGATTTTGTAACGAATCATAACACTATAAATTAAAGGGTTAAACATATTGTCGTGGGGAGCTGTTTCCCTTCCGACGATACAAAGATAATACCCCGTAATCCCGGAAAATCAGTTGTATACAATTGTATGCGGTTGTTGTCGGTTAAGGACAGTAACGGTCGGTTATTCAACGGAAAAGCGTAGGAAATGTGAAGGCTTTTTGTTACATTTGTAGCTAATAATTTAAAACTTATCCATTATGAAAGAATTCACGATACGTGCTTATGGACGCATGGAACTGGCGCAACTTTATTCTCCCGAACTGACCGATATTGCCGCATATCGAAAGATGAAGAAATGGATCGAACGGTGTCCCGGACTTCAGCAACGCTTGTATGATTTGGGCTACCAACCCGAACACCGTTCTTATACACCATTGGAGGTGAGAGTGATTGTGGATGCATTGGGAGAACCTTAGAGGGATTCGCTTTAGGATAACAAAAGCACCGCTTTAAGACGGCTAAAGCATAGCTTTACGCACTCTAAAGCTATGCTTTACGTCTTACAAGATACAACGTCTTACAACACACACTACTGTGGTTTCGGGTACAGCAGGTACACTTTTCCGGGGACTCTCTTACGCACGCACACGCGCGCGAGCAATCATATAGTTTCCTTTGCCGTCTACGTGAACCAGATCTCCGTAGTCTACCAGACGTTTCAGCCAGATGAGCGCGGTGTTCTCCTTAATACCCATGACAGCTGCCTGCTCTCGTACCTGTTTGCGGGTAAACGTGGTCCCCAGTTTCATGAAGAAAAAATCACGCTCGACGTTTGCCCGGCGACTGATCTCTGTGGGAGGAAGGAAAGAAAGTATATGCATGGCATGGCAGTAGAGGGGCTCGGCAAGTTGGAGCACCGCTTTGAAATCACTCGGAGTGATCTTGACATCCCAGCGGGTGATGATGCCGTCTTTGATATTGTCATCGGGAATCTCCTTGTCCGGAGTCAGGAGAGGGGTCGAAGATACCTTGAGTTGATAGGGCTGTGCGCTTTCGAGCGCACGCAATACAGCCACTTCCGCCATGATACGGCATGTGTTGACACCCAGACGGGCCACGAAACTATACATCTCATTCCCGTTGGCTATACCCGAACGGGTGAAAAGGGCAGAGAATAGAGTGTCAAATTCTTGTTTCTGCTCGTCGGTGAGCCGGAGTGTGTGGAGACCGTGTGCCTTCAGTAAGTCCAGTTTCTTTTTCCAATCCAATCCTATGGTGGTGAATATCTCTTCTATGTCTATGTCTCCTGTCGTAAACTGGCTTACCCACTGCCAGATACCGGGCATATAGTAGAACAGCTGGCGGGAGAAAAGCCCGTTTTCCGCCGAAGGGATGAGGGCTTTTACCTGCGCCGGAGTTCCGGAAAGCAGGACGGAGAGGTAGCTTTTTTTAATTTCCCGGTATTCCTGGTCGGTACGGCGGTTGTAAGACAAACGGTCGTGGTCGAATGCTTTGCGCAGGGTGTCGCTCCAGTGTCCGTAATCCGATCCTATGGCGGTGGACAGGGTATCCGCTTCGGACTCACAGATAAATCCTGTTCCGTTGGCGTCCATGATGTTTTGCAGAATGCCGGTGCCGGTATTGTTGCCCGCGATGAGGAACATTTTGTTGGCCGGTATTTGCGGGGCGTCTATTTTAGAACGTTCCTTGCCCATTGCTTCGTAGGCGGCTTTGGCTTTTTTGTAGGCTTTTATTTCTTCGGCCCATTCGGCGCGGAGCTGGTCATGGATAGGATCCACAAGCAGCCGTATGGATGACAGGGCACTTTTTCCGGAAGCAGGGAGAGCTATAATGAAACTTTGCATGCAGGGGGACTGGAGTTTACCGCCATAAGGACACCGTACATACCGTTCCATGCAAGAACCCAGAGCGGTCAGTGCTCCCAATAGCATGACATCGTTCTGTGCGTCGGTACTTCCGTAACTCATAATACGTTGCAGGAGTTCCGGCCAGTCGGCTGCCGGAAAGGTGGGTAGCGGCTGTTTGGGTTCGCTACCCGGCAACAGTTCCTCAGACTCCGGACTCTCGCTATTGTATACCTTATTACGCGCGCACGTGTGTGCGGAAAGTTTTTGCGCTGTACCTGCTGTACCTTTTGTACCTGTCCGGCTGTTTGCAACCTCCTCTTTGCGGACGGTAACTCCTGCCGCTTCGGCGAGATAGAACACCGTGCCCAGATGCATATCCCCATGATTGGCAGTGAGTGCGTTGGAGAATATCCGTTCGGCGTGTTCGCGTTGGTATTTGGCGGAAACCCGGCACAAGCGGTGGAAAAAGTCGCGTCCCTCTTCGCCGCAATCGGTTGCAATGGCGAACGCCAGGTGTACGTATTCGATGTAAGTGGGGGCAATGTCAGCCTTGGCTGTTTCTACTGCCTCCGTGAGGCGGCGTAATGATTCAAGTTCATTCATTTTTTTATAGATTGAGAATTAATAATGTTACGAAATAATGCATCCGGATCGTAATTGAGGAAACAGGCCCTTACGAGGTCTTTTCCCGAACAGTCCACGCCTTTCGAGGCATTTCTGCCAGAATTGTCAGGTTCCGGGCCGTATGCCATTTCGACATACTGCATGGCTTTGTTCATACTTTCCGTGATATTTTGTGCTTCGTCTTCGGGATACAGCGTTCCGGAAGGGACGAAAGCCTTCACTCCCCGGCCGCTCGGACTGACATACGTGAGCACGGGGCAGAGGAAGGGATCATCGAATAGCAGACGGCGCATACTGACGGCTTCGTCGTAGGAGTCGAGGTTGTCCACATCTATCACGACCAGTCCGGAAGGGGATACGAAACACTTGCTGTTGCGGCGTGTGAAGGTGCCGCAGGGTGTCACGTAAGGCAGCAGTGTCGCTTTGGCAGTCCGCATGTCCGGAGCGTTGCGTACCTGAGCGGTCAGGAGTTTGAGATTCTCGTTGCAGGTAATCATTTGGAAGACCTGCTCCACGGAGACTTCGCAGAAGGGGAGGAGCGTGGGAGGAGTAACCATTCGTCCCTGTTCGTTCCTGACAGGAGCGATAGGTGGCATGAAATATGACATTCTGTACTGGTTTGGCATAATCTTTGTTGTTTACGGGTCAAAAACTTTTCTTCTTTCAAAACGTGCTTGATTTTCAAAACACGACGTGAAACTACGAAAAACAAAAAAATAGACGGTTCTGATATGTCAGAACCAATGTGAAAATAAATAACATACTAAGGTGTATTTTTAACAACTAATAGATATTGAACATGAAAAAGAACTTCAAACACGTCCTTCTAGGTACTTTTATCGATGAATCGCTTAAATGCGCAAACTTGACAATGACTCACTTATGCAAAGAAACCGGTATGGGGAAAGCCAGCTATGAGAATATAAAAAAGGGGAGGATATGAAACTGCACTACTACGAATCCATTCTGAACTTCTACTGTGACAGTCTGACAGAAGAGGAGCTGCTGGAGAAGATACGCGAATGGACACTGCGGTATCTCTGGTATAGAAAGAAGCGCGAGGAGGAGGAGGGAAACGAGAATACCCGTGTGCGATAACGAAAACACAAAAAATAATGTTTGATTATACATAAAAAATACGGGGAATGCTTCGTAGTTCACAAATAATGATTAAATTTGCCGCGATTTGTAATGTTGAGTTTGCAAAATGACGAATAATACTATAAAGCATCTGGGTATTGTGGAAAACATACAGGGTTCTCATCTGTCGGTGAGGATCGTTCAGACATCGGCTTGCGCGGCTTGCAGCGTGAAGGGACACTGTTCCTCGGCAGACAGCAAGGACAAAATCATAGATATAATTGATACTGCTGCGGCTTCCTACCAGGTGGGGGAAAACGTAATGGTGGTCGGCGAAACGTCGATGGGAATGCAGGCGGTGGCCTTGGCATTCATTATCCCTTTCGTTCTTTTAATTTTTACATTGTTCCTTTTTATGGCACTGATAGAGAATGAACTGTATGCGGCACTTCTTTCTCTGGCTGTCCTTGTGCCTTATTACTACATTTTGTGGCTCAATAAAACGCGACTGAAACAAAAATTTTCATTTACTATAAAACCAATAAATAACTAAGAACATTATGAATTTGATTCTGATTGCAGTGATTTCATTGGGAGCGATAGCGCTCGTGCTGGCCGCTATTCTTTATGTGGCTTCCAAGAAATTTGCCGTGTATGAAGATCCGCGGATTGCCCAGGTAGGGGAAGTGTTGCCCCAGGCAAATTGTGGTGGATGTGGCTATCCGGGTTGTAGCGGTTTTGCCGACGCTTGCGTCAAAGCCGGCTCGCTGGATGGAAAATTCTGCCCCGTAGGCGGACAACCTGTCATGGCTAAAATTGCTGATATCCTCGGACTGGCAGCCGGAGAGGCTGAACCGATGGTAGCAGTGGTGAGATGTAACGGAACGTGTGCCAACCGTCCGCGTATTAATCAATACGACGGTGCTAAGAGTTGTGCTATTGCCGCTTCGCTGTATGGCGGAGAGACGGGTTGTAGCTATGGCTGTCTGGGTTGTGGCGACTGTGTGGCTGCCTGCCAGTTTGACGCTATCCACATGAACCCGGAAACGGGACTTCCGGAAGTCGACGAGGCGAAATGTACCGCTTGCGGCGCCTGTGTGAAGGCTTGCCCGAAGGCGATCATTGAAATCCGTCCGCAAGGCAAGAAGTCGCGCCGCGTGTATGTCTCTTGTGTGAATAAAGACAAGGGCGCTGTGGCACGCAAGGCTTGCACGGTGAGCTGTATCGGTTGCGGAAAGTGCGTGAAGACGTGTCCGTTCGAAGCTATCACGCTGGAGAACAACTTGGCTTACATCGATCCTGACAAGTGTAAATCTTGCCGGAAGTGCGTGGAAGTATGTCCGCAGAATACCATTATCGAGTTGAACTTCCCGCCGCGCAAACCGAAGGAAGAAGCTCCGGCTGCTCCGAAAGAAACGGTTACTCCAAAAGAAACGGCTGAGGCTCCGAAAGTAACAGAATAATAACAGAATAAAATACAGAATTGTATGTTAAAGACATTTTCAATTGGTGGAGTTCATCCACACGAAAATAAATTGTCGGCACATCAACCTATCATTACGGCGGAAGTTCCTGCGAAAGCGGTTATTCTGCTGGGCCAGCATATTGGCGCACCTGCCAAACCGGTTGTTGCGAAAGGGGATGTGGTAAAGGTAGGCACACGGATTGCCGAACCTGCCGGCTTTGTTTCGGCAGCAATTCACTCTTCGGTCAGTGGTAAAGTGGCGAAGATTGATACGATAGTCGATGCCAGCGGTTATGCGAAACCTGCTATTTTCATTGATGTGGAAGGTGACGAATGGGAAGAAACAATCGACCGCAGCAAGACACTGGTGAAAGAATGCGATCTTTCGGCGGAAGAAATTGTGAAGAAGATTGCCGATGCCGGTATCGTAGGTCTGGGCGGTGCTTGTTTCCCTACACAGGTGAAACTGTGTCCTCCTCCTTCTTTCAAGGCGGAATGCGTGATTATCAATGCGGTGGAATGTGAACCGTATCTGACTGCCGATCATCAGCTGATGCTGGAACACGCGGAAGAAATCATGGTAGGCGTGTCTATCCTGATGAAAGCCGTGAAAGTGAATAAAGCGTTTATCGGAATCGAGAACAATAAGCCGGACGCAATTCAGTTGATGACGAAGGTAGCTTCCAGTTATGCGGGTATCGAAGTGGTGCCTTTGAAGGTGAAATATCCGCAGGGAGGTGAAAAGCAGCTGATTGACGCGATCACCAAACGTCAGGTGGCAAGCGGTGCGCTGCCTATCTCTACGGGGGCTGTCGTGCAGAATGTAGGTACGGCTTTCGCTGTTTATGAAGCGGTGCAGAAGAACAAGCCGTTGTTTGAGCGCGTGATTACGGTGACCGGAAAGTCGGTGGCCCGTCCGTCCAACTTCCTCGCCCGTATCGGTACGCCGATGAAGCAGTTGATCGACGCTTGCGGCGGTCTGCCGGAAGACACGGGAAAGGTGATCGGCGGTGGCCCGATGATGGGTAAGGCGTTGGTGAACATCGACGTTCCTACTGCGAAGGGCAGTTCCGGCATCCTGATTATGAACCGGAAGGAAGCCAAACGTGGTGAAGCTCAAACCTGCATCCGTTGCGCGAAGTGCGTGAGTGCCTGTCCGATGGGACTGGAACCGTACTTGCTCGGAGCTTTGTCCGAAAACGGAGATTTTGAAACAATGGAAAAAGAAAGAATCATGGATTGTATCGAGTGCGGCTCTTGCCAGTTCACTTGTCCTGCCAACCGTCCGCTGCTCGACTACTGTCGTCTGGGCAAAGGCAAAGTAGGTGCTATGATTCGTGCACGTCAAGCTAAAAAATAACGAATATGGAAAATAAATTAATCGTATCACTATCACCCCACGTTCATGGCGGAGACAGCGTACAGAAAAATATGTATGGCGTGCTGATCGCACTGATTCCGGCTTTTCTGGTGTCTCTCTATTTCTTCGGACTGGGTGCCCTGATTGTCACGGCTACTTCCGTTGCAGCTTGTTTGTTCTTCGAATGGGCGATCGGGAAATATTTAATGAAGAAACCTACCACGACCATCTGCGACGGCTCTGCCATCATCACAGGTGTGTTGCTGGCATTCAACTTACCGTCTAATCTCCCTATCTGGATTATCATTCTGGGTGCACTGTTTGCTATCGGTGTAGGCAAAATGTCTTTCGGCGGATTAGGTTGCAATCCTTTTAATCCGGCACTGGCAGGACGTGTGTTCCTGTTGCTTTCTTTCCCGGTGCAGATGACCAGCTGGCCGGTAGTCGGACAGTTGACCGCTTATACGGATGCTACCACCGGTGCCACTCCGCTGGCCTTGATGAAGCAAGCCATTTACGGTGACACTGCCGCTTTAAGCCAGATTCCGGACGCATTGACCTTGCTGATCGGACAGAATGGCGGATGCTTGGGTGAAGTGAGTGCACTGGCTCTGCTGATCGGACTCGTTTATATGCTCTGGAAGAAAATCATCACCTGGCATATTCCTGTGTCTATCCTGGCTACTGTGTTTGTCTTTGCAGGCATCATGCACCTGGCAGATCCGGAAAAATACGTTTCTCCGGTATTGCAGTTGCTTTCCGGTGGTCTGATGCTGGGTGCTGTCTTTATGGCAACCGACTATGTGACGTCTCCGATGAGCAAGAAAGGTATGCTGATTTATGGCGTTTGCATCGGTCTGCTGACAGTGGTGATCCGTCTGTTCGGCGCCTATCCCGAAGGTACGTCGTTCGCCATTCTGATAATGAATGCATTCACTCCGCTGATTAATACCTATTGTAAACCTAAACGCTTTGGGGAGGTAGCGAAGAAGAAATGAAAAAGTTACAATCATCTTTGAAAAATATGTTGCTGGTGCTGACGGGAGTGACTGCTGTCTCCGTCGCGTTGCTGGCTTATGTGAACGAACTGACGAAAGGGCCTATCGCCGAGGCGAACGCCAAGACGCTGAACGAGGCCCTGAAAAAAGTTCTTCCTGAATTTACGAACAACCCGGTGGCGGAAAGCGATACGATCTTCAGCGAGAAAGACGGCAAGAAGAATGTCGATTTCATTGTTTATCCGGCTAAGAACGGTGATAATATGGTAGGCACGGCTGTTGAAGCCAAGTCCATGGGATTCGGCGGCGAGCTGAAAGTGCTGGTTGGCTTTGACGCCGAAGGTAAAATCTACAACTACTCCCTGCTGGCTCATACGGAAACTCCGGGACTGGGTTCGAAGGCCGACAAATGGTTCGGTGCTTACGATCCTGCCAAGGGTGAACAGGCGGTGTCACACGAGGAAAGCACGAAGTCTATCCTGGGCATGAATCCGGGTGAAGCCGCACTGACGGTCAGCAAAGACGGCGGGCAGGTGGACGCCATTACCGCTTCTACGATTACCTCACGCGCTTTCCTGAATGCCGTGAATGCTGCTTATCAGGCTTACAAAGCCGGAGGGGGAGAAGTGAACGGAGCTACGGGTGCTTCTCAAAAGGCTGCCGGTGAAAATGCCGATGCTGCTACGGGTGCTACAACTAAAGTGGAACTTACTGATTCTATCAGTGCTAATTAAGAAAGGAGACAGATATGAATAACTTTAAAGTAATGATGAACGGGATTATCAAAGAGAATCCTACGTTTGTACTCCTGCTCGGTATGTGTCCTACGTTGGGTACTACTTCATCGGCTATCAACGGCATGGGTATGGGACTGGCCACCATGTTCGTGCTGATCTGCTCGAACGTGGTGATCTCACTGATTAAAAACCTGATTCCGGATATGGTGCGTATCCCTTCGTTTATTGTGGTGATTGCGTCTTTCGTGACGTTGCTCCAAATGGTGATGCAGGCATACGTGCCGGGACTGTACGCCACACTCGGCCTTTTCATCCCGTTGATCGTAGTGAACTGTATCGTGCTGGGGCGTGCCGAAGCTTTTGCCGCAAAGAACAATGCGCTGGCATCCATGTTCGACGGTATCGGTATGGGACTGGGCTTTACCATTGCCCTGACTTTGCTGGGTGCTGTCCGCGAATTTCTGGGAACAGGCAAGATCTTCGACTTGACTATCCTGCCGGAAGAATACGGAATGTTGGTGTTCGTACTGGCTCCGGGTGCTTTCATCGCCCTGGGATACCTCATCGCATTGATTAATAGTTTCAAGAAAGCTTAACTCTATTAAATAAGAAAAGAATATGGAATATATATTGATATTTATTTCGGCAATCTTTGTAAACAACATCGTGTTGTCGCAGTTCCTGGGCATCTGCCCGTTCCTGGGCGTTTCCAAGAAAGTGGAGACTGCAATGGGGATGAGCGCCGCGGTGGCTTTCGTGTTGACTATCGCTACCATTGTCACATTCCTCATTCAGAAGTTTGTGCTGGATGTGTTCGGACTGGGATACTTGCAGACGATTACTTTCATTCTGGTGATTGCCGGACTGGTGCAAATGGTGGAAATCATCCTGAAGAAAGTTTCCCCCGCCTTGTATCAGGCGTTGGGCGTGTTCCTGCCGTTGATTACAACCAACTGTTGTATCCTGGGTGTGGCTATCCTCGTGATCCAGAAAGACTATGACCTGCTGACAGGAGTTGTGTATGCATTCTCCACCGCTATCGGTTTCGGTCTGGCACTGGTTCTCTTTGCCGGATTGCGCGAACAGATGAGCCTGGTGAAAGTTCCGAAAGGAATGCAGGGCACACCGATTGCATTGATTACCGCCGGCCTGCTCGCCATGGCATTCATGGGATTCTCCGGCGTGGTGTAAAGACTTACAGTTGATAATTTAATATAGGATTGGGAACCCTGCTGTATAACATATACAGAAATGGGTTTCCAATCCTTTTTTTAATACCTGACTGCCATTAATTCGTACTTTAATAGCCTTTTATTAAATAAAATGCCGGCAGATTATTGCATTTCCATTTTATTTCCTTAAATTTGTAGCTCAAACGACAAAAGCCGAAAAACTAACCATTTATTAAAGAATATGAAAGAAAGAATTTTAGTAACGGGCGGAACGGGATACATTGGTTCTCACACCGTAGTAGAACTACAGAACAGTGGATATGAAGTAATCATCATCGATAATTTATCTAACTCAAATGCCGACGTTGTTGACAATATAGAGAAAGTATCAGGTATTCGCCCTGCTTTTGAAAAACTGGATTGTTTGGATTTCGCAGGTCTGGATGCTATCTTTACCAAATATAAAGGAATTAAGGCGATCATTCACTTTGCAGCGAGCAAAGCGGTTGGAGAGTCAGTAGAGAAGCCGTTGCTTTATTATCGCAACAACCTGGTTTCACTGATCAACCTCCTCGAACTGATGCCGAAACATGGAGTGGAAGGAATCGTATTCTCTTCATCTTGTACCGTATACGGTCAGCCGGATGAATTGCCGGTAACGGAAAAGGCTCCGATCAAGAAAGCGGAATCTCCTTACGGAAATACAAAACAGATCAATGAAGAGATTATCCGTGATACGGTAGCTTCCGGTGCTCCGATCAATGCGATCATGCTGCGTTATTTCAATCCGATCGGTGCTCATCCTACTGCATTGCTGGGCGAACTTCCGAATGGCGTTCCTCAAAATCTGATTCCTTACCTGACTCAGACCGCAATCGGTATCCGTGAGAAACTGAGCGTGTTTGGCGATGATTATGATACTCCTGACGGTTCTTGTATCCGTGACTTTATCAATGTCGTTGACTTGGCTAAGGCACACGTGATCGCTATCCGCCGTATTCTGGAGAAGACACAGAAAGAAAAAGTCGAAGTGTTCAATATCGGCACGGGACGCGGAGTGTCTGTTCTGGAATTGATTAACGGTTTTGAAAAAGCTACCGGCGTTAAACTGAATTATCAGATTGTAGGACGTCGTGCAGGTGATATTGAAAAGGTTTGGGCTAACCCTGATTTTGCAAACCAGGAACTGGGTTGGAAGGCCGTGGAAACCTTGGAAGATACTTTACGTTCTGCATGGAACTGGCAATTGAAACTTCGTGAAAGAGGTATTCAATAAGATATATTTAATTATTTGTTGTAAAAACATGAAAATATAAACAAAATAGAAACAAATCGTGCATGCGATTTGTTTAATTGATGCAAGTCGACCTGAAGCTGTTTGTGAGTATGTGAATATACATGGATAGTACTTATACCTCCCCGGTATAGACAGGGAGATTGCATAGTAGTTTTGTCGTGTTTTATTTTGTGTTTGTGTTGTGACGGTACTACGACGTGAGTCGTGGTACCGTTTTTTTGTTTATTCGTTTGGAGTAGGTTCTATTTTATAAAATATTTATGCCATATTGATTTATAATCCATAACTGTTTAGGGTTCTTCTTCAGATTTGGTGGTAATTTAACCAGTCGGTGGTATCTCCATTCCCCTCCTTCGGGGAAGGAGGGGTGGCTGAAAGCCGGGGTGGTAGGTGGATACACAATGCTGATAATAACCGACTTACGCATTCACCTACCACCTCCCCCTACGGGTACTCCTCCTTCCCGAAGGAGGAGAATGGAGAATACTATCGACTATCAAATTATTGTTGAATACTATCGACTATAAACTATCAAATTATTATTTTCCTATGTAATTTTACCACCAAATTTGAAGAAGAACCCTATTGAGTATTTTTGTATCAAACGTGTTGAATATACAACCCGCTGCAATGTTGGGCTTCTAAGATTTGTAAAAGAGTCTATGTTGGTGAAGGACTATTCGCTTAGCGTACCTTTAAAACAAAATGCATTAGTCCCCCAATCTATCTCCGGCAGTGTGGTGTCGGCGGTGAACAAGCCGAATACGGAAGAACCCGAACCGCTCATGGAGGCATAGATTGCTCCCTGGTGATAGAGCTCTTCTTTTATTTCTCCGATAACGGGGTATTGCGGAAAGACACTCGCTTCGAAGTCATTGATTAATGTATCTTTCCACTCTGCGACCGGACGACGGATAACCTCTCTGACCGGATATTCGGGACGGTGGGGGCGGATATTGGCGAAGGCTTCCCGGGTGGATACGAAAACATCCGGCTTCACAATCATAATCCGGTAACCTTTCAGAGATAACTCTATCGGGGAGAAGATATTTCCGATACCTTCGGCGTAAGTCGGTGTGTTTTTGATGAAAAAGGCACAGTCGGCTCCCAGAGTAGCGGCGTAGTCCTCCAGTTGGTTGTCGGACAATTGGAGGTTGTAATGTTCATTGAGCAACTTCAACATAAAGGCGGCATCCGACGAACCGCCTCCCAGTCCGGCTCCTGAAGGGATATGTTTGTACAGATGAATCTCGACAGGAGGCAGGTGAAATTCCTTGTCTAATAACAAATAAGCTTTTACTACCAGATTATTTTCCGGATTGCCGGCTATTTCCATTCCGTGCTGGTGGAGCGTGAATTTCTGTTGGGCTTCGGGATTGGTTCTGATTTCCAAAGCGTCTTCGAGAGCGACGGGATAGAAAACAGTTTCCAGATTATGGTATCCGTCAGGACGTTTTTCCGTAATGGACAGCCCCAGGTTTATTTTGATATTCGGGAAAGTAATCATGGTGTTATTTATTTTTTATGCTACGATTATGTATTCGGGGGCAAAGTTACTAAAATCTTCATTTTTCCTTATTCATTCTTCATTATTATATTTTATCTTTGTCGTCCCGATTGAAAGAGGGCCTGTCGGAAAAGACCGCCCCAATCGAATCGTAAAATGATAAATCGTAAAAACAGAAACAATCCTAATGGCCGAACAGAAAAGAAATACCCGTAACACAAAGTCTGCTAAAGTACAACCGGTGAATGATTATGGTCGTATCCAACCGCAGGCACCTGAGTTGGAAGAAGCTGTATTGGGAGCTTTGATGATTGAGAAAGACGCTTATTCGTTAGTGAGTGAGATCCTTCGTCCTGAATCTTTTTATGAACATCGACATCAGTTAATCTATTCCGCTATAACCGACCTGGCTGTCAATCAGAAACCGGTGGATATCCTGACGGTGAAAGAACAGCTCAGTAAACGCGGGGAACTGGAAGAAGTGGGAGGTCCTTTCTATATCACCCAGCTGAGCAGTAAGGTGGCTTCTTCGGCACATATTGAGTATCATGCGCGTATCATTGCGCAGAAGTCACTGGCACGCGAACTGATTACGTTTACAAGTAATATTCAAAGCAAGGCTTTTGATGAAACGCTGGATGTGGACGACTTGATGCAGGAAGCGGAAGGCAAGCTGTTTGAGATCTCGCAGCAGAACATGAAGAAGGATTACACGCAGATTAATCCGGTCATTGACGAAGCCTACAAACTGATTCAGAAGGCTGCGGCACGAACCGACGGTTTGAGTGGCCTTGAGAGTGGTTTTACGAAACTGGACAAGATGACTTCCGGCTGGCAGAATTCGGACCTTATTATTATTGCCGCCCGTCCCGCCATGGGTAAGACGGCTTTCGTGCTTTCCATGGCCAAGAATATCGCTGTGGACTTCCGGAATCCGGTAGCACTGTTCTCTCTTGAAATGAGTAATGTCCAGCTGGTCAACCGTTTGATATCGAATGTTTGTGAAATCGAGAGCGGAAAGATTAAGAGCGGGCAGTTGGCCGGACACGAATGGCAGCAGTTGGACTATAAACTGAAAAACCTGCTGGATGCACCGCTTTATGTGGATGACACTCCTTCTCTTTCGGTTTTCGAGCTCCGGACAAAGGCGCGCCGTCTGGTGCGTGAACACGGGGTGAAAATCATTATTATCGACTACCTTCAGCTGATGAACGCGAGTGGTATGGCATTCGGCAGCCGTCAGGAAGAGGTGAGTACGATCTCCCGTTCGTTGAAAGGATTGGCGAAAGAGTTGAATATTCCGATCATCGCACTGTCACAGTTGAATCGTGGAGTGGAGAGCCGTGAAGGTATCGACGGAAAACGTCCCCAGTTGAGTGACCTTCGTGAATCGGGAGCCATTGAACAGGATGCGGATATGGTGTGCTTTATTCACCGTCCGGAATATTATAAGATTTACCAGGACGATCGTGGTAACGACCTCCGTGGTATGGCAGAAATCGTGATTGCCAAGCATCGTAACGGTGCGGTAGGCGAGGTGCTGCTCCGGTTCAAGGGTGAGTTTACCCGTTTCTCGAATCCGGAGGACGATATGGTTATTCCGATGCCGGGCGAGACTGTCGGGCCTATGCTGGGGTCGAAGATGAATCGCGATAGTGTTGGTTCTGTCCCTCCGCCGCCGGCACCCGATTTTGAGCCGCAGTCGGGGAATCCGTTTGCGACACCGATAGGAGGAGACGGGCCGTTGCCTTTTTAGTCGTTACTTTATAGTCGTTACTTTATAGTTTTTACTATTGTAGATAAGTTTTCTGCATAGTTTCTCCTCCTTCCGGAAGGAGGAGTACCCGTAGGGGGAGGTGGTAGGAAAAATAATGATTTTACCTTTTTTTAAAATAAGGAATATACCATGTTTCTACCTACCACCCCGGCTTTCAGCCACCCCTTCTTCCGGAAAGAGGGGAAACCATGCGGCAGGCAGTGTTACTCTGTGGTGAAATAACTCTCAATTTTCTTTCAAACCTTTTCGGTCAACCGAAAAAACTTATTAACTTTGCAAATCTTTTTGAGAAACAATAAAAAATTAATTATATGAATATCTCTTATAACTGGCTGAAAGAGTATGTCAACTTCGATTTGACGCCTGATGAAACGGCGGCTGCGCTGACATCAATCGGCCTGGAAACAGGTGGTGTGGAAGAAGTACAAACCATTAAAGGCGGTTTGGAAGGGCTTGTAATCGGCGAAGTGCTGACTTGCGTTGAACACCCTAACTCTGATCATTTACACATTACGACTGTCAACCTGGGAGACGGCGAACCGGTACAAATCGTTTGCGGAGCCCCGAATGTGGCTGCCGGACAAAAAGTAGTAGTGGCTACCTTAGGTACGAAACTCTATGACGGTGACGAATGTTTTACGATCAAAAAATCAAAAATCCGTGGGGTGGAATCTACCGGCATGATCTGTGCCGAAGATGAAATCGGTATCGGTACGGACCATGCGGGCATTATCGTTTTGCCGGCAGAAGCTGTTCCGGGTACGCTCGCCAAGGATTATTATAATATCAAGAGCGACTACGTGCTCGAAGTGGACATCACGCCCAACCGTGCTGATGCGTGCTCACACTATGGCGTAGCCCGCGACTTGTATGCTTATCTCATTCAGAACGGCAAACAGGCTACTCTGCAACGTCCTTCGGTAGACGCCTTCAAGGTGGAAAACCACGATCTGGATATTGAAGTCACAGTAGAGAACAGCGAGGCTTGCCCGCATTATGCCGGTGTGACCGTGAAAGGAGTGACCGTGAAGGAAAGCCCCGAATGGTTGCAGAATAAACTGCGTCTGATCGGCGTGCGTCCTATTAATAATGTAGTGGATATCACCAATTATATCGTTCATGCTTTCGGTCAGCCGTTGCACTGCTTTGATGCAGGCAAGATAAAAGGCAACGAGGTGATTGTGAAGACAATGCCCGAGGGTACTCCGTTCGTCACACTGGACGAAGTGGAACGCAAGTTGAACGAACGCGACCTGATGATCTGCAATAAAGAAGAAGCGATGTGCATTGCCGGTGTGTTCGGCGGACTGGATTCCGGTTCTACCGAAGCTACGACGGATGTGTTCATCGAGAGCGCCTATTTCCACCCGACATGGGTGCGCAAGACTGCCCGCCGTCACGGACTGAATACGGACGCTTCTTTCCGCTTCGAACGTGGTATCGACCCGAACGGAGTGATATACTGCCTGAAACTGGCTGCTATCATGGTGAAAGAATTGGCAGGAGGCACGATCTCTTCTGAAATTAAAGATGTGTTTACTGCTCCTGCGAAGGATTTCGTAGTGGAACTGAATTACGGGAAGGTGCATTCACTGGTAGGTAAAGTGATTCCGGTGGAAACAATCAAGAGTATTGTAACCAGCCTCGAAATGAAGATCACCAACGAAACTGCCGAAGGGCTGACATTGTCGGTTCCTCCTTATCGTGTGGACGTGCAGCGTGATTGTGACGTAATCGAAGATATTCTCCGCATCTACGGATATAATAATGTGGAAATTCCGTCTACGCTGAAGTCGAGCCTGACTACAAAAGGCGAAAATGATAAATCAAATAAATTGCAGAACCTGGTTGCAGAGCAACTCGTGGGTTGCGGATTCAATGAAATATTGAATAACTCGCTGACTCGCGCCGCTTATTATGACGGACTGGAAGCTTATCCGTCCAACCGCCTGGTGATGTTGCTGAATCCGTTGAGTGCGGACTTGAACTGTATGCGCCAGACTTTGTTGTTCGGCGGACTGGAAAGCATTGCGCATAATGCCAACCGCAAGAATGCGGATCTGAAATTCTTTGAATTCGGTAACTGCTACTATTTCGATGCCGACAAGAAGAATCCGGAAAAGGTGTTGGCTCCTTATACGGAAGACTATCATCTGGGCTTATGGGTGACCGGCAAGAAGGTGGTTAACTCGTGGGCACATCCGGATGAGAGCAGTTCGGTGTATGAACTGAAAGCTTACGTGGAGAATATCCTGAAACGCTTGGGACTGGATTTGCACAATCTGGTTGTAGGTAATCTGACTGATGACATTTTTGCTGCGGCACTTTCTGTACATACCAAGGGAGGCAAGCGTCTCGCATCGTTCGGCGTGGTGACTAAGAAACTGCTGAAGGCATTTGATATTGACAATGAAGTATATTATGCTGACTTGAACTGGAAGGAGCTGATGAAAGCGATCCGTTCGGTGAAGATCAGCTACAAGGAAATATCCAAGTTCCCGGCCGTGAAACGTGACCTGGCATTGTTGCTTGACAAGAATGTGCAGTTTGCCGAAATCGAGAAGATCGCTTATGATACGGAGAAAAAGTTGCTGAAAGAAGTGGAACTCTTTGACGTATACGAAGGCAAGAACCTGGAACCGGGCAAGAAATCGTATGCAGTCAGCTTCCTGCTTCAGGATGAAAGCCAGACTCTGAACGACAAGATGATTGATAAGATTATGTCGAAACTGGTGAAGAATCTGGAAGATAAACTGGGTGCTAAACTTAGATAAACTTTAAATTTCAATCTAAAAATATAAACCAATGGGAAGAGCATTTGAATATAGAAAAGCCGCAAAGTTGAAACGGTGGGGCCACATGGCTAAAACATTTACAAGACTGGGTAAACAGATTGCCATTGCTGTGAAGGCTGGTGGTCCGGAACCTGAAAATAACCCGACATTGCGTTCGGTAATCGCTACTTGTAAGCGTGAGAATATGCCGAAAGACAATATCGAACGTGCTATCAAAAATGCATTGGGTAAAGACCAGAGCGACTACAAGAGCATGACTTACGAAGGATACGGTCCTCACGGAATTGCTGTTTTTGTGGATACGCTGACTGATAATACAACCCGCACGGTGGCTGATGTACGCTCCGTATTCAATAAATTCGGCGGTAACCTCGGAACTATGGGTTCTCTGGCTTTCCTTTTCGACCATAAGTGTATGTTCACTTTCAAAATCAAGGAGGGCATGGATATGGAAGAATTGATCCTTGACCTGATTGACTACGACGTGGAAGATGAGTACGAACAGGATGATGAGGAAGGTACAATCACGATCTACGGAGATCCGAAAAGCTATGCCGCTATCCAGAAACATCTGGAAGAATGCGGATTCGAAGATGTCGGTGGAGACTTTACTTATATCCCGAACGACTTGAAAGACGTGACGCCGGAACAACGTGAAACTTTGGATAAGATGATCGAACGTCTGGAAGAGTTTGACGATGTGCAGACTGTTTATACGAACATGAAACCGGAAGGCGGAGAAGAAGAATAAACAGGCCATGGAATATGTTTATAAAACTCAGGGGACTTGCAGCACGAACATCGAACTGAACGTGGAAGACGGTGTAGTGAAAGAGGTGGCCTTCTGGGGAGGATGTAACGGTAATCTTCAAGGAATTTCACGCCTGGTGAAAGGCATGAAGGTAGAAGAAGTGATAAAGAAACTTGAAGGGGTTCGTTGCGGTGGCAGACCGACGTCTTGTCCCGACCAACTATGCCGTGCATTGCATGAAATGGGATATTGATTGACAATTTTTTTGTTCTTAATAGTTGATTGTAAGCCTTCGGCAAATTGTTTTTGCCGGGGGCTTCTTTTATTGTTCGGCAAAAAGCTTCTGTATGTCTTTCGGTTCTTCTCCGAATTTGTCGGTATTTTGAACTAAAATGGATTGTCAATCGTTACTTTATAAGTATATTTGTACTGGATAAACTATTATGCAAAGATGAAGAATATTTTTCAAGACTTAAAACGAAAAGATCATAAGCGATATCTGGGCGGACTGGATCTCTTTAAATATATCGGACCGGGACTTTTGGTTACTGTGGGTTTTATTGATCCGGGAAACTGGGCTTCCAATTTTGCCGCAGGTTCTGAATTCGGGTATTCGTTACTTTGGGTGGTCACCCTGTCTACTATCATGCTGATCGTTCTTCAACATAATGTTGCCCACCTGGGGATTGTCACCGGGCTCTGCCTCTCGGAAGCGGCCACTAAATACACTCCCAAATGGGTATCCCGTCCTATACTCGGAACGGCGGTGCTGGCTTCCATTTCCACTTCATTGGCGGAAATCCTGGGCGGTGCCATTGCATTGGAAATGTTGTTGGATATTCCTATTATATGGGGGGCTGTGCTGACAACGCTTTTTGTCTCCATTATGCTTTTCACCAACTCTTACAAAAAGATCGAGCGTTCCATTATCGCATTCGTCTCGGTGATCGGGCTGTCGTTTATTTATGAGTTGTTTCTGGTGGATATTGACTGGCCGGCCGCAACGGTGGGGTGGGTCACTCCGGCTTTCCCGAAAGGAAGTATGCTGATTATTATGAGCGTACTGGGGGCGGTGGTAATGCCGCATAACCTGTTCCTGCATTCGGAAGTGATACAGAGCCACGAGTACAATAAAAAAGATGACGCCTCTATCAAGAAGGTGTTGAAATACGAGTTGTTTGATACGCTTTTTTCAATGATTGTGGGCTGGGCTATCAATAGCGCGATGATTCTGCTGGCGGCTGCCACTTTCTTTAAAAGCGGCATTCAGGTGGAGGAATTGCAACAGGCTCAGTCATTGCTGGAACCGCTGTTGGGAAGTAATGCGGCAATCGTGTTTGCACTGGCTTTGCTTATGGCGGGCATTTCGTCCACTATCACAAGCGGAATGGCGGCAGGTTCTATCTTTGCCGGTATTTTCGGCGAGTCTTATCATATCAAGGACAGTCACTCGCAGGTAGGCGTGCTCTTGTCTTTGGGAATTGCCCTGTTGTTGATTTTCTTTATCGGAGATCCTTTTAAAGGACTGATTATTTCGCAGATGATACTCAGCATCCAATTGCCTTTCACGGTATTCCTGCAAGTGGGGCTGACCTCCTCGCGGAAGGTAATGGGAGAGTATGTCAATAGCCGTTGGAGCACATTTGTGCTGTATGCCATTGCGATTATAGTATCGGTACTGAACATCATGCTGCTATTCTCCTGAAATGAACATGAATTAAAAATATAGAATGATGAAGATTATTACTTATAATGTAAACGGGCTTCGTGCTGCCGTATCTAAAGGACTGCCGGAATGGCTGGAGCAGGAGAATCCCGATATTCTTTGTCTGCAAGAGACAAAACTGCAACCGGACCAGTATCCGGGAGAGGTGTTCGAAGCATTGGGCTATAAGTCCTATCTGTATTCGGCACAAAAGAAAGGATATAGCGGAGTGGCTTTACTTACGAAGCAGGAACCGGATCACGTGGAGTACGGAATGGGTATGGAGGCATACGACAATGAGGGGCGTTTTATACGTGCGGACTTTGGAGATTTGTCCGTGGTCAGTGTTTATCATCCTTCGGGGACAAGCGGGGATGAGCGTCAGGCTTTTAAAATGGTGTGGCTGGAAGACTTTCAGAAGTATGTGCTGGAGTTGCAAAAGTCTCGTCCGAACCTGATTCTTTGCGGTGATTATAATATTTGCCACGAGCCGATTGATATTCATGACCCTGTCCGGAACGCAAAGAACAGTGGTTTCCTTCCCGAAGAACGGGAATGGATGACCCGTTTCCTTGCAGCGGGATTCATTGATTCTTTCCGTATGCTTTATCCGGAAAAACAGGAGTATACCTGGTGGAGTTACCGTTTTAACTCGCGTGCCAAGAATAAGGGTTGGAGAATCGACTATTGCATGGCCAGTGAACCGGTCCGCCCGTTACTGATGAGCGCACGTATCTTGAATGACGCCATGCATTCGGACCACTGTCCGATGATGTTGGAAATAAAAAACACGAAATAGTTTATGGAAGAAGATAGAATACAAAAAGCGGTGGAGCTTTTTAAGAGCGGATACAATTGCTCACAGTCTGTTGTGGCTGCTTTTGCCGATATGTACGGATTTACACAGGAACAGGCATTGCGTATGGCCGCCTCTTTCGGCGGAGGAATAGGACGCATGCGCGAGACGTGCGGGGCTGCGTGCGGGTTGTTTCTGGTGGCCGGCCTGAAAACGGGGGCTACGGAGGCGGCAGACCGGGAAGGAAAAGCTGCCAATTATGCGGTAGTGCAGGAACTGGCAGCCGAATTTAAAAAACGTAACGGCTCTCTGATTTGTGCGGAATTGTTGGGATTAAAGAAAAAAGAACCGGTTTCCACTATTCCGGAAGAACGTACAGCTCAGTATTATAGCAAACGCCCGTGCGCAAAAATGGTGGAAGAAGCGGCAAGAATCTGGGTGGAATATCTCGAAAAACACCCTAAATGAAGGAAAAAATGCTTTTTTTATTACAAAATCAGTAAAAAAACACTCAATAAAGTGTTCTATAACATAAAAATATCTATCTTTGTCCCCGAAATAAAATCTGAAAGTCGTCGGACAGGATGATTTGAAGCATGTCTAACTAAAATTTCAAAGCAAATGTTGAAAGAAAAAGCAGGTGTAATCGCAGGTACTATCTGGAATGCACTGAACGAAACAGAAGGAATGACTGCCAAGCAATTGAAAAAAGCAACTAAATTGGTTGACAAAGATTTGTTCCTCGGACTTGGCTGGTTATTGAGAGAAGACAAAGTCTCTGTGGAAGAAGTGGAAGGTGAACTCTTCATCAAATTGATCTAAGCGAGCAATCACTTAAGCAATAAAAAAATGCGTTGGTACATTGTCATAATGTTATCAACGCATTTTTTTATATTCCACCATTTACGTATCTTTGCACACCAAAAAGATAAAATAATAAGAATTCAGCATGAAGAATATACGCAACTTTTGCATTATTGCTCATATCGACCACGGTAAGTCAACCCTGGCCGACCGCTTGTTGGAGTTTACCAACACCATTCAGGTGACCACGGGGCAGATGCTTGATGATATGGACTTGGAGAAGGAAAGAGGGATCACGATCAAAAGCCATGCTATCCAAATGGAGTATAACTATAAGGGGGAGAAGTATGTACTCAACCTGATTGATACTCCGGGGCACGTGGACTTTTCGTATGAGGTGTCCCGTTCCATTGCCGCTTGCGAAGGTGCATTGCTGATTGTCGATGCATCGCAGGGAGTACAGGCACAGACGATCTCCAACCTGTATATGGCTATTGAACACGACCTTGAGATTATTCCCGTTATCAACAAATGCGATATGGCCAGTGCCATGCCGGAGGAAGTGGAGGATGAGATTGTGGAACTGCTGGGTTGCAAGCGGGAAGAAATTATCCGCGCATCCGGTAAGACGGGTATGGGAGTGGAAGAAATCCTGGCAGCCGTTATCGAACGTATCCCGCATCCCGAAGGGGATGAGGAAGCACCGTTACAGGCTTTGATTTTCGACTCTGTATTCAACTCTTTCCGTGGAATTATCGCTTATTTCAAGATTGAGAACGGAGTGATCCGTAAAGGTGACAAAGTGAAGTTTTTCAATACCGGTAAGGAGTATGACGCCGACGAGGTGGGGGTGCTGAAAATGGAACTGGTTCCCCGGAATGAACTTCGCACGGGAGATGTAGGCTATATCATTTCCGGTATCAAGACTTCGAAAGAGGTAAAGGTGGGAGATACCATTACCCATGTGGCTCGTCCGTGTGACAAGGCGATTGCGGGTTTTGAGGAAGTAAAGCCTATGGTATTCGCCGGGGTCTACCCGATTGAGGCGGAAGATTTTGAAGACTTGCGTGCTTCTCTGGAGAAATTGCAGTTGAACGACGCTTCCTTGACTTTCCAGCCCGAATCATCGTTGGCGTTGGGCTTCGGTTTCCGTTGCGGTTTTCTCGGGTTGCTTCACATGGAGATTGTGCAGGAACGTCTTGACCGTGAGTTTGATATGAATGTGATTACTACGGTGCCTAACGTATCTTACAATATATATGACAAGCAAGGCAATATGAAGGAGGTGCATAACCCCGGTGGTATGCCTGATCCGACGTTGATAGATCACATTGAAGAACCGTATATCAAAGCGTCTATTATTACAACGACCGATTATATAGGTCCGATCATGACGCTCTGTCTGGGCAAGCGCGGGGAACTGCTTAAACAGGAATATATTTCCGGCAACCGGGTGGAGATATATTACAATATGCCTTTGGGGGAAATTGTGATTGACTTCTATGACCGCCTGAAAAGTATTTCGAAAGGATATGCGTCGTTCGATTATCATCCGAACGGTTTCCGTCCCTCGAAACTGGTCAAGCTGGATATCATGCTGAATGGTGAGCCTGTGGATGCGCTTTCTACACTGATCCACTTTGACAATGCGTATGATATGGGACGCCGGATGTGTGAGAAGTTGAAGGAACTGATTCCCCGCCAGCAGTTTGAGATTGCTATTCAAGCCGCTATCGGGGCGAAAATTATTGCCCGCGAAACGATTAAGGCGGTTCGCAAGGATGTGACTGCCAAATGTTATGGCGGTGACGTGAGCCGTAAGCGCAAGCTGCTTGAAAAGCAGAAAAAAGGTAAAAAACGAATGAAACAAATTGGCAACGTGGAAGTGCCGCAGAAAGCCTTCCTCGCAGTATTAAAACTGGATTAAAAAAAAGAACCGCAAGCAGTTTTTTCAGAGAGGTTTTCTGAACAAATTGCCTTGCGGTTAGTTTTTTAATACACCAGGTGATTGCTTTCTGTCTGCAGAGCTTTCCTTGGCAATCACTTTTGGAGAAAAAACAACTAGAAATATGAGAAAAGTTCTGTCTTTTTCGGGCTTCCTGATGTTGGGGCTCGTCGTATCGCAATTCCTGCCGGTGATAGCAGGTGAGGGGTATGGAACCGTGAAGTCCATATCGAATATACTACTCTATGTATGTCTTAGTTTTATAATGATTAATGTAGGCCGGGAATTTGTGCTCGACAAGTCCCGCTGGAAAAGTTATGCCGAGGATTATTTTATAGCAATGGCTACTGCTGCTTTGCCTTGGTTTATGATTGCTATCTACTATGTGTTTATCTTGCTTCCGCCTGACTATTGGAATAGTTGGGAGGCATGGAAAGAGAACCTGCTGTTGAGCCGTTTTGCCGCTCCGACATCAGCGGGAATCTTGTTTACCATGCTCGCCGCTATCGGGCTGAAGTCCAGTTGGATTTATAAGAAGATTCAGGTATTGGCTATTTTCGATGATTTGGATACGATCATCCTGATGATTCCTCTCCAGATCATGATGATCGGATTGCGCTGGCAGTTGATTATTGTCGTGGTGATTGTGTTTATGCTGTTGGCCGCCGGTTGGCAACAGTTGAATAAATACGACTGGCGTCAGGACTGGAAAGCGATCCTGTTCTATTCGGTTATCATATTTCTGGCTACGCAGATACTCTATCTCGGTAGCAAGGAGCTGTACGGAGAGGCGGGAAGTATCCATATTGAGGTGCTGCTTCCGGCATTTGTATTGGGTATGATTATGAAGCATAAGGAACATGACACGCCTGTGGAACGGAGAGTTTCTACCGGAATCTCTTTCTTCTTTATGTTCCTGGTAGGAATGAGTATGCCTCATTTTATCGGAGTCAATTTTGCGGAAACGCACTCGGGGGCATATTCGGTGACAGGTTCCCAGGAAATGATGTCGTGGGGGATGATTCTGTTTCATGTGGTAATTGTTTCTTTGTTGTCGAACGTGGGAAAGTTATGTCCTATGTTTTTCTATCGTGACCGGAAGCTGAGTGAACGACTGGCACTTTCTATCGGTATGTTTACCCGTGGTGAAGTGGGGGCCGGAATTATTTTTATCGCATTGGGATATAATTTGGGAGGTCCGGCATTGGTAATTTCTGTACTTACTTTAGTACTGAACTTGATTTTGACCGGAATATTTGTTCTTTGGGTGAAAAACCTGGCTTTAAGGAGCTATACTGATTAAATAAACTCTCTATACCCTATTATTTCCGGTAGTTATTATATGGAAATAATAGGGTATGGAACTGATCTACTAATAAGAATAGTTAAATAACTGTTTTCTTTAGTTGAATAACTGCATCTTTTAGTTGTTTGTTCGATATTAAATACTATATTTGTGGCGTTATACTTGGTGAGTTAAACCGAAAATATAGAAATGTATGAAACGATTGACAGCAAAAGAAGAAGAAATAATGCGTATTTTCTGGGAAAACGGCCCGATGTTTGTTCGCGGACTATTAGCTTATTATGAAGATCCCAAGCCGCATTATAATACCGTTTCCACTCTTGTGCGCGGGTTGGAGGAGAAAGGATTCGTAGGTTATACGCCTTATGGAAATACTTACCAATATTATGCACTTGTTTCGGAGAAGGAGTATAAAAGTTCTGCTCTTAAAGAAGTGATTTCTCAATACTATAATAATTCGTATGTCAATGTTGTGTCTTCTTTTATTGAAGAAGAAGGATTGTCTGTTGATGAGCTTAAAGCACTCATTGACCAGATTCAACGAGGGAAAAACGAAAAATAGTTTTTGCAATAATAGTTGGGAAACGCACTATTGATAAAAAGATGTCATTACTATGGGAGACTTATTGTTTTATCTGTTGAAATCCGGATGTTACCTGATAATATTCTATCTGCTCTTTAAATTATTAATGAGCGGAACTACTTTTTTTCGCTTCAACCGGGTGACTATATTGGCGGGGATCATAGGATGTATGTTTCTCCCTTTGATAGAATTTACCACTCAAGAGGAGACATTTTTAACTGTTCCTTTACAAACGATTCAGGGGATTTTTGTTGAGCAGGCGGACGGCATATTTTGGGACACAATGTTTTGGGTTCGGCCGCAAGTGGACGAAACCGGAAATATGCAGGCTATAAATTGGTGTCCTATTGCTTTGGGATATGTTTATCTGGCAGGCGGGCTGTTTGTTTTGTGCAGGATTTTGCTTTCCTTTTATCGGATGTTCCAGCTTATACGGAACGGAAAGAGGCGCTCCTATGGGAAGTATAAACTGATTGTAGTATCGGAACCTATTTCATCTTTTTGCTGGGGAAAATATATTGTTGTTTCCGTATCCGACTACTCACAACAGTCGACAGACGGGATCTTACTCCATGAGACGATGCATTTACGTTATCGGCATACACTCGATTTATTATGTATGCAGTGTTTGTTAATTCTTTATTGGTTCAACCCGGCCATTTGGCTGCTGAAACGGGAATTGCAGGAAGTACATGAGTTTGAAGCGGATAATGGGGTGCTTAATACAGGCATTGATGCAACGAGATATCAACTTTTATTGGTGAAAAAAGCTGTTGGTACAAGGCTCTACTCTATGGCCAACGGTTTTAATCACTCTAAACTTAAAAAACGTATTACTATGATGTTAAAAGAAAGAACCAATCGGTGGGCACGGTTGAAACTATTGTTTGTGGTGCCTGTAATGGGTGGAGCGCTTTATGCGTTTGCACAGCCGGAAGTGAAAGAAGACTTAGGACTAAATACGGTCCGGGAAGTATTGCAATCAAAAACCGGAGAAGATCAGGATATCTTCAAGTTTGTTGATGATGAAATGGAGGCATATTATAATCGTTCTCCTAAGAATGCGGAGCTGAAATATAAGATTCGGGAGCGACAGGCGCATATCGTAAAAGTAGATGCTAATGGACAATTGACTTTGAACAATAAAACGATTGCTAAGGAAGACCTGAAAGAGGTACTTAAAAAAACAATGGTGGAACATAAGCGCCTGGCAAAAGAAAAGTATAACAGTGCAGAGGATCAAGTGGGAGGGGTCTTGTTTTCTCCTGATACTCCTAAAGAACAGGTAAAAGATTTGTTGTCTGTTATGCGGGATGCTTTTGTTGAAATTCGGGCTGATATTGCCCAAACATCGGGAAATAACAGTAAGGAATACCTTGATAAAGAATTTCCTATTTTGATTGGTTATGGAGATATTTCTATCAAGGATAGAAAGAAAAATCCATATAATAATTCTACTACAATGAAGATTACCGGCATTCAGCTTAAATTACTCTCTGCCGCAGGCAAAGTAGAGAAAGAAATAACGAATTTTACTCTGGCTGAATTGGAGAGAGATTTGAAAGATTTCTGTACATTACAGGGAGATAAGAAGAATGAGATTACTGTCAGTATGAAGGTGGATAAGGGATGTGAAATGGGGATAGTGACCGATGTGAAGACAGTTCTCCGGAATAATTATTTGTTAAAGTTGAACTATCAATAAAATACTTATTTCTCCACTGATAATAGTTGGAGACTGCATAGTTAGAGATCGCAAAGTTAGAGACTGCATAGTTTAGAGACTGCATAGTTAGAGACTACTGGAGTAATAACAGAATGACAAGTCGGTAGTATTTAAAACTCTCCTCCTTCAGGAAGGAGGAGTACCCGTAGGGGGAGGTGGTAGGTGAATGCATGAATTGTTTATTATCAGCATTGTGCATCTACCTACCACCCCGACTTATTAGACACGCCCTCTAGCATTCAAGAAAGATATTCCTAACAAATTCGTTTTAGCGCTATTTTTTTCGGATTAGTCAAATAGTTCCCCGTCTTCTTCGATTGGAAGTATTTTCCGGCTTTCTTCATGTGGTAATTGTTCTACTTGACGTAGCTTCCGTTCGATAGCACGGGTTCGTTTGCCCATAACTTCTTCAAGCTGGTCACCGGCATTTTGCAGGTTCTTTTGTACTTTCTCAAGCAGTCCGCCGAATTTGCTGAATTCGGTTTTTACAGCTCCCAATACAGTCCAGACTTCTCCGGTACGTTTCTGAATGGCTAAGGTACGGAAACCCATTTGAAGGCTGTTCAGAATGGCTCCTAAAGTAGTCGGGCCTGTTACGACGATTTTGTATTCCTTCTGAAGTGTTTCGACAAGGCTTGTCCGCCGGATAACTTCTGCATAGATACTTTCGAACGGTAAAAACATGATTGCGAAATCTGTGGTAAAAGGAGGGTCGACATATTTGTCGTGAATATCCTTTGCCATTTTCTTAATGGTGTTTTCCAGTTGTTTGCCGGACGATTCGATCAAAGCGGTATCTCCCACTTCGAAAGCATCGTAATACTGTTCGTATATGTCTTTGGGGAATTTGGCATCAATCGGGAGATAGACCGTGCTGTTCACATCGTCTTTTCCCGGCAGTTTGATAGCAAATTCTACAAACTCCGTTCCGCTTTTCTTCGTTTTGACATTGGCGTCGTATTGTTCCGGGCTCATCATTTGCTCCAGTAATGCACCTAACTGTACCTCACCGAATGTTCCCCGCATTTTTACGTTGCTCAGTACCTTCTTCAGTCCGCCGACATCCTGGGCCAGAGATTTCATTTCTCCCAGACCTTTCTGCACATTTTCCAGTTGCGAACGGACAATCTCAAATGACTGCCCAATTCGTTCGTTCAACGTTTTTTGCAACTTTTCTTCAACCATTAGACGCATATCATCCAAGCGTTTCTCGGTCGATTTAATCAGTGTTTCCTGTTGGCGGGCCATTGTGTCGAATTTCTGCCGTTGTAATTCTCCTGTGGTCATCATATTCTTGTGGAGGACATCCTGGAGTTGCTGCATATTCTGATTTAATACTTGCGTCATTTCCATGCGCAACTCCCGGATACTTCGGTTCAGTTCTTCCCGGTTTTCTTGCATTTGTTGCCGTAAGGCTGCTTGCAGTTGTTCCGCTTGATTTTGGTTGTTGCCTTTCGTTAGTGATAGTACAAGTAATACTATCACTAATACGGCGATAACAATAAGTAAAATCGATTCCATTTAATAAGTCAGGATTTCATTTCCGGTTTCAGTAATCAGAATCATATTCTCCCATTGGGCAGAGGGCAATCCGTCATCAGTGCAGACAGTCCAGCCGTCAGCTTCGTCGACAAACACTTCATAGGTTCCCATGTTAATCATCGGCTCAATGGTGAAAGTCATTCCCGGTACGATCATCATGCCTGTTCCCCGGCGTCCGAAATGCTCTACATCCGGTTCTTCATGGAATTTCATGCCTACACCGTGTCCGCAGAGGTCGCGCACGACGCTGAATCCGTTTTTCTCGGCATGTTCCTGAATAGCGGCACCCACATCGCCCAGTTGTTTCCAAGGTTGTGCGGCGGCAATACCAATTTCCATACACTCTTTCGTCACTTGGACCAGTTTGCGCATTTCGGGACTTACGTCGCCGATCATAAACATGCGGGAGGCGTCAGAGAAGTATCCATTGTAAATGGTAGAGACATCCACATTGATAATATCTCCGTTTTTCAGGATTTCATTCTTGTTGGGTATCCCATGGCATACTACGTCGTTAATGCTTGTACAGACACTCTTGGGGAATCCTTCGTAATTGAGGGGAGCAGGAACGGCTCCGTGACCGGTTGTGAAATCATACACTAGTCTGTCAATTTCCTCGGTAGACATTCCCTCACGGATATTCTCCGCGATATGATCCAATAATGCAGTGTTGATTTTGGCACTTTCACGTATTCCTTCCAGTTGTTCGGGGGTACGGAGCACTTTACGAGGCGGAAGTTTGTATCCTTGTTTTCTATATTTCTGTATTTTGTCTTCTACTGCTGCCGGATAATTGGAGGGGGTAAACCGGAATCCCTTGATAAAGTTTTTCATTATTATATGATGTTATTTAATCGTTCTACAAAGGTAGAGAATAAAATGGAAGTTGTGTCTCCTTGTCTTCTAAAACTTTTCTTGTAGATTATTCATCATTATGAAATAGCTTTGAATACGGGTTCTATCTTTTGGATTTCAGACTCAAATCCGAACCAGTAGCCATGTCCGTCTTCATCAACGGGGAGAAAACACAGACGTAGTTTTTCCCGATAGGAACCATAGATGACTTCCCAACTCTCCGGGGGAATTTGCCGTTTGGTTCTGACTTTTTCGGCGGGAACTTTCTTTAATGACATACCTGCTTCGATCCATGCGATACTGACTTGAGTCAAGTAATCGGGATAATGATTTTTACAGAAATTATATAGGATCAATCCTCTTCTTTCCAGACTTAACGGGGTGTCGATGATATCTGCCTGAACTAAATGATCGAGCAACTCATGTAAGAAATGAGGATTTTCCAGAATAAGCATCCGGGTGATGTTTTGCCAGGTAGGAGTATTATAGAAGCCGTCTAACAGGCGGGATAGATAATGCGCTGTCTGTAACTCGTCTACTGAAATCTCACGTGTTTGGAGGACTTCATAAGGGGGAAGGGGCGAGTATTGAATGCCTAGTTCTTCTGCTCTTCTCCGCATCTCGGTACCGGGAAGTAACTTTAGGGATTCCAGTTGAATCTCTCCTGCACCATATTCTGCCAAGGTACGGACGTCTTCGAATATCTCGGATAAGTGATAGAGTGGGAGACCTGCTATGAGGTCAGCATGCGTTTCCATATTCTTTAGTGAACAGAGATATTTTAATCCTTCCAATGCGTCGGATAACTTTCCGATACGGCGGCTTTGTTGCAGAACCGACTCTTTTAAACTTTGAATGCCGGCCTCCAAATGTAATAACCCCTTGGGTAAGACCGATAATTCCTGTTTTAATTCTTCGGAAAGGAGAGCCGGATGAATCTCCAAATGAAAACAGATGTCCGGATATTGCCGGAATAAGTCCAGTAATTCTTTAGCCCGTTTGTTGTTGTAATTAAAAGTACGGTCGAGTACGCGCACGTTCTTAATGCCATGCTGGTGAATGTCATTCAGACGTTCACGGATAGCTTCCAAAGGAATGGTACGCACCGGCTTTTCACCACCGCTGACGCAAAAGGCACACGTGTTGAAACAACCTCGGGTAGTTTCCAACTGTACAAACGGTTTACTCCAGTTAAAAAAACAACTTTTCTCGGGGGAAACAAGTTGAGAGAAGTTCATGACGCGGGCAATTCCATTGTCCTGATAGCGACCGTTTTCATCCAAGTAACAAAGTCCCGTTATTGATTTCCATGTTTCTTTACTGTGATTCCATACTTTCAGCCATTGGGGGAATACTTCTTCACCCTCTCCACGGAACACTCCGCTGACAAATTTGTTCTTATATAAAAAGGCTTCATTATTTCCCAAAAACTCCGGACCGCCGAGTACGATGCAGCAATGCGGAAGTAATGCTTTAGCACGGGATATGATGTGTAGCAACTGTTCGTGATTGAATAACCAGTTGGTGGCGGCAATGATGTCCGGCCGGTGTTTGTGAATCCGGCTGACAACCATTCCGGTATTTTCATTTATGGTTGCCGATACTATACACCATTCAATAGTAGTGTCGTCTGCTATCTGGGCGTGTAATGCAGGGAGCGCCAACGATGAGTGTGCATAGGAGCTATTTAAATCAAGCCAAAGAAGTTTCATGTAGAATTTTTAATATTATCGGGAACAAAGGTACAAAAAACTTATGGCTTGGAGCATATAGTAAAATAAAAACGCTAAATTTGTATTTATAAACGCAATAAACTAGAAGATTATGAAACTGATTAAAAAATACGCAGGTTTTCTGCTGATGCTGACGTTGCTTGTCGGCTTTACTTCATGTGAGGATGATGAAGATATTTATGATGACCTCATGGGGAGAACATGGGTTGGAGATTTGGGATTTGGTACTAACAGAGATCCGATAGAAAGCGGTATTCGCTTGGATAATAACGGCTTGGGAATTGATTATCAGGTCTATGATTATGACGGTGCTTCTGCCGGTGACTTGCCTTTTCGTTGGCGGGTAGATTATGGAACTTTATACCTTGATTATGGTTATGATTTTGCTCTGCGTGAGGTGAGAGGTGTTCGTGTGAGCGGACGTTATATGCGAGGTGATCTATATCTTGATGGCGAGTTTTTCGGATATATTGAGTTGAGAATGCAATAAGAAAATAATATAATAGATATAGAAAGGAGCCATACTTGTGTATAAATGGTATAGCTCCTTTCTTTTAACTTGTATTTATTCTATTTTTTCAGAAACAACTTCTTGAATTCTCCCGGATAAGGTGTTTCAAACTCCATTAGATCTCCCGTTACAGGATGATAGAAACACAGTTTGAAAGCATGAAGGGCCAATCGACCGATCGGGTTAGAGTAATTTTCTCCTCCATATCTTCCGTCTCCGGCAATCGGATGTCCTAAATCCTGCATGTGTACACGAATCTGGTTTTTACGTCCGGTCTCTAAATCAAGTTCCACTAAAGAATATCCGTTGGCACGTTTGATTGTTCTATAATGAGTGATAGACTTTGAACCGCCGTCGTCATATCCACTGGAACTTACGTATAAAGTCTTGTCCGTCAGCCAGGAAACAACAGTATCATAATCTTTTTCCATACTTCCTTCTACTACGGCTACATACCGACGGTCGGTCACTATATCATGCCAGTTGTCGCGCAGAGTACGTTGTGTCTTTTCGTCCTTGGCAAACATCATCAATCCGGAAGTGTCTCTGTCCAGACGATGTACAATGTACACTCGGTGTTGACGTCCGGAACGTTGCACATATTCATTAAGTATGGTATAGGCTGTGCGCTCTTTTTGACGTTCCGTATTGACGGACAGAAGTCCTTGCATCTTTTCGACCACAATGATATATGCGTCTTCGTACACAATTTTCAGCAATCGGTTATTAAATTCTTTCCTTCCTTTATCTTTGCTGATTTGAACTTTCATTCCCGGTTTCAACGGAAAGTTGAATTGCGTGGTTATTACATTATCTACCAATACCACTCGTTTGCTGAGCAATGACTTTAGTTTTGTACGGCTTGCGTCCGGCATTTTGGCAGTCAGGAACTCCATTAGTTCCATTGGCTCTTTGACTGCATAATTGGTATATTGTGCACGTGCTTTTTCAGCAGGAGTTCTTCTCGGTCTTTTTTCCATTTCTTTTTTCTTTTAAGAACGATTCAATTAAAGATTATCGGAGTTCCAGCAATACCACATTTTCCACGTGGTGAGTATGAGGGAACATATCTACCGGCTGCACGGCCTTCACCTTATATTTTTCGTCCAGTAATTGCAGGTCACGTGCCTGAGTGGCGGGATTACAGCTTACGTAAACAATTCGTTTGGGCTCGGCAAACAAGATTACATCCACCACATCCTGATGCATACCTGCACGAGGAGGGTCGGTGATGATAACATCCGGACGTCCATGCTCGTTGATAAATTCCTGAGTCAGAATATCCTTCATGTCACCTGCATAAAACAGGGTATTCTTAATATCGTTGATTTCTGCGTTCACCTTTGCGTCTTCAATGGCTTCCGGCACATACTCGATACCAATCACCTGACGAGCCCGGCGTGATACGAAGTTGGCGATAGTTCCGGTTCCGGTGTAAAGGTCATATACAAGTTCATTTCCGGTCAGTCCGGCAAACTCGCGGGCTACCTTATATAAATTATATGCCTGTTCTGAATTTGTTTGATAGAATGATTTCGGTCCCACTTTGAAACGCAATCCTTCCATTTCTTCAAAGATATGATCGTTTCCTTTGAACACATACACATCCAGATCATTGATCGTATCGTTGCACTTATTATTAATAATGTATAGGAGAGAAGTTATTTCCGGGAAAGAATCTGCCACGAATTGAAGCAACTGCTTGAACAGTTCCATTTCATGATCTTCCGTAATCTTGCAGATCACGATTACCATTAGTTCACCTGTGGAGGAAGTGCGGACAATCATATTCCGTAACATACCTTCTTGCGTGCGCAGGTTGATAAATGAGTAGTCATGCTCATAAGCATAATCGCGTATTGCATTACGAATCCGGTTGGATATATCATCCTGCAACCAGCACTTTTCGATTGCCAATACCTTGTCGAATGCTCCCGGAATATGGAAACCTACTGCATTCATCTGGTCATACTTCACATCCTGACGGACTTCTTCGTTCGTCAACCAACGTTTGTTGGAAAATGTAAATTCCAGTTTGTTCCGGTAAAACTCTGTTTTTGCGGAACCTAGAATCGGCGAAATCTCCGGAAGTTCAATCTTTCCGATACGTCTCAGGTTGTCTTCCACCTGCTTTTGCTTGTATCTGATCTGCTCCGGGTAGGGTAGCACTTGCCATTTACAGCCGCCGCAAACACCATAGTGCTGGCAGAAAGGAACTGCACGATTGGGCGATAGTTCGTGGAACTTTACCGCTTCGGCTTCGGCATATTTATTTTTTTTACGCTTGATTTGCAGGTCTACGACATCACCCGGCACTACGTAAGGAACAAAAATTACCAGGTCGTTTACTTTTGCAATGGCTTTTCCTTCGGCAGCCACATCCATGATTGTTACCTTCTCCAATAAGGGAA
>CAUHML010000015.1 GCA_959606905.1 uncultured Bacteroides sp. | reverse complement strand
ATAAGGTAACGGCAGACATTACCCCCGAAATCGCAAAGACTTTGATTCAAGCCGCCATCAAAGCGAAAGATGAGGTTTTGAATGTACATGGGGAAACGTGGCAGATTGAGGAAACGGAAGCCTCTGTCACTGGGTACAAGAACCAATTAACAGGAAAGAATTACCGTTACGATGATGTGCCGGGAGAAGTATCACCCGCTTTTTCTATCGGACAGTATGACTGGAAGACAAAGAAAGCGTTCATGGGTGGCGATGTTATTCAGGCAACATCTAAAGATGCGGGTTGGAAGCGTGCTTTGGATAAAGTGGTTATCAACAAAGCATTGTTCTGTCTGACTGATGATGATGTATGGTTTATTTTCCCGAAATGCCGTATTATTTCCCGCGAAGCTAATACGGACAAAGCAATTGCCATTGCAGTACGCGGAATGGTTCAGGAGCCGGGAATCGAAGGAGTTTCTTCTGAATACAATTACGAAGAGGAAGCTATCAAAGCCTTGATACCAACGGTGTAACATTTTGAGGTAAAACGATCGTAAACAGCAAGGGTGAGGTGGTGGTATTCGCTTCACCCTTGTTTCAATTTAGAATCATGAATCAAGCATCAAAAATAGTTTCTGATGCCCTTTTAGGGCTGGATTTTAAGAATGTCGAAATAGGTGGAGTTGTTTATACAATCAAGCCGCCCACAATCAAGGTTATTTGTAGTGCTATTCATCATTTTTCCAATATTGGTATGACAGGTGACAACATCATGGAAGCTATCAAGAAACTTCCCGGAGTCACAGATGATATGCTGAAAGGTATCTCCTGTTTTATTTGTGGTAATGAGAATATGACTAAGGCTTTGGAAAACGGAACCTTTGATGAAATCAAAGAAGTTTTGGAAATATGTTTCTCTATGATGGATATTTCGGCTTTTCAGTGTGTCAGCTCGATGAGGAACGTGTCGATGCTGGCAGCAAGACCGAAACAGTAGGAAACGCAACGTTCTTCGGGCAGATAGCCCATTTGATTGACACGCTTCATCTGAGTTATACAGAAGTGTTTGAAGTTATCCCTTATAGGAATCTGTTGATGATGCAACGAGATAAGTTACACACAGTATATGGTGGTCAAAAGGTGAATAGAATCAGTGGTAAGGAATTGGCTAATCGTAGGAAAAAATTATAGATATGGCAAAGTTATCAGAGGCTTATTGTATATTTGTTTAACTTTTAAAATTTAAAGCTGAGTCAGAAAAAGAAGAAAGAGCTGGAATCAGATGAATGCGCAACTTGATAGAATAGCAAGACATCCAAACTCAACAGAAGCCCGCTATCAAAGGGCAAAAAAGCGCAAATAGGCTATGCGGAAAACATCTTAAATTCAAAAGGTGGAATGCGTGCTTATAGCCGTAGTTTTGAAAATGTGAGAAACTACAAGATTTCTCGTAGAACTTATATGGGACTGAATGGCGGATAAAGTTAAAGCCGGAGAAATCCGGCTTTGTTATGTTAACTTTAGTAATTGTATTATAAAAACAAATGTGACTATCAATGTCGAAATAATGGTAAACAAAGACCGCCATGTTGTTTTGCTAATCCTTTTCCCATGATTTTGTATCTCTTTCTGTGATTTGCTCATTATTGCACTTTCAAAACGGCTTTTCTCCATCATTTCGTAATCAACAAAGACCAAATTTAACATATTAAATATAGGTAGTAAAATCCACCATGGATTTGTCTGTGAGTCTGGCATAGCTATTATTACAAAATATCCAGCAATCAACATATTGTTGAAAGAGAAAAGTTTATCATGTATTCTGTCATAATAACGAAGGATATCATGTAATCCTTGTTTTTCTTGTTCTTTGAAGTTTTGAATTACTTCATCAGCCTCTTTCAAGCTTTGCTCTATTTCTTCCTCTGTCATAGTATCTATCATTATTGATGCCCGTATTATTGGTCGGCAAACTGGGTGCGGGCGTTTGAACTACATATTATTTCTAATCTCTTTTAGTACATTTGCAATGAGGTTTTCATTCTCATTTAATTTATTGATTTTAACCTCCCAAAAATCATTTGATTTTTGAGTTGTAGTATATTCTTCAGAATAATTGAAATAAATATTAGATAATTTTGAGTTTATTGAAAAAATGTTTTCTGTGATGTCATTAAATTTGGCGAATGTCGATTCTTCAAAATAAAGTTGTATTGCATTTGTAGCTCTTTTTAAGTTATCTAAAGGGGGTTGAATTATATTATCTATATCAGTTGTTGATATTTTGTGTTCGAAAAAATCATATAAGGGTAAATTCTTAAATAATAATACAGTTTCAGAATAGGCATCCAAATATCTCTTTACAGCATCTAATTTGCATTGTGTAAAAAGTGAATGGTTGATCTCTTTCTTTTTATTAATGGAATTAATAATAGTCTTAATTAAATAACCGCACCCTAATAATAAGAGAGAGATTTGAGCCCAATAGTCAGTTAAAACAGTTGTTGATGCTTCCATATTAAATTAATTTATTTGAATGCTCCATCCTTTGTTTGGCGACACATGGGGCGTTTGGTGGTTATAGGATTATTTCCAGTTCTTGATGAGCCAGACTAAAATAGAGATTTTGAATCAGATGTAGATATTTGTACTCAAAATAAAACTCATCATCCGACATGACTATTTTATATACAATATCAGCTGCAACTTCAAGTTGAAAACAATTCATTGCTTCATCTATTGGTATTTTTAACCCATTAATTTGTTTTTTTATTTTAAGATCAGGTTTGATTGGCTCTATATCACTACATTTAATTTTAGGACCACTTAATCCATCCTTGAATTTAACGAAGTGTTCATTTTTCCCATTGGATTCTATCATTGCTATCTGTTTATATTTTCCAGCATATTCCACCCAATTGTTAATTCTTAATTCTTCTGCTTTAATCATTTTTATTCCTCCATCTTAAATTTCTTCCCACAGTTGGGACAGATGATAGTATTTTGATCTTCTTCTCCTTTGACCTCATCTGGTGATGCAAAAAGCTGCCACATTGGAACGTTTAGAGCAGTAGCAATTTTTTCAAGGGTTGGATATGAGGGTTTTCCATTCACTATTTGGGCAAGCCCAACTCTTGACATACCTAACAAATCAGCGAACTCCTGTTGAGTATATCCTTTTTCTTTAATGAGTTCTTTTATTCTATGTTCCATAATCGTGTATTTAAATATGGTGCAAATATACATTATAAAGAAGTGTGTATAGTAAATGCTTTACTAATTAATGTTAAAGAATATACTATTCTTTACTTATTTTATTATTTATGTAGATTATATACTTTACATTTGTCGCATCAAAGTAAATGAAATACTAAATATACAAAGATATGAAACGCTACAACTTATCTCAAATCATGAAAGATGCTCACCGCTTCTACAATAGCAGATCAAGAATGGGTAGAACCTTTGGCGAATGTCTGAAACTCGCTTGGCGTTGGGCTAAAGATGCTATCAAGTTTGCAGAAGAAAGAGAAGCTAAGATAAAGGCTATGATAGCGCATCAGAAGCCGCAAGGCTTAATTGTTTAAATAATAGTAAAATTTCAAGGGTTTGTAGAGGAGAGAGGAAAACATCCGGTGGATTTATATGGAAATATGTTATATTACTATTTGTCTTTTATGTATTGATAAGAGTGAATAAGGGGTGAAAATTCACCCTTTATTTGTTATGACATAATTTTATCTATTTTGTCAAAATTATCAAAGCGTGAAAAATCAATAGAATAGTTGCCCAATTTAGATAGTTCTTTTTTATATAATTGGCATTTTTCCTGATATTTTGCTTCATAGGCATCTTTTGCAGGTTCTGAATTCATACCAGCAGTTCGAGTTTCTTTATGCAGTATTACAATGTCATTTATAAAACATTTATTATAAATTTCAAATGCTTTATCAGGATGTCCTAATATGATTTCCTTTTTAGCTGCTTCAAGAGAAGCGTCTGTACCGTCAATTAAGTTCTTTTTTATCCTACTAACGTCATCTGTCATAATCCATACCTTGAAGAAAAGAATGATTTGTAGAATACCAAAGATGATAACTATCCATCCTGTAAAAGTGAGCATATCTTCCATAATTGTAGTTTTTAGTTAGATAATACGCAAAATTACCGAGAAATTCAATTATTTCAAACTATTTCACGATAATTCTTCCATTGTCGTGTTTTTACAATCTCTGAAATGCTAAAACAGACCATCGAGTTCTTCCTTTGCAATTATTTTCCCACAATCCCTCAATTGTTGCGTATTTGTATAAAAATAAGCAAGCTAAATTTAGGATATGTGATAAATTTGAGTAGTAAGTAATAAAAAAATAAGAATAGAAATGGGAAAGCTTGTATTTCGTGTGGCTTCGGATTGGCAAGAAGTTGTAAGATTAAGGACAGAAATAGAAAAGTTGAAACAAACACTTTTTTCTATGGATTCAACTCAATCTCCTGATACATTTAAAAAACTAAATGCTCAGTTAGGAGAAAATAGCAAAAAAATGAATACCCTTATTTATGATGCTGCCAAAGCAGGAGCAACAATGGAAAATGATTTCAAAAAAGGTATTTATGATGGCGAAAAAGCTGTCAATTCCTTATCCGAAGAAATCATCAAACAAAAAGACATCATACGTGAGACACAGAATGATGTTTCAATGCTTACAGAACAATATAAGAAATTAGGAAAGTACGACCCTAAAAGACAATCTTTATCAGATGAATTAAACCGTGCAAAGGCAGCATTAGGAGAACAAAAGTATGCTCTTGGTGAATTACAATCACAACAGGCTCTTGCGAGATTATCTACCAAAGCTCTAAAAGATGAATATGCTTTATTCAAAGATGAGAGCAAGGCTGTTATAACTACCAATGATGAGGTTGGAGTATCATTTAAGAAGATGCTTGCTACTATTGGGGGAATTGCTATGTTGAAACAAGTTGCTTCAAATGTTGTTTCAACTGCTGGGATGTTCCAGAAATACGAATCTGTTTTGACCAATGCTCTGGATGGTAGTTCAGATAAGGCGAAAGCATACCTATCTGACATAAATAGTTTTGCCGCGAAAACAAACTTCCAGCTTGATGAGCTGACGGATGATTTTATAAAGTTCGTCAATCGTGGTGTAACTCCTTCGATGGATGCCATGAAAAGAATGGGAGATTTCACAAATACCGTAGCTAAACCATTCGATCAACTGACAGAAGCGATACTTGATATAAATAACTCAGAGCGTTGGAAAGAGTTCGGCGTTCGCGTCCAGACAGAAGGGGATAAGGTTAAACTCTCGTTCCGTGATATGACAGTTGAATGTGACAGAACGGTTGAATCTGTGATGAAAGCAGTTGAACAATTTGGTTCAATGAAAGGCGTAGAAGGTTCTACGGAAGCCATTTCAAAGACGATTGAAGGACAAATGTCTAATTTGGAAGATACGATAACAACGGCTTTGGCTGAAATAGGACTTGCTAATCAAGATTTGATTTCAGGAAGTATATCTGCTGTCGATACTATCATTAAGAACTACGACATTATAGGTAAGAGTATATTGGCTCTTATCGAAATTTACGGTATTTATCGAGCTGGGTTACTGATAAATACTATTGTTGAACAAGGTTCAGTGAAATCTATATGGGCTAAAATTACAGCAACCAAAGCCGCTACTGTTGCTCAAGCTGCATACAACAAGGTTCTCGCAATGAATCCTTATGTAGCTGTTGGTATGGCTGTCGTATCTCTTGGCATTGCTGTATATACATTGGCAGACCATACTACTTATGCTGAAAAGACAGCTCGTTCTGCTGCTGAATCAATGGAGAAAATGAAGAATACTTCTGAAAATCTAAAAAATAAGATAAATGAATTGCTTAGTGTAATCAGAGATGAAACTTCTACTCAATATAAAAAAACAGATGCCTATTTGAAACTTCAAAAAATACTACCAGAAGTATTCAAAAATATGGATATTGAGAAGATTAAGTTAATGGATAAACTCTCTTTGTTAGAACAAATCAACAAGGCTTCTGATAGAAGAGAAATTATAGGAGCTAAAACAAATGTCGTATTGGCTCAAAAAGAAGTTGATAAAATAAACGCTTTAATAGCCGCTGATTCCAAAAGAGGTACATATTCAGGGCAATACGAGATTCAACTATCTGACGCAAAGTCTAAACTTGAAGCGGCTAAAAAAGTGGTCGCTGACATTGAAAAGATACAGGCAGAGGCTAATAGACAAAAAGAGGCGGCAGATAAGAAAGTGGTTATTAAAAACAAGGAATTCTGGACAACTCAAAAGAAAGAAGCCGAAAAAGCCTTAGAATCTATTGCATCTTCTCAAAAGAAATTAATGGATGCCAGTAAGTTTGATGGTATAGACGCTTCCGTTATAAAGTCCTATAAGGATAACGTCAAGAAACTGAAAGAGGCGGAAAAAGAATTAAAAGTTTACGATTCATCATCCAAGCAAGAATCCGCTGCAGAAAAGCAAAAGCAAGAAGCCGATAAACTCCGCAAAGACCAGCAAAAATCAGCCGAAGAACTTCTTACTCTTCGCCGCCAAAATCAACAGGACGAAATCAGTCTGATGAAAGAAGGGACAGAGAAGAAACTGAAACAGATAGATTTAGACTATCAGAAAGAGCTTGATGCCATAGAGAAGCAGCGCACTGAATGGGAGAAGACACAAAAAGGGAAGTTGACAAGTGGGCAGGAATCCCAATTATCCATATCGGAAGAAAACGCTTTCAAGGCATATCAGAAGAGTGTATCGGAAACGAACAAGGAAAAGTTAGAATCCGACCGGAAAGCATGGCAGGAATATTTTATCCAATTTGGTAATTATCAAGAGAAACGGAAGAATCTTATTCAGAAGTATGATGATGAAATAGCTAAATTGGAAGAACATAGTGCTGAAAGAGCTACTAAAATTGCTGAGAAGAATCAAGCAATAGATCAGCTGGACGAACAGTTCGGGAAATCTACTCATGTCATGGCTGATTTGTTTGAAGATGCAAGTGAAAAGAGTGTATCATCTATTCAAGATATTATTGATAAGTATGAATTGTTAATCAAGTATATGTCTGGAACGGATGAGTCAGTATCTCTTATCAATTTAAAATCAGTAGGTTTCACAGACAAGGATATCGCAAATCTTGAGAATGGGACAATCAATATCAAGGATATAACGGATGCCATAAAAAGGCTAAAAGAAGAAGTTAAAGGTAAATCCCCTTGGTTATCCTTTTTCTCGGATATGAAAAAAGGAATCGATGATATAAAGAATGCTAATGGTGATACAAGGAAGTTCGGCCAGGGCATATCAACGATAGGGGGAGCTATAACAGAGTTTTCTCCTGCTATCAAACAGTTTGGGAGTGATATATCTTCCATATTTGGAGAAGATTTGAACGATGAAATAAATAACGTTATTGACGGTCTTTCCGGTCTTGGGCAAACGGCAGTAGGAGTAGGACAAATAATGTCTGGAGATATTGCCGGAGGTATCATGAGTGCTGTAAGTGGAGTCTCTCAACTTGTCAATGCAATGGGTAATTTGTTCGGGCCGGACGGTACCGCTTATTATGAAGGGGTAAAGGAACAGCTTGAAGCAATAAATGAGGTCTATGATCGTATTATTGACAAAAGCAAGGAAGATATCGTTTTCGGTGGTGGATTTGCATCTGTTCAAGCAGCTACACAAGCCATGGATAATTACGAGAAGAAAGTTATTAATCTTCAAAAGATTGCCGCAGCTTCAGGGCGTGCCGGTGCAAGTTGGAAGTCTCATAGTGCGGAATGGCATTCTAACAAAAATGTTGGTACAATAGGTGGTTTTGAGCAGATGAGCGACATCCTAGGTAAATCAATAAGCTCCATGACAGACTTGTATAGTTTGTCAGGAGATGAATTGTTCCTCATTCAGTCCCAAATGCCGGAAGCATGGAGCTTGATTGATGCCAGAATTCGTGAAAACTTGGATAGCATCGTAGCTTGTAAAGATGAAGCGAATGAACTGAGGAATGCTCTTAATCAAGCCATGACAGGGGTTGATTTTGATTCCTTCTACAATGGGTTTATTGATCAGTTATCCGATATGGATACTTCTTTTGAAGATATGTGTGATAACTTTGAGGATTATCTGCGTAAGTCAATCATGGCGGGGCTAGTTGCTAGCCAGTATCAAGACCGTATAAATGCTCTCTATGAACAATGGAGTGATGCTGCCCAAAGCGATAAGAAAATAACAGAAGAAGAAGCAAATGCATTGAAAAATCAATATCAGCAGATTGTCAATGATATGATGCGTGACCGTGAAGAAATGGCTAAGTCTTTCGGTTGGGATGCTTCTGTTACTTCTCAGGAATCGTCGAAGAAAGGCTTTGCAACTGCTTCTCAGGATTCAATAGACGAACTTAACGGACGTTTCACTGCTTTACAGATATCTGGGGAAGAAATTAAGAATCAAAGTATAACTCAATCCCAATCATTAAATATTCTAACGATGAAAACGGATACACTTATTTCCATAAATACGGAAACGAGAAAGATAGCCGATGACACACGTGATTTGATAGCAAGTTCATATCTCGAACTTGTTCAAATCTCCGAGAATACCGGAGCAATAATAAAACCAATCCAGCAAATGCAGAAGGATATGGCGGAAGTAAAAAACAATACCAAAGGATTATCAACAAAATAAATAGTTATGGCAGATTTATTAATAAATGGTAGAGATGCTTACAAGACTTGGGGCGTAAGAATGGGAGATAAATTCCTTGATGTGTTTGGTGCATCATTACCTATGAAAGAATTTATTGAAAATAAATCCCGATTAGAACATGGAAAACGTGTGATAATTAATAATCCCAAAATTGATGAATGGGAAATAACGCTCTCTTTTACCATAGAAGGCAATTCTAAATCTGATTATCAAGCAAAGAAAAAGGCTTTTTTTGAAGAATTACACAAAGGCGTGATTGATATTCAGGTTCCGGCTAACAGCAGTGACATTTATCACTTGATTTATTTAGGTAAAAGTATCACCTATGCGCAGAGTTTAGACAGAACTTTTGGTAAATGCTCGATGAAGTTTTGTGAACCAAACCCAAGTTTTAGAACCTAATTTACGACATTGATTTCATTGTCGTATATACGAGTGCCCAAAATTGGGTACTCTTTCTTTTATCTCCGAACTTTGGTGTGTTATGGAATTAGTAGACATCAAAGACATATCCGGCAACATTCGCTTTTCGACTCCTATCAATGAGGGTTCGAAAAGACACTTCCTTTTGATGCAGGAAGATTATGTAACTCTAAAGTTTTCCCTTGCCAGTCCTATCTATTTCAAGTTAGGGGACTACATAGACAATGAGTTGGGAATATTTGAAGTAGTAGACCTGTATAAACCTACCTATAATACCACTAGCGGAGGCTATGACTACGAACTCCGCCTTGACGCTTATTACTGGAAATGGAAGAATAAGAGATTTTTCTACACACCTGAAACAACCGGCCGTGAGGCTGGGTGGAATCTCACAGCCACTTTAGATGTTCACCTGAATATATTTCTTGATAACTTGAAATATCTTGGCTATAAATTCAGGGATAAGGACTTCATTTGGGAAATTGATGATACGGTAGAAAATTCCGCTAAATTAGTCACGTATGACAATGTAAATCTAATAGATGCGCTCACACAAATGGCGGAAGCGTGGGGATGTGAATGGTGGATAGAGAATCATAAGATTTGTTTCGGGCGTTGTGAATACAGTTCCCCTGTTGATTTCAAAGCTGGTGACTTGACGGACACAGAGAATGTGAATGTCAATAATATGACACGCAGCGATAGTCAGACAACTTATGCTACCCGTATCTACGCTTTCGGTTCTACACGAAACATCCCTGCTACTTACCGGAAAGATTTGATATTTGATGTTAAGAAGGTTAATGGGAGAGATATATCCGATACCTCAAGACCGTTAAACATAAGGTTCTTTCCTTCCGTTTCTCATACTGGAATATCTCCTATCAGTATGAATATATTTGAAGAGGGCGAAATGGTGGGAGCACAGGAAGAATATAAGGTTATGACGGAGGTATTTACTTCTTCCATGCCAGCTAGTGAGTACCATATCTCATTCAATTCAATGTTACTATACTTTAGCACCCGATTCACGTCAAACATTGAAAATTTTAAGGCTAAATTATCATTAGTCTATTATGTAGGAGATGTGGAGAAAGTACTGGATATTCAGGAGAAAGCTTTCAATGATTCAGTTTCAAGTTTTACTATTAGTTTTAGTGACACTGATTTCTTTCTTCCTGAAAAGGCTAATAATTGTAAGTTTTTGTTTATATTTAGCTTTTCTCTGAATCATCCAGAGAAAACGGTAGTATATACAATTGGAAGGAGTGGAGAAAATAATGTTAAGCTTGAATGTTTGTCCGCATCGGCGGACACTTCTGTAACTTTCCTGTCCGGAGCAAATTCAGGGAGGACTTTTTCAGCCGTTTATAATCCTGACTTGCTAACAGGTGAGGACGCTAATGTCATACGTCTGCCGGAAGGGGTAACAGCTTCTATGGGTAACCAATATATTATCAACAATATCATTAAGGGTAAAATTCCTGATAACTATTTCAGTAAAGATGATAAAGAACTTACTCTGAACGGTGTCGTTCAAAAGCGTCTTATGTTACCAAAAGATGTTCCTTATATAGATGCTTATAGGTATAGTCCAACAGGCGAACGTATCTATATCGGAGATTCGCGTTATGATAATCCGAATAATGTCGAAATGCCGGAAGAAGAAGCTATTGAAGAAATTGTTAAATTAGAGGATGAATATCCTAAATATATCGGCTCCGTATCCACTATCACCAGTGATGAAAAGGAGGAGGAAGACAGTGACGGAAATAAGACAGGAAACAAGTACCTTATTTACACATTTAAGGACAATGGACTAAAAAACTTTACGAAAGATTTTGTGTTGAATGGTCAAGAACCCCATTTAATTTTCCAGACAGGTAAACTGGCCGGCCTTGATTTTGTTATCTCTCTAAAAGAGAGCGGTAATAGCGGAACTACATTCGAGATAACACGAAATGATGATTATGGCCGGTATCTTCCGGATGATATTCTTTATCCTGTTGTATCTGACACTTATATCCTTTACGGATTTGATACAGCGTTTATTTCAGAGCAGATGTTACCAGAAGCGGAACAGAATCTACTCAAAAAGGCAAAGGAATGCGTAAAGAAATCCATGATTGACCCGTCTACCTACGATTGCGAGATGAACGTTGATTTCATCTACAATGAGGGCAATATTCGTACATACGAAGTTGGAGCTAAAATAAACCTGATAAACAAAGCATTTTTCCCGAAAGGACGACAATCCCGTATCATAGGTTTTGAATGGCCGCTGGATATTCCTTACGACCACCCGATCTATACAGTCGGTGAAACAGCTTCATATTCGCGTATAGGTGAGATAGAGAGTAAACTGGAGTCACTCACATATAAAGGTCAAACCTATTCAGGCTCTTCATCCGGAGGAGGTGGAACAAGAGTGTACATCATTGGAGAAAATGACAATACTCTTCCTTCTGATAAAAATGTATTCTCCGCAAAGAGAGTTCTTCAGGAGATAATCAGTTATTCCATTAGTAAAACAAAAAATGACAGAGCTTTAGGGTTAATATCATTTCTGAAAGGCTTAATTTCCGAAGGCTTGATTGAAGCCAATAGCGGCCTGATAGTCCGCTCTGGTAAAACACTATCAGAATTACAATCTCAAATATCCGATTCGTTATCAGAGTTAGATAAAGACTCTATCACAGAACTTGGAGATGAGGGTTCATTATCTACTGCATTACTCGAATTACCTGTAAACGAGGGAATAACCGGCACTTTAGGCGGATTGGACAATGTATCAGATAGAGCAGATGATATTGACGCCCAAGACGTAGTACTTGTTAAGCAGAAAGGCGGAATTCTATGGGAAACGATCGGAATGGACAAAATGAAGGGTAAAGACGGCGTGATTGTTTATCCAACAATGGGCATCAATGTACGCACAGGACACTTGATTTTAAGTGTACCGACGAATAATTATGAGAATCAATTCAAAGTAACTAATGGACACCTAATATTGCAGCAAAATGGCTAATGATATAGATTTAGGCAAGATATCCATCACTCCCAGAGGAGACTGGAACAATAAGACAGAAGTTGAATATAATGATATTTGGCGTTATAAAAATGCCAAATATTTGGCTTTACAAGATTCAACCGGTGTAGTCCCGGCAGATGACGGGGTATATTGGTACGAACTTTCGTCTCAAGGAAAAAGCGCGTATCAGCAGGCAGTCGACAATGGCTTTCCCGGCAGCGAAGAAGAATGGCTTCAATCGTTGAAACAACCGGCGTTGGATGGCGCAGCGCGGGCAGATGCTGCGGTAGCTAATATGGATAAGCGGTTCCCGGATGAAATATCGAAGGTTCAGAGCTCTTTATATAATCAGTTAAGTTCGGATTTAAACGACAAGGTCGTCAAACCTCTTGTTATTTCCGGTACCGAACAATTGGCCGGTCAATATAAGATGAATGGAGAAGTAATAGATATCTATGAAAGATCAGTATCTTTATCCAACTTGCCAAAGGCTGCCGGAGAAACGAAAGATTATGTGATTGCGGATGAGCCTCTAGGGTTTGGGACGTATGTTAACGTAGAATCATTCGTTGCTTCAACCGGAAAAGGATTGAATAAGGAGTTTTTCAATTTCAATTATGACATTACACGGTTTTACATTAATTCTCAATTGCAGACGTGTGTTGTGCTGAAATGCAGGAATACGGTATCTGAAGAGGTAAACGGTCTGATGCACATTCAATATTGCAAATTCTGGGGTGATGTGGTTGAGTTTGATATTACGCTTCCAAGTTCGGTTAATAAGGAGGCTATTTCGTTGGAGATTCCACCTTTGAAGTATAATAAGAAGATGGTATTTAGCTATATCACGGACGATAGTTATGCTATATACCAGTATATATTTTCGCTGATTAATAAAAGATATATAGCTAAAAGATTTAAATTACCTGATGATAGGATTCTTACATGGCATTTGGGTATGCAGGGTGACCCGCAGATAGAGCAGTATGTTTCTGACGCTTATTATCCGGAAAAACCCGCACAATGTACTGATGGTGCCGGGATAAAGAAAAGATATGCAACTACTGTTGCTACTTGGCCGGATAAATTAAAAAACCAATACATAGGCCAGGATTTCGGTTATTTTCTACCGTGGATGTCAGAAAAGGAGTTTAAACTTTTTTTTGACTTCGGGTTCATGGTAGCCTATCACGATTTGATAGGCTATGATACTGCTACTACCGACACACAGGCAAAATTTGATAAATGTGTCGAGGACTCGGTCGCACTTTTCAAGGAGTACATAGGCATTACCCCAAAATTAATGGTGGAACCGAATGGCGACCACAAATATATAACTTTCAGCCGGGTTAATGACAACATTCAGGTCATTACTGCGCAGGGAGGAGACCCCAGTATTAAAAAAGTTTATCCATTCAGTCCCGATTTTACTTTAAGCAAAAATAATGTAACAATTCAGAGATTATTCGCTTACGGAGATGATATGGTATACGATAATGATAATCCTCAATATGCGCAGGATTTACTTGATATTCTATCCGGATTTAATGCAACAGAAAACAAGGAATCGATCTACTGGTTGATAGGTTCCACACACAGAGGATCGCACTGGGAATCGGTATTCATTAAGAATCTGCATCGATTGTATGGAGATATCGGCTTAGACAATCTATGGTTCCCTACTTTAGATGAATTCTTTGAATATTGGTATATGAGGGAAAACACGCTGTCTGTTAAGACTGTGACGGAAACGGGGGTACATTACAGGATGTATGTGCCGAAGGGCGCCAATTTCTTTTTCAGGGACTTGTCCGTACTCATATCAGGTGTTCCGTCACTGGAAGGGGTGTCTGTCACATCGGGGGACAATGTGTATGGAACATCATTCGCTATGAATGACGGCAGGCTGCTGGTTAACCTTGACTTCAACCCGTTGTTGTTGGAACGGGTGAACAAGTATGTGGAATCATTTGAGGCAGATTATAATGCGGAGTATGCGTATGATGACGCTTATTATTTTGTTCAGATGTTGAAACCGGGATTGAAGGAGCCGTATTTGGCAAGAATCAATAAATGGGTGTCACCGCCTGTACTTGAATCGTTTGTGATCAACTCCGGGCAGGAATTCACTCAAGATCGGAATGTTATACTAAACATTACCTACAGCGGTCAGGCTCCGTCCCATTATATGGTTTCAGAGGATATGTCGTTTACAGGAGCCTCATGGATTGAATATGTGGAAAAACCGACATTCAAGTTGTCTTCCGGATTCAATGCTAAAACCGTTTATGTGAAGCTAAAGAATGCGTATGGGGAGACCGGAGTATTATCAGCCGGTATAACTCTGCTTGAGCCGACATTGACTCTGAAAGGCATCACGATAGATAACGGAGCAGCTTCGGCGATACAGAGAAATGTAAATGTAACATTTGACTACCTCGGATATCCAACTCATTACATGGTTTCGGAAAATTCATCGTTTGCGGGAGCATCATGGGTGGAATTCACTGAAAATCCGATAGTGCAACTATCCGCATCTTATGGAAACAAAATACTGTATGCAAAATTGAAAAATGCCACTACTGAAACGGTATCCAGATCAGCCGCCATCGAGTTGATAGATGCTGTTACGGCACGGTTGGACAGTATTACTGTCAACAATGGGGATGCCAGCACAGATTCCGGTATTGTATCGGTTAAATTTGAGACGTTGAATACCATCACCAAATACAAGATCGGCCAACAGGCGGATTTGTCTGATTGTACAGACTGGATTGTGTGGGGCGGTTCGACAGTTCAATATGACTCAAAAATAGTGGATGGTAATTTGACAGTATATGCGCAGGTCGGAAATGAGACGACAGAATCTTCGATCAAGTCTGATTCTATACAGGTAGTGCAGCCCGTTGGCCTGACAAGCATAACACTGGCGGAAGGGAAAGATTCTTTTGCCGGCTATACCGTACCTGTTTCATTTGAAATCAGTCAGGGAACTCCAACGCATTACAGATTGGCGGAAACGTCAGCAGGCTTGGCGTCTGCTGCATGGGAAGCATGGAAAGATAATATTATTTACGAATTTGCAACTTCTGGAGCTAAAACTTTGTATGGACAGTTGAAGAATGAAGTTTCTGAATCAAGCGTTGGCAGCGATTCCGTAACTCTTACAGAACCGCCTGTCATAATATTACTGGCAAACATACCATCGGCAGGGAATGTGGATGGCGTCGGCTTTGTCCAACCCATAAACTCCGGTAATGCAGCTGTGGATCTAAAAGATATTCAGGGAAACTACGTTGGAACCTTGACAGGTAGATATATACCATATAACAAAGCTGATTATGCAGCTATGGGAGCAAAGTTGTCCAAGGATGTCCTAGGCGGAACAGGCGCTCCTGTTTATTGGCAAGGGGTGACATTAGGAGCGGAAGTACAATATCCCAACTCAATGATTTGGGATGGCTCTACCAAAAATATCGTTGTTCCCACACGTGGTAATTTCACTTCTTACACGGCTGAAATTCAAAGTGTCGTAATATTAAAGGGGTTAACTCCGGGTAACTATAAGGTCAGACTTTTATTATCAGACAAAAATTCTGTACCCAATACCCAACCTTGGAATTTATACGTTCAAAATGCTGTGCAACAAGTATTAGCATCCGACTTGTCTACTAAAGTAATCAACAATAATTCTGATTGGTATACATTCGACGATGTAGCAGTGGATTCAGATGGTTATCTGTTAGTTGCTCAAGGTTATAATAACGATCCTTCAGCAGAACCCGGTTACTCCAGAATATCCCCAATCTGTATAGTCGAAGTTACAAAACTATCTTAATATTATAATATGGCAGGATTATCCAGTTCGGCAATTGTCGGATTTATCTCATCCGGAATAAAGATGGGTGAGAAAATCGTAGAATTCTTTTTATCCGGTTTTTCGGGTTATGGTTGGAAAATTTGGGAATATGTCAAGGGCAAGTGGATGCTTGAAATTGACGCTATCCGTGTACGTGGACAGTTCACGGTGTTTGAGTTGCTGATATCCAAGATACGCGCTATTATCGGGGCGCAGGCCATCACGCAAGGATGCGGAAAAATAAAGACCGCTGAATTGTCGGAAGACGGCCTGTATTATCTTATCACGATTGAGGATAAGGATATGAGCTTTGTGGAGCATGACTTTATCCGCTATAAGGAATTTACGGGAAATCAGAAGTCTTATCATGTAGAGATAGAGTCCGTTGCTGACGGGGTTATCCGTATCCCGGTCAGCGAGTTTGAAACGGTGGCGGATGAATCGGGGCACGTGTCGGTCTCTAATCCCCCTTCCGTTGGGGACGACATAGTGCAATTTGGTAACAGTTCATACGAAACACAGTACGCAGGAAGGCATTCCGCTATCTATATGCACGCTGATGAAAATGCACAGCCTGCCATTGACGTGCTGGCCGGTATTTATTCAAAGGACTGGAGCAACTGCCTGAAGGTTCGTGTGGGCGGTGATATACCGGGAACGAATGGATTGAAAGGATTCTATTGCGTCAACGGTATGCTGAAAGGTGTAGACGATGACGGGACAATCCTGTACCAGTTCAATCCCGACAGTTCCGGATTCATTGCAAAAGGCAATATCAGATGGGACAAGGAAGGCAACGGTGACATATTCAACAGGGCTATATATTGGGACACTGACGGTTTCCATTTCGGAAGCGGCGTGAAACTTACTTGGGATAACTTGGATAGTGAAGTAAAAAGGAACCTGAAAGGCGAACCTGGGAAAGACGGTAGCAGTCTTGTATATAAAGGCGAGTTCACTTCTCATCCCTCCAATCCTCAGAACGGCTGGTATTACCGCAATACATCCGACAAGAAGAACTATGTCTATCAAGATAATGCTTGGTATGTAATGACCGTTGACGGTGAGGATGGCCTGGACGGAATTAACGGTAATGACGGAAAGGATGGTCTGGACATTGTATGGAAAGGTGACTTGTCTACCGCTCCAGCTGACCCTGTAAAAAACTGGGTGTATCGTGACACTGACAACGGGCGTGTCTACATCTATAACGGCACAGCTTGGGAATTAATGGTGGCAGATGGTAATGACGGCACGGACGGTACAAACGGTAAGGATGGTATGAGAGTTTACATAACCTATCATGACAGCGAAACCGAACCTGCCGTTCCTACAGGGAATGGTACAACCGAAGGGTGGCATACAAATTCAACGGCATCCGTCGTTTGGATTTCACAGAAGGTGGCAGAAAGTGCAGATTCAGGTGAATGGGGCACTCCTATCAGATTCAGAGGAAAAGACGGTCAAGATGCGAACCTTCTTCCGTGGATTGAGGAATGGAATAATAATAAGACGGAAATAGGAGGTGAGTATATGGTGTCTCCCAAGATGTTTTCCGGCACAAAAGACAGTAACGGGAAGCTGACAGGCGTCGCTATGGGACGTGATTGTCTCACCGGAGCTGACGGGACGAAGCGTACCGGGATATTCGCATTGGTTGATGATGAAGTAGTGTTCGAGCTTGATCCAATAAATAAGGTTTATTCGTATGAAGGGACAGTAAATATATATGATGAAAAAAAAAGGAAATTGATAGATATATCTACTTTTGATAATGGAGAAGATAGACCTAAATCTCCAATTATATCTTTGAGAGGCCATAATGATCTATATGATGGTTATTATTCTGAAAATGAGATAAGAGATAATTCAATATCAATTAATAATGGGACTTCTAATTCCTTTTCATCCGCATATATAAGTGGATCTGTCATAAAGATTAGTTCAAAAGAAGAATATTCCGATTCTGAAGGAGATTTAAATATAATGGTAAATAGAGGGACTGCTTCATTTCAGTCTAGCAAGTGGAAACGGGTAGATGACCCATTTCTTATTCAAGGAGAAACGTATGTTGATGAAAATGGATTCTTAAAAGTTAAAAAATAGGGCTAAATGTTCAGGCTACAATATATATAATAAGAATATGGAACTAAACGACTGGCTAACAATACTCGGTGCCTTGGGCGGATTGGAAGCAATCAAATGGATAGTTAACTTCTACGTTAACCGGAAAACAAATGCTCGAAAAGAGGATGCGGCAGCAGATGCGGCAGAGAATGAAAACGAGCGAAAGCAGGTTGCCTGGTTGGAAGAACGCATCGCTCAACGTGACGCGAAAATTGATGCTATTTATGTAGAACTTCGACAGGAACAAGCTGCTCATCTTGATGAGGTTCATAAACGGCATGAGACAGAATTAAAATTAAAAGAGTCTGATATGAAGCGTTGTGAAGTGCGGAAATGCTTGGAACGCGAACCTCAGACGGGTTACTAAAATAATAAGGAGGAAAAGAAATGAAAACTATTGATGCAATTATTATCCATTGCTCAGCAACAAGAACTGGGCAAGATTTACGTGTGAAAGATCTCGACCAAATGCACCGGGCACGGGGATTCAATCAGATCGGTTATAACTTCATTATTGACCTTGACGGAATGGTAGAAGAGGGTAGACCTTTAACGATTGACGGAGCTCATTGCAATACGAAAGGATTTAGTGATTCATCCTATAACAGACATTCCATTGGCATCTGTTATATCGGCGGTCTGGACGCATCCGGAAAGGCGGCAGATACACGTACTCCAGCTCAAAGGACAGCACTACGTGAATTAGTCTCGAAGCTCTGTAAGGAATATCCTATAATTGAAGTACTCGGACACCGTGATACTTCGCCGGATCTGGACGGCAGCGGAGAGGTAGAGTCTAGGGAATATATCAAGGCTTGTCCCTGCTTCGATGTCCGGAGCGAATTTACCAATTTCTTGCGTAATACAGTAGTTAAACCATGAAAGTACTACCTTGGATATTAGTATGCTTGTTACTTGGCATACTCGTGTGGATGCAATGTAATCCGTACGATCCTTCGACTGTCTATACGAAAGGAGATACGGTAAAACTGCGGGATACTATAGTTGATATAGTACTTTTGCCTGTTAAGGAGACACTAAAGAGGACAGATACGGTATATTTACCGATTCTGATAGATACAACTATCGATAAGACCGTAAAAGGAGATACGGTTCCGGTACTTATCCCGATAACAAGCAAAGAATATAAGACCGATGATTACCGGGCGGTGGTCAGTGGATATAATCCGACCCTTGACTTCATGGAGGTGTACAGAGACAAGGAAATTATTACTCTTTCACCTTTGCAGAAGAAAAAACGATGGGGATTTGGTTTGCAAGTTGGATATAGTTACTCAAGAAGTGGTTGGTATGTTGGTGCAGGGGTGAGTTGGAATGTGATTGTATGGTAAATTTAAGTGTACAACTTAATAGTTATAGTGTTACTATTTGCTTAAGAATGTTAACGAAAAACAGAATAAGAGAGAATAATTACTTTATTTGCAAACTAATTTAATGATGTAAGCATTACTATTATAAACTTAATACGGTTGTTATGAATAAAATATTTGCCTTTGATTATATGTTGTCTCTCTTTGAACAATGGTATAAAGATGAGGGTAAAGAATCCATGAATTTTCAGAACTGTTCTAAGTTATCCGTACTCAAGCTTTTATTTTTAACTGCTGCACCAAAGAGGGAAGGTGCAAGAGATTTATTGGATGTTTTTAATAATTTTCATGCATTGCCTTATGGACCAGTGGAGAGTGATATATATAATGCTATTCAAGATAACAGATTGCCATCTTATATTGTAACAGAAAGGTCTATTATCAAAAAGGAGAATGTGATATTACCTTATAAAATAGAAGATTACACTCAAATAAAAGATGCTGTCAATACCTTAAAAGAGAAAAATGAGCATCTTATATTATTAAATGCTTTTTCTTTGGTGGAGATTACACATAAATGGGAAAGTTGGAGACAATCCATAGCTTTTGCTAGGTTAATGGAAATGTCAAGTTACAAAATGACTGTAGAATCGATTAGAAATGATAGAAATAAATACTTTGAATAAACAAAACAAGTAGGATGGGGTTTATATTAGAGCAGTGTTATAATCACTTTATAGAAGAGTTTCCAGAATCTTGGCTTCCCAATAGTAGTGAGGAAGAATCTGTCTTTTTTGATAAAAGTGCTCAAATTGAAAATTTCTTTGAGACATGTTTTATACTGTTAAGTAGGTCGATTATTAGTGGGGAATATATTAATGTTCCTAATTTTCTAGATGTACTAAATAATTTTCTTGCCAAAACGACAGTGGAATATGCTCCGCCATCACTTTCAGACTCTGGAAGTGAAAAGGTTGATAAGTTGCTGTCACGATATAGGGATTTGAATTACTCAATCTATAATGCATTACAACACTATAATTATTTTGTAACAATTTCGAAAAATAAATTTAGTACTGAGGGGAACCAATATAAATATGGTTTCTACAAATTGAAAAACATTAATTCAACTGACAAAATTCTTAAATTATTTCCAGAGATTACAATTCCTTTATGTTTGTTTGATTATCGGTTTCCTATTGGTGAAGATGAATTCCAAAATCTACTTATAAGTAGAGATAGATTAAAGGAATACATTTCTGAAGGGAGTTCTGAAAGAAGGTCTGTTTTAGCTGTCTTGCTCCACAAATGCCATTTTATAATATACAATATTAAAGAATCTCCTTTTTATATTAATACAGAATCAAGTGCTATATGCATAAATCCTAAGGATTTAGATATTGGGGATTATGATGGGTTTATTGCAAGAGAATGTGATTCTGAATCACAAGCAAATGAACTTTTAAATGATATTAGTGGGGGAAATCCTGAATTGAAATCATTTGTTTTGCTGATGAAATATTATAAACAGAATCTTGCTAATAAGTCTGATATTGTTAAAATGGATTTTGTTCTTAAAAAGTTCTCAGATATATACCAAATAAAACGAAATTCGAGAGAGTTTATAAATCCTAGTAATTCGGTAGAGGAATATAATAAATTTTCGTTGAATTCTATATTGAATTTCTTGCATAATTGTCGCTTTTCGTTTTATACACAAAAATGCGAACCCAATTTGAAACATATAAAAGAAGAACTTCGACACATAGAGAATATACAAGCGAAAACTGGAGTGAAAAATTTCCATCCATATGAAAAGGCTATAGAAGCTATTATTAAATGTATTGAACTTCATATAGAAAAAGGAGATTTTGATGATAAGCTAATAGAAGATAAATTGGAAGAACTTGGGCGCATTATTATTTTATATAGAGAATCTTATGAATGGAGTCGGGCTCATCAGTTTTTCCCTTTTCAATTGCCATTTGAAGAGTCTATGTACTGTGTGGATAAATCAATAAAACTATTTGTGCCTTCGGCTTATGCGAAATATATTGATTATAACACGTTGAAAGAACGATTGGAGCAATTTAATAGAACCAAAGAGTATTTAAGGTTCCGTTGTGATCTATCAATAGAGAGAAAAGAAATAACTCAGATAAAAAATGATATTAAAACTTCAGATAAAAAAGCTTATGATTTAATAGCGATATTTACAGCAGCTATTACTTTTCTTTTTGGCATTGTAAATATATTTATTAATAATACAACTCTGAATTTATATCAATTGATAGCTAATACGATTGGCTTTGGAGTATTATTATTACTTTTTGCATCTTTGTATTTATTTATTTCGCCATTATTAATTCAGAGGATAAATTGGTATCAATATTTGAAAACAGGTCGTTGCATAGCAGGAGTAGTATTAATAGGCATATATGCTATATTAGTTTTTACGCTATCAAAAACTAGCCAATCAGTAATAGATAAGATTGGACCAGTGGAAACTGTAGTAGATTCGTTACATAATAAACCGAAGTTAGAGGTACAACAAATAAAGGTAGCCGAGTAAGCTACCTTTTTCTATGTTTTCATCATCATGATATCCGCCCTCATCTCTATATAGTCCTTATATTTGTCCGGGTTGTTCACGTAGTCGATTACCCTGTTTATGGCTATTTCCGCTTGCTTTTGCTTTACCTTCGTATAATATCGGATGATTCCTCGATTCTTGTCTGAATGACCAAGGCAATAATCTATCACCCCGTCTGGAATACCAAGTTCAGAGGCGAACTGGGCGAAAGTTTTACGGGCGGAATAAAAGCACAATGTCTGTTTGATTCCTAAGTACTCTTTTAGTTCTCTCATACAAAGGTTTATATATTTTTGTAGATTTGAGTAGGTGTATGAATACCCCAATTCTAGCACCCCCTTTTTATTAATATATTTATTTATAATTGCTCTAGCTTCGTTATGTATTGGTATCGTTATCACTGATTTGCCCGTTTTGGCGCTTATGGTTTTACATCTTTCAAAGGAAAGAATGTCACTTGACAGATTAACGGTCAATAAATCTTTTAAGTTTATACCACACAAATAGAAAGAAAGTAGGAGCATGTCTTTGCCTAAATTCATTCGCTTTCCATTTACTTTTGTATTACGTATTCTTTGAAATTCTTCTATCGTTAAATCACATTCTTTAGGTTCGGCAGTAGGAATCTTCGTATAAGCGAATGGGTGAATATCCTGTTTGAGAGTACCTGCTTTAATTAACTCATTGATTCTAGCTTTTAAATGAGTTAGTCTTAACCCGATATTCCCGTTTGCATACCCTTTCTTTGTCATCCACTTTTTGAAATGCTCAATCACCAGTGTGTTGATAGCTGGAATAGGTATATCGCCTTCGGCTAAGGTAAAGATACGAATTGTTTCTTCATTCATCTTTGCATAACTTTCTCGACCTTCCTCCCGGAACTCACTAATTCGTTTCTTCCAAAACTCTAAAAATGATATATGGGATGGGCGTTCTTTAGAATTAATCATCTGCTTGATTTGAAGTGCAGAAAAATATTCAATGTTCTCGATTGCATCAAACTTCTCTTTGTATTGAGAGAAAACGAACTGGAGACGTTTGTTCATTATGCCTGCGTCTTTTCGATAGACTACCTTTTCGTTGTCAAATTCTGCAATATCATCTAACAGAAACTCTGTTTTGATGTAGGCACGTTCTTTCTTTTGGGAGATGCAGACTAAGATAGGGAGCCTGCCATCATGTTCCTTAATGGAACTTAAAATTGTTAATCTGATTGTTGCCATAAGCTGAATAATCAAACACAATTCTACTATACAATTTTATGCAAATATATACGCAGATTTATGTTTTTTTATTCAGAATTGAATTTTTAGAAAAGAAAAACGCTGATTAAATAATTAATAATCAGCGTTTTATTTAAGAGCCGCTAGCCAGACTTGAACTGGCGACCTACGCGTTACGAATGCGTTGCTCTACCAACTGAGCTATAGCGGCGGTTTGTCTCTCGTTTACGGCGTGCAAAATTACAGCTTTATTTGAGAAAACAAAAAGAATCCGACAATTTTTTAGCCTTAAATTTTAAATCTCTCAGATTAGCCTTTATTGTAGAGCTTGAAACAATAATTTAACTTTCAAACATTCTACTGCGTGCCAGCATACAGGCTCCGACAATACCGGCTTTGTCTTTTAATTTGGAGGTCATAATAGCAGAATCCTTATTTACCAGGTTGAGCGAGTATTTACGTACTGCTGTTTTGATAGGCTGGGTAATATAGTCGCCTGTCAGTGATAAGGTTCCGCCTATTATAACTAGTTCCGGATTAAAGATATTAATTAATCCGGCAATCTGTTTTCCTAGTTTTTGGCCTATTTCTTCTACGATTTCAATACAAAGCAGATCTTCTTTATTTACAGAAGCGATAATTTCATCTAAAGTCAAAACATTGTCTTTTGACAAAATCCTGTTGGATAAAATTGAACTTTCTCCGTTCTGGATACGTTCTATTAATATTCGATGAAGAGCAGAGCCTGATGCTTCAGTCTCCAGACAACCTTTTTTCCCACAATGGCAGATGATTTCATTATCGAAAACATTTGTGTGCCCGAATTCTCCGGAAAATCCCGATTTGCCGGTATATATTTTCCCGTCAATAATAATGCCGATACCCAGCCCCCAGCTGACATTTACAAAAATAATATCTTTTTCTCCTTTTACGCACCCTTTCATATATTCTCCGTATGTCATGGCGCGTGTATCATTGTCAATTGTTACTCGAAATCCGATTTTTTCAGTCAACACCTCCGCCAGCGGTCTTTCTTCGAAATTGAACTGGCTGAAACTATATCCGGATTCCGGATTGACTCTGCCGGAAACATTTATATTGATATTTAATATTTTATCATTATCAATATCTACTTTCTTTATAAATTGCAAGATAAGTTTACATAATTCTTCAAGTGCTTCCGACGTATTTTCTGATTTGAAAGGGATATTCATCTTTAACTCTACCATATCACCTTTAAAGTTGATCAGGCCTATGTTAATTGCAAATTTCTTGATATCTACTCCAATGAAGTATCCTGATTCGGGATTTAGGCCGTATAAGCTAGGATAGCGCCCTCCACTCGTTTCCAGTTTGCCGTAATCATTTATATACCCCTCCTCACACATTTCACTAATGAATTTTGTGACAGTTGGGACACTAAGATCTAGCTCCTTTGCTAAATCCGTAATAGTTGAACTACCATTATATATATAATGTGTGATAATCTTCTTCTTAAGAAGAGCGTTTTTAGTCCCTACTTCTATTTCTTTCAGTAAATGTTGTTTCATCTTAGTTCTTCTTTATTCTTTCTCGCAAAGATAATAAATTTATTTATTAATGGAGATTTCTTGTCTTTGAATTTATTATATTCTCAATTTCTGATATTTTTTCGTCGGAAATAATAATAAAGGGCTTTTGAGTGTCAGGTTTAATATAATAAATATTTTTATTAATAATAAACCGAATATTAAATATAAGACTTATATTTGTGCGATTATTGTTTAATTATAAATGAAAGGAAAAATATGATTGTATCTAATCTGCAAAATAGTCAGCGGATTGAAGGACTTCACCCTTTGTTTAAGTCTTTGTTTGACTATGTGAAAACACATGATTTGCTTCATGCCGATTTGGGGCGTATTGAGGTTGATGGTGATCATCTATTTATTAATAATGTGAATCCGGAGTGCGTAACTTCTGATCAGCAGGTTTTAGAATTGCATCATGACTATATTGATGTACATATCTTGTTGGAGGGTGAGGAAATGATTGGTTGGAAAGCTTTAGAAGATTTGCAAAACGAGACTAAGGCATATTCAAAAGAAGAAGATTGTGCTCTGTATTCAGATCGTCCTACTACCTATGTTAGTTTGCTTCCGGGGCAGTTTGTGATTGTATATCCGGAAGATCCTCATGCTCCGGTTATTGGTAGTGGTAAAATACGTAAACTGATAGCCAAAGTGAAGCTCTGAATTATTGTTGTTTTTATATGGAAAAGGTAGTGTCGTCCATAGCAGAAGGCACTACCTTTTTCATGCATAAAGTGTTATAGACTCTAGTCCATTTAGTAATCCTCGAATATATAATAAAATATTTAATTAAATATTTGGCTTATAATAAAAATAGTATTATGTTTGCAATAATTTAATGCGAGTGAAACATAAAAATTGCTTTATATGAAAAACAAAAGTATTTATCCTTGGGTAGTAGTCGGTTTATTGTGGATAGTGGCACTTCTTAATTATATGGACCGCCAAATGCTTTCTACTATGCAAGAAGCTATGAAAGTAGATATTGTAGAACTGAATAAAGCAGAAGCTTTTGGGGCTTTAATGGCTATATTTTTGTGGATCTATGGTTTTATGAGTCCCGTTGCCGGGATTATAGCGGATAGGGTAAATCGTAAGTGGCTAGTTGTCGGTAGTCTTTTTGTTTGGTCCGCTGTCACTTTCTTGATGGGGTATGCCCATGATTTTCATGAACTTTATTGGCTGCGTGCTATAATGGGAGTCAGTGAAGCATTGTATATTCCTTCGGCTTTGTCGTTAATTGCTGACTGGCACGAAGGGAAGTCACGTTCTTTGGCAGTGGGAGTACACATGACCGGTTTATATGTAGGGCAGGCTATTGGTGGTTTTGGAGCTACGGCTGCTGCGGCTTTCTCCTGGCAGGCTACTTTTCATTGGTTTGGTATCGTGGGGATTGTCTATTCTTTGGTACTCATATTATTTTTGAAAGAAAATCCTATTCATAATGTTTCTAGCAAGAAAATAGATAATGTTCCTGGAGAAAAGAAACCTTCTATAATAAGTGGGCTTTCCTTACTGTTTACTAACTGGGCATTTTGGATTATTCTTTTCTATTTTGCTGCTCCCAGTCTTCCGGGGTGGGCAACAAAGAATTGGCTTCCGACCTTATTTGCAGATAGTTTGAATATTCCGATGTCCGAAGCCGGCCCGATATCTACCATAACGATTGCAGTTTCTTCTTTTATCGGCGTTATTTTAGGTGGCATCTTGTCAGACCGTTGGGTACAAAAAAATATTCGTGGACGGGTCTATACCGGAGCTATCGGTTTGGGAATGACTATACCGGCTTTACTTCTGCTGGGTTTTGGACATAGCTTTGTTAGCGTGATTGGTGCAGGCTTACTCTTCGGAATTGGCTTTGGAATATTTGACGCTAATAATATGCCTATTTTATGTCAGTTTGTATCGGCGAAACATCGTGCAACGGCTTATGGTATTATGAATATGACCGGCGTGTTTGCCGGAGCTGCTGTGACAGAAGTGTTAGGGAAATGGACGGATGGAGGAAGCTTGGGACAGGGATTTGCAATGTTGAGCATTGTAGTGGCTGTGGCATTGGTACTTCAAATCTATTTCTTAAGGCCGAAGACAGATAATATGGTAGATTAAGAGTATATATAACTTTATAAAAAATAAAATAATGGAACGAATTAAAGGACTTATTGACGCACCGTTTACTCCTTTTTATGAGAATGGTGAGGTGAATTTAGAACCAATTGAAGCATATGCTAAGATGCTGGTAAAGAATGGACTGCAAGGAGTGTTTATCAATGGTTCTTCCGGTGAAGGCTATATGTTGACAGAAGAAGAACGTATGCGATTGGCCGAACGTTGGGTTTCTGTTGCTCCTGAGGGTTTTAAGGTTATAGTGCATGTTGGTAGCTGCTGTGTAAAGGCTAGCCGTATGTTGGCAGAGCATGCACAAAAAATAGGCGCATGGGGGATTGGTGCTATGGCTCCTCCTTTTCCGAAGATTGGTCGTATTGAGGAACTGGTAAAATATATCGAAGAAATAGCAGCTGGGGCACCCGAACTGCCTTTCTATTATTATCATATTCCGGCGTTCAATGGTGCTTTTTTACCAATGGTTAAGCTATTGGAAGCGGTAGACGGTCGTGTTCCCAATTTTGCAGGTATTAAATATACTTTTGAGAGTATGTATGAATATAACCAATGTCGTTTATATAAAAATGGAAAATTCGATATGCTGCATGGACAGGATGAGACAATTCTTCCTTGTCTGGCTATGGGAGGCGCTCAAGGTGGCATTGGAGGAACAACTAATTATAACGGTAAAGAATTGGTCGGTATTATTGAGGCTTGGGAGGCAGGTGATATAGAAACTGCTCGCGAACGCCAAAACTTCTCACAAGAAGTAATAAACGTGATTTGTCATTTCCGTGGGAATATTGTCGGCGGAAAACGTATCATGAAGTTGATAGGGCTTGATTTGGGCAAGAACCGTACTCCGTTTCAGAATATGACAGATGAGGAAGAAGCGCAGATGAAAGCGGAACTTGAAGCTATTCATTTTTTTGACCGATGCAATAAATTTTAAAAACGCATAGCATGAATACAACAGAATATTTGAGTAAGTGGGCTATATCATATAAAGACGATATAATAAATAATATTATGCCGTTTTGGATGAAGTATGGGTTAGATAGAGAACATGGAGGGGTGTATACATGCGTTAATCGTGACGGTAGTTTGATGGATACTACCAAGTCGGTTTGGTTTCAGGGACGTTTTGGATTTATAGCTGCATATGCATATAATAATATAGAAAAGAATCCTCAATGGCTGGCAGCCTCAAAAAGTTGTATTGATTTTATCGAAGCACATTGTTTTGATACGGACGGACATATGTTTTTTGAAGTTACAGAAGACGGAAAGCCCTTGCGTAAACGCCGTTATGTGTTTTCTGAAGGTTTTGCTGCAATAGCAATGGCTGAGTATGCATTAGCAACAGGTGAAAAAGAATATGCGAAAAAAGCTTTGGATATATTTAAACGTACCTTGCATTTCCTGAATACTCCGGGATTTCTTGAGCCAAAATATTTGCCTACTCTGCCTTCAAGAGGTCATTCTATAACAATGATCTTGATTAACACGGCTTCTCGTATCCGTATGGTTATTGATGATCCGTCGTTGACAGAGCAGATAGATACTTCGATTGCAGCGTTACGTAAATATTTTATTCATCCGGAGTTTAAAGCTTTGCTTGAAATGGTGGGACCTGACGGTGAATTCATAGATACTTGTAACGGGCGCGTTATAAACCCGGGGCACTGTATTGAAACTGCGTGGTTTATCATGGAAGAAGCTAAATATCGTAATTGGGATAAGGACTTACTTCAGTTGGCTCTTCAGATTCTTGATTGGTCTTGGGAGTGGGGATGGGACAAGGAATTCGGAGGAATTATCAATTTCCGTGACTGTCGGAATCTTCCTGTTCAGGACTATTCTCAGGATATGAAATTCTGGTGGCCGCAAACAGAAGCTATTATTGCCACTTTATATGCTTATCAGGCTACCGGAGATGAAAAATATCTTCAGATGCATCAACAGGTGAGTGATTGGGCTTATGCTCATTTCCCGGATAAGGAATATGGGGAATGGTATGGTTATCTTCATCGCGACGGTACTGTGGCCCAACCCGCTAAGGGGAATCTTTTTAAAGGACCTTTCCATATACCTCGTATGATGATTCGTGGTTATATGCTTTGTAAAGAGCTTCTTTGAGATATCACTGTTGATAGTTAAAGATACTTTTATTTAGTAAAGCACGTAGAGAAGCCGGCAAGATAAAAGTCTGCAAGTATATATGAAGCGTAACGCAGATGATGTTCAGGTGTTGTCAGTTACGCAGAATTTGACAAGAAACTGCCAGTGCTGAATTCAACCCCTTATTTTGGATTCATCACTGGTAAGGTTTTCTTTTTTTGAAAAACATTCATTTCTTCACTTTTCCCTGTTTGTCTGTGTTAGTGGATAAAGGATGGGGTGCGAGGAGTTCACTTCCATTTTTCATTATAGCAAGTCTTTATTTCATTATAGTAAATCTGAATATGCTTATAGCATAAATTATACTCATCGCGTATATTTTTCCTTCTTGTAGTTGAAACAAACTTCTAGGATTTTATAAAGCACTGCTTTAAGTAGGCAAAAGCTATGCTTTACACCTCCTAAAGCACTGCTTTAGATTTCTCAAAACGATGTGATATATAGGTATGGTGAAGGAGGTCTGAACAAATTTATTGGAGTTGTAATTAACAAACATGAGCAAACGTTTGAAGTAATCGTCCTGGGTCTCAATAATTGTCGGGGACTTAAAGAATCCGTACCATTTGTGATACCTGTTGCTGTTACACTTATATAGATGACTCTGTTTTGCTTATGCAATTTGTCATTATACCGGTAATTGATTTTGGTTCTACAACAACCCCTAGAGAATTGAATAAGTGTGGTGTTGTCAATAAATAAATGCCTGTTTTTATAAGTATTATTGGTGAATGAATAGATAGTGGTTACAAGTGAACGCATAAGTTCAATTAGAACTTAGTTGAGTTATTTATTCATATTTTCTTCTATCTTATAGAGGATTTAGATATAAATCACCGATATGTATATCTTAAATCGCTGCAAATATATTTATATTATTAATATCTGCAAAGTATTTAATAAATTATTTTCTTATATATGCTATTAAATATAAAAATATGCATTATTAAAGTCATGAATAAAAGGGAAGAGTTATATCTTAAATAGGTAGAAAACAGGTCGATTTTGCGAATATGTTTTTGCTCCGATTAAAATTCTAAAGAGGAATCTGACATAGGGAGATGAGGTATTACCGGAAGATTAGTTCTAATTGGACTTAGATAAGTATCTAAAATTATTTCAATTATTAACTAAAAGTAATACTAATGAAAAAAGACATCCTTTTGCTTATGTTGTGTCTTTTCTGCTCCATAGGGGCTATGGCACAGACAAAAACAATTACCGGTGTGGTAAGCGATGCTGCTGGTGAACCAATCATCGGAGCGAGTGTTGTCGAAGTGGGTACAACAAATGGTACCATTACTGACATCGATGGTAAATTTGTATTAAACATGAATCCGGACGGAAAAATCAGAGTTTCGTATATCGGATATCAAGTACAAACAATTGATCTTAAAGGAAAGACTTCTTTCCGGATTCAGATGAAAGAAGATTCTGAGATGCTGGAAGAAGTGGTAGTAACCGGTTATGGCGGTAAACAGTTGCGTACTAAAGTTACCAACTCAATTTCCAAGGTAAAAGAAGAAACATTGAAGCAGGGATTGTATTCAAATCCCGGTCAGGCATTATCCGGAGCTGTTGCAGGTTTGTCCGTTAGCCAGACTTCCGGTAATCCGGGCAGTACACCGACGCTGGTCCTTCGTGGAGGTACTAACTTTGATGGTTCTGGCTCTCCTCTGATTCTGATTGATGGACAGGTACGTTCTTCTTTGAGTGATATCAATCCGGATGATATTGAATCAATGGAAGTATTGAAAGATGCCGGTGCTACTGCAATCTATGGTGCACGTGCCAATGATGGTGTAATCCTTGTTACAACCAAGCGCGGAAAAAGCGGAAGAGCAGAAGTGAACCTGAAAGCAAAGTTCGGGTTAAACTATTTCAAAAATTCCTATGAGTTTCTTGATGCCGGAGATTATATTTATTGGATGCGTATGGGATATAAGAATGCTTATATGGGAGATATGAAACATCCGGACGGAAGCGCTGTGAAGGCATGGTCTTCACTTAGTTCATTGACTAGTGCTACTCCTTACGGTACAGGTAATGCTTATTTTGCGAGTGACGGGGTGACCCCTCTGGATGGAAACAAAACGAGTTCTGCTATTTGGAGTACAATGAAATATACTGATAATCTGGCTTTTTTGTTGGATCAGGGTTGGCAAACAATGATCGACCCTATCTATGGGGATAAACTTATTTATAAAAACACAGACATCGCAGATTTCAACGTCCAAACTCCAGCATTTTCACAGGATTATAATTTAAGTGTAAGTGGCGGAAATGAAAAAGGGAACTACTATGCCGGGTTAGGTTATAATAAGAGTGACGGTACGGCATACGGCAACTGGTATAAGCGTATAACCTTTACCTTCAATGCTGATTATAAGCTGAAAGAATGGTTAACTTCCAGTTCCAGTTTTAATTTTGCGGACGCTACTTGGAACGGGTTGCCTGCAACTCAGACAGCAGAGGCTAATTATTTTTCTCGTTGTTTGTCATTGCCTCCTACTTTCCGCGGTTACAATGCAGATGGAGAGATGCTGTTAGGCCCTAACTCCGGGGATGGTAATCAGCAGTATAATTTTGATAAGTTTGTCCGGGATCAGAACACTGATAAGTTTACAATGAATCAATCTTTCACTGTAAACTTCATGAAAGGACTTTCGTTAAAGCTTGGTGCAATCTGGTATTATCAGGAAGAAAAGGACGAAAGCTTTAATAAGGATTATTTAAGTTCTCCGGGAAATAAGGTTACTTCACGCAGCACCTCTGCTTATTATGACCGCACACTGGATCAGACCTATAATGCTGTATTAAATTATAATTATCAGATAAACAAAGATCATTATCTGGATGCGATGGCTGGTTTCGAATATTATGATTCTTATAATAAAGGTTTCAATGCATCCGGTTCGGGAGCCCCGACCGACGACTTTATGGATTTACAGTATACGTCAAAAGAAGAGGGAAAACGCTCTATTGACTCTTGGCATTCACGTCAACGTATCATGTCTTTCTTCGGACGTGTAAATTATGATTATCAATCAAAATATCTCTTGTCACTGGTACTTAGAAAAGACGGTTATTCTAAACTGGCAAAAGAAAACCGTTGGGGAGTATTTCCGGGTGTTTCGACCGGGTGGGTTTTCAGCAAAGAGAAATTTATGGCAAACACAAGCGATATACTTTCATTTGGTAAATTACGTGCAAGTTTCGGTCTGAACGGTAATGTCAACAAGAACTTTGTAGGCAATTATACCGTACAGGGGTCATACGGTAGTAATACTTACAATGGCGCTACGGGATTTCTTTTGGGAAGTATTCCTAATCCTTATCTGATGTGGGAGAAATCCAGAACTTTTGAAATCGGTCTTGACTTAGGCTTTCTCGAAAATCGTATTAATGCTAATTTGACCTATTATAATCGTCTGACTAGTGATAAATATGCTAATATCACCGTACCTTCCACGTCTGGAGTAGGTTCTGTGGTTTCCAATAACGGTAAGTTCCAGAATCAAGGATTTGAGTTTGAACTGGCTTTCCGTATTATTGACCGGAAAGACTGGAAATGGAATCTGAACTGGAATGGAGCACTGAACAAAAATAAGGTCGTAGCGTTGCCGGATAACGGGCTGGAACGTAATCGACAAGATGCATATCAGGTATATACCGGCTATGGTGACGCTAAAATGTGGGTAGGAGGCTATCAGGAAGGACAACGTCCGGGTGACTTGTATATGTTTATCGCTGATGGTATCTATAAATCACAGGATGAGATACCGGCTGGTTTGATTGATATTACGTCCGGTAATAATGGATCGACCGGCAGACCTTTATATGGAGGGGCAGAAGGTTATAATAAATTGTCCGACAGCCAAAAAGAAAACGCACTACCTATTCAGCCAGGTGACGTAAAATGGAAAGATGTCAATGGGGACGGCGTGATTGATAATTATGATATGGTAAAGGTCGGAAATACGGTACCGAAGTGGACAGGCGGTTTCAATACTACGGTGAGCTGGAAAGACTTGACGTTATCGGCGCGTTTCGACTATGCTTTAGGGTTCAAAGCGGTAGACTGGAAATCAATGTGGATTATGGCTTGCGCGCAAGGTACATATAATACTATCCAGGAAACTAAGGATACTTGGACACCGGACAATCCGAACGCTAAATATCCTACATATGTTTGGGCGGATCAGTTGGGAAAGAGAAACTATTGCCGTAGTTCTTCCATGTTTGTGTATAATGGTAATTATCTGGCACTTCGTGAACTGTCGCTAACTTATCGGTTACCGTCGATATGGGTGCAAAAAGCTAAATTGAGTAACGTGGAATTATCTGTGACAGGACAAAACTTAGGTTATCTGACAGAAGCGAAGCACTTGTTCTCACCTGAAAAGGCGGATAACAACGGTGGATATCCATTGCCTCGCACTGTAATTTTTGGTATCAACGTTTCTTTCTAACATATAAAAAAGACAGATTATGAAAAAAATAATATACATCATTTCTTTATTTGTATCCTCTGTCCTCTATACATCATGCGATGCTTTGGATTTGACTCCCGAGGATTATTTCGGAAGTGGAAACTATTGGAATAATGAAGCTCAAGTTGATGGATATATGACAGGTATGCATTCTCAACTGAGAAGTTATTATGATATGTTCTATGTTCTAGGAGAAGTTCGTGGTGGAACACAACGTGTAGGAACTTCATCTGAAAATACTAGTTTGAACTATGCTAATCTCCGTTCCAATGTAATTGATCAAGACAGGCCGGGTATTAGTAATTGGTACGGTCTTTATTCTCCAATCATGCAAGTCAATCATTTTATTCAGCAAGTAGAGAATGAATGCAGTTTCCTGGATGATACAAACAGAAAACACTATTTGGCTCAAGCGTATGGATTGAGGGCATTATATTATTTCATGCTTTATAAGACGTATGGGGGAGTGCCTATTGTCACTGAAGTTGAACTCTTGAATGGCAAGGTGACTGCGGACAAATTTTATGTGGAACGTGCGACAGCGGAAGCAACGCTTGAATTTATAAAAGGTGATATTCAAAAATCAGAGAATAATTATGCAGATATTACAGTGACAAATAGTTACGATAAAACAATATGGTCCAAAGCTGCTACCCTGATGTTGAAAGCGGAAATATATATGTGGGCTGCTAAAGTGACCATTACCGGACATACTGCTACCGGAACAACTGATTTGAAGGTTGCTCAAGCAGCTTTGAATCAGATTATAGGTAAGTTTGAATTACTGTCCGATTTTGAAAATGTTTTCAGTACTTCCAATCGTAATAATAAAGAGATTATTTTCACATTACACTTTGCCGACGGCGAAGCAACCAACTGGGCTGGGCAATTTTTATATCAGGATGCAGTATTTATCGGACAGGTGTATGGACGTGACAGCAAGCGGATAGAAACCGACACTTTGAATCTGAAAGGGACTGGCGGTGTATTCAGGCATGAATATACCTATGATTTCTGGTCTGCCTATGATGAAAAAGATACTCGTCGTGATGTAACCTTTTTGGAATATTATACTCAAGAAGATAAAGATCCTGCAAGTTTTGGCTGCGTTATGAAAAAAGGCATAGGTTCAATTAACTCTAATAACAATCGTATTTATGATACGGATATTATTATCTATCGCTATGCGGACGCTTTGCTTATGATGGCCGAAGTGGCAAACGGATTAGGTGAATCATGCAGTACTTATGTTAATGATGTACGTAAGCGTGCTTATGGCGACGACTATGCCGGGCACGAATACGCTGACGGTAGTTTTGAAGCAAACGAATTGGCTATATTGCACGAACGCGATAAGGAATTTGTCTGGGAAGGTAAACGTTGGTTTGATGTTGTACGTATGCAGGATGCTTCTCATAATTCGTTGGCGTTTTCGGCAGCAGCCAATTATCCGTCTACTTCTCCTTTGATTAGTACGAGTGAAAAGCATAAACTTTTATGGCCATTGGATATTAGCACGATGAATATCAATCCATTACTGGAACAAACTCCGGGATATAACACTTATAAAAAGCAGCCGGAATAAAAGTTAGTACATTGTGATAAAAAGCGGGATAGGGACTAATTTATCTATCTCGCTTTTTATCTTTTTCTTCCTTTTAAAGAAAGAAATGGCACACTAATGCTAGTTTATTAATATTCTTGTATATAATAAAATATTTAATTATTTGCTGGTAATATGATAAATTTATATCTTTGTGCCCAAACAATTAATAATACCATGAAAAGAAACCTACTTTTATTATTATCTATCCTTTTTTTATCTGTCTGTGGGACTTTGCAGGCTGTTGCATCGGATACTGTATTTGTGCGTGAAACTCAGATTCCAATTTTGATTGAACGACAGGATAACGTGTTGTTTATGTTGCGTTTGAATGCAAAAGAGAGTCGTAGTTTGGATGAAGTAGTTTTGAATTTTGGCAAAGATGTGAATATGGCGGATATACAGTCCGTTAAGTTATATTATAGTGGTACGGAGGCCAGACAAAACTATGGTAAGAAATTCTTTACTCCCGTATCTTATATTTCCAGCCATACGCCGGGGAAGACATTGGCTGCGAATCCTTCTTATTCGATTAATAAATCACAGGTAAATAATCCCGGGCGGAAAGTGATACTGAATGCTAATCAGAAACTTTTTCCCGGAATCAATTATTTCTGGATCAGTCTGCAAATGAAACCGGGCGCCTCTTTGCTGGATAAAGTGTCAGCTAAGATTGTTACTGTTAAGGTTGATAATAAAGAAGCACTTATGCATACGGTTTCACCGGAGAATATAGCTCATAGGGTAGGAGTAGGGGTACGCCATGCTGGTGACGATGGTTCGGCTGCCTTCCGTATTCCGGGATTGGCAACTACTAATAAAGGAACATTGCTGGGAGTTTATGATGTACGTTATAATAGCAGTGTTGATTTGCAGGAACATGTGGACGTCGGTTTGAGCCGTAGTGTAGACGGTGGTAAAACATGGGAGAAGATGCGTTTACCTTTAGCTTTTGGTGAAACAGGCGGTTTGCCTGCTGCGCAGAACGGTGTTGGCGACCCTTCGATCTTAGTGGATACCAAGACCAACACAACATGGGTGGTGGCGGCTTGGACACATGGAATGGGTAATCAGCGTGCTTGGTGGAGTTCTTATCCGGGAATGGATATGAATCATACGGCCCAGTTGGTATTGTCAAAGAGTACGGACGATGGTAAAACGTGGTCGGAGCCTATTAATATAACAGATCAGGTGAAAGATCCATCCTGGTATTTCCTTTTGCAAGGACCGGGACGAGGTATCACCATGCAAGACGGCACATTGGTATTCCCGATTCAGTTTATCGATTCTACCCGTGTTCCGAATGCGGGAATTATGTATAGCAAAGACCGTGGCGAAACATGGAAAATCCATAACTATGCGCGCACCAATACAACAGAAGCTCAGGTAGCGGAAGTGGAGCCTGGCGTACTGATGTTAAATATGAGAGATAACCGTGGAGGCAGTCGTGCTGTCGCTACTACCAAGGATCTCGGTAAGACTTGGACAGAACATCCTTCTTCCCGTAAAGCTTTACAGGAACCGGTGTGTATGGCAAGTTTAATCAGCGTGAAAGCGGCAGACAACACATTAAATAAGGATATTCTTTTATTCTCCAATCCGAATACGGTAAAAGGTCGTCATCATATCACGATCAAGGCCAGTCTGGATGGAGGTATCACCTGGCTACCCGAACATCAAGTGATGCTGGATGAAGGTGACGGTTGGGGATATTCTTGTTTGACAATGATTGATAAAGAGACAGTCGGCATATTATATGAAAGCAGTGTCGCTCATATGACTTTTCAGGCAATCCGGCTGAGAGATATAATACAATAGGAATTATCATACGACCTGTAATCATGAAAAACAGACTCATATTATTTATATATATTATAATTAACTTATGCACAATTTCAGTGGTAAAAGCAGGTGATTATCACCTGCTCCCCCAGCCGCAAAAGTTTACCCCCTCTCATTTAAACTTTCAGGTGAATAAGGTACAGCTTTCCACTCCTGTGCTTCAACAGGAGTGGGAAACTCTTATCTCCGAAATGGGAGGAACCGTCTCCCCCAAGGCAACCGGTACTATTGAAGTTAAATTACTGCCGACCCTCCCCGAAATACCGATGAACCAGGATGAAGCCTACCGACTGAGCATCACAAAGAAGCGGATAATTGTTGAGGCTGTAACCGAACGCGGTGTTTATTGGGCTATGCAAACTTTAAGGCAGCTGGCAGAAAAAAGGAATTCAAAAACGCATATTCAAGGAGCTGAGATCATCGACTGGCCTGCTTTCCGGGTTCGCGGATTTATGCAGGATGTTGGAAGAAGCTACATTTCACTGGATGAACTTAAGCGTGAAATCGCCGCGCTTGCCAAATTCAAAATCAATGTTTTTCACTGGCATTTGACCGAGAATCAATCCTGGCGTCTGGAAAGTAAGATTTTTCCGATGCTGAACGATAGTGCGAATACCACCCGCATGCCCGGCAAATATTATACGTTGGAAGAAGCCAAGGAGTTGGTTGCATTCTGTAAAGCACATCACATGACGCTGATTCCCGAAATAGATATGCCCGGACATAGCGCTGCATTTATACGTACTTTCCGCCATGATATGCAAAGTCCTGAAGGGATGAAAATTTTGAAATTGTTGATGGATGAAGTCTGTGAAACGTTTGATGTGCCTTATTTGCATATCGGTACGGATGAAGTGCAGTTTACCAATCCCCGTTTTGTGCCGGAAATGGTGTCCTATGTACGTTCCAAAGGTAAGAAAGTAATTTCATGGAATCCGGGTTGGCACTACAAACCCGGGGAGATTGACATGACTCAACTTTGGAGTTATCGTGGAAAGGCGCAGAAAGGGATTCCCGCCATTGACTCACGTTTTCATTATCTGAATCATTTTGACACCTTTGGTGATATCATAGCATTGTACAATAGTCGTATTTATAATAAGGAACAAGGAAGCGAAGATTTGGCAGGGACAATCCTGGCTATCTGGAATGACAGGTTAGTCAGTACCGAGTGGGGGATGATTATCGAAAATAATTTCTATCCTAATATGCTGGCTATGGCGGAACGTGCCTGGAAAGGTGGTGGGACGGAATATTTCGATAAGAACGGAACAATACTTCCAACCGACGAGCATTCGGAACTATTCAGAAGTTTTGCCGATTTTGAACGTCGTTTGTTGTGGCATAAAGAACATACTTTTGACGGTTATCCGTTTGCGTATGTCCGCCAGACAAATGTGAAATGGAATATTACAGATGCTTTCCCGAACGAAGGAAATCTGGCAAAGGCTTTTCCTCCGGAAGAAACTTTGCAGGATAGTTACAGCTATGGAGGAAAAACATACAATGTGCGTCCTGCTATTGGTGCCGGAATCTATTTACGCCACGTGTGGGGGACGCTTATTCCCGGATTTTATAAAGAACCGAAAGAAAACCATACGGCCTACGCCTACACCTATGTCTATTCGCCGAAAGAACAAAACGTTGGTTTGTGGGCTGAATTTCAGAATTACGGACGCTCCGAAGCCGATCTTCCTCCTCTGCCGGGAAAATGGGATTATAAGGAAAGCCGTATCTGGATAAATGAACAGGAAATATTACCGCCTGTCTGGACAGCTACTCACCGCACCAAAAGCAATGAAATAGCTTTGGGCAACGAAAATTGTGTGGCACGCCCGCCTTTGGAAGTTCATCTGCAAAAAGGCTGGAATAAAGTACTTTTGAAATTACCGGTAGGGAAGTTTGTTAGCCCGGAAGTCCGGCTAGTAAAATGGATGTTTACTACTGTCTTTGTTACTCTTGACGGACAGAAAGCGGTAGAAGGACTCATTTACTCACCAAATAAAACACTAGAGTGACATATCGATTATAGAGAGAGAACTATTTATAAATATGCTATGAGCAGATTTGAATATGTTATAATGAAACTCAGATATGCTATAATGAAAAACGGATATGCTAATGAGTAAATAAAAAGAATAGTCATGAAAAAGATCTTTTTTTTAGTGGTCATATTGACCCTGTCTTTGTTATGCCGCGCACAAGAACGCAAATATTCTACGTTTTACTACCAGCGTGCTACATTGTTTGAAGAACTGCCTGTTACTTCCAGTGACATTATTTTTCTGGGAAACAGTATCACAAACGGTGCCGAATGGGCGGAACTGTTCAAGAACAAACATGTCAAAAACCGTGGAATCAGCGGCGACATTTGTATGGGAGTATATGACCGTCTTGATGCTATCCTGAAGGGAAAGCCCGCTAAAATATTTCTTTTGATTGGTATTAATGATGTGAGTAGGGGAACTCCCGCCGATACTATTGTATCCCGTATTGAGATGATTGTCAGGAAGATAAAGGCAGATTCGCCTAAAACAAAGCTATATCTGCAAAGTGTTCTTCCGGTCACCGACCATTACAATATGTTCAAGGGACATACTTCCCGTTGGCAGGTTATCCCTGAAATCAATAAAGGGTTAGTCGGCTTGGCAGAAAAAGAAGGAGCGACCTATATAGATTTGTACTCCCATTTTATAGACAAACAAACCGGAAAGATGAACACTACCTATACAAATGATGGTTTGCATCTTCTGGGGAAAGGTTACTTGAAATGGGTAGAGATTGTGAAACCTTACATTGGGAAGAAATAAATGAAAAAGATTTTACTATTATTCGTCTGTCTGTTCGTTTGTTGGGTGTTGTCTGCCCAGCAACGGATAAAGGTTGCATGTGTAGGAAACAGTATTACCTATGGTACAGGATTATCTGACCGTGCAACACAATCTTATCCTGTGAAGTTGCAAAAGCTGCTGGGAGAACGTTATGAAGTCGAGAACTTCGGGAAACCTGGCGCTACCCTGCTTAATCAGGGACATCGCCCTTATACCCGACAGGAAGAATATCGGAAAGCATTGGATTTTGCAGGAGATATTGTTGTCATTCATTTGGGTATCAATGATACCGACCCTCGCAATTGGCCTAACTACCGTGATTTTTTTGTGAAAGATTATTTGAAGCTGATTGATACATTCCGTGAGGCCAATCCCGCTGTACGGATTATCATTGCACGAATGACTCCGATTGCCGACCGCCATACCCGTTTTTTGTCGGGAACCCGTGATTGGCATGGAGAGATACAAACGGCTATTGAAACGGTGGCACGCTATGCCGGGGTACAGTTAATCGATTTCCACGAACCGCTTTATCCATATCCTTATCTTTTGCCGGACGCTGTTCATCCTGCTGCTGAAGGGGCTGCGATAATGGCGAGAACAGTTTACTCGGCTATCACCGGAGATTATGGAGGCTTGAAATTATCTCCGCTTTATACGGATAATATGATTCTTCAGCGCGATACTCCTTTGAAGGTTCATGGGAGAGCCAATGCAGGAGAGCAAGTAACAGTTTGCATAGACCGCCAGCGGTGGATTACAAAGGCTGCACCGGACGGTAAATGGTCCGTGAAATTATCACCGTTGAAAGCGGGAGGACCTTATACGCTAACAATTTCTACCCCTCATAGAATCTTGAAATATACAAATGTTTTGATAGGAGAGGTTTGGTTATGCTCCGGTCAGTCGAATATGGAATTTATGTTACGGCAGACTATTACCGGCAAAAAAGACATTCCTCAAGCTGCCGACGAACAGTTACGTTTGTATGACATGAAAGCGCGCTGGCGCACGGACGCAGTGCAATGGGACGCTTCCGTTCTCGATTCCTTGAATCATCTTCAATATTATAAGGAGACCGAATGGGAAATTTGTACTCCTGCCAATGCTGCCCATTTCTCTGCAATCGCTTATTATTTCGGTCAGATGTTGCGGGATAGCTTGAAGGTTCCGGTGGGGTTGATCTGTAATGCTATCGGCGGTTCACCCACCGAATCATGGATTGACCGGAATACGTTGGAATATCAATTCCCGGCTATATTAAAAGATTGGACGCGTAATGACTTTATACAGGACTGGGTACGTGGAAGAGCTGCATTGAATGTTAAACTCTCGAAGGAGAAGTTTCAGCGCCACCCTTATGAACCTTGTTATTTATACGAGTCCGGTATTCGGCCGTTGGAGCAATATCCCGTCAGAGGTGTGATCTGGTATCAGGGGGAATCAAACGCTCATAATTGCGAAGCTCATGAGAAGCTCTTTAAACTCTTAGTCGGTAGTTGGCGTAAGAACTGGAAGAATGAGGATTTGCCATTCTATTATGTACAGCTTTCCAGTATAGCTCGTCCTTCGTGGCCGTGGTTCCGTGACAGCCAGCGTAGAATGATGGCTGAAATTCCGAATACCGGTATGGCAGTATCAAGTGATTATGGTGATTCGTTGGATGTACATCCTAGAAATAAAAAACCGGTTGGAGAACGCTTGGCTCGCTGGGCATTGAATAAAACTTATGGAATGCATGATGTGTTGCCTTCCGGACCTTTATTTTGTCGGGCCGATTTTTGTGAAGATGTCGTATATGTTACTTTTGATTACGGCAAGGGGTTGAAGAGTTCGGACGGTGGTCCTTTGCGTACGTTTGAAGTTGCCGAGACAGACGGCGTTTATTATCCCGCAGTTGCCGAAATAATAAACGGTCAGATAAAAGTATATAGCGAACAAGTGAAACGTCCGCGATATATCCGTTATGGCTGGCAACCTTTCACACGTGCAAATTTGGTGAATGAGGCAGGTTTGCCCGCGTCAACTTTTCGTGCGGAAGCGCCCGAATCTTTTGTTGCCGATCTCCATTTACAAAGAATGGAGGGATTTCCTAAGTCGGAGAAAGGACTTAAATCAGGAGTCTCTGCCTGTTATGCAGGAATGCTGAATGGGAAACTGCTGTTGGCAGGAGGTTGTAATTTTCCCGGAATCCCCGCCGGTAAAGGAGGAAAAAAGAAATACTATCAGGGGATTTATGTAGCAGAGATGAATCCAGATACAGTGTTTGTCTGGAATAAAGTTGGAGAACTTCCCGTTTCTGCCGCTTATGGCGTTTCTGTATCCTGTTCGGATGGAATCATCTGTATAGGAGGAACTGACGGTCAGGATGCACTAACTTCTGTTTATAAAATCCGCTGGGATGAGAAAAGCGAAAAGAATGGGAAAAATAAGAAGAAAGGAAAAGTCGTCATCGAAACATTACCGGCTTTACCTTATGCTCTGGATAATATGTGTGGGACGCTAATTGGGGAACAACTATTCATAGCCGGAGGAAATAGAAACGGAAAGCCATCCAATTCCTTCCTCCGACTCGATTTAACTAATCTTTCTGTAGGCTGGCATGAGTTACCGGAATATCCCGGAGATGCACGTACACAAGCCGTTTGTGCCGGCCAGCGTAGGGGAGACGACTACCGTTTCTATTTATGGGGAGGATTTGCTCCTTCTACGGAAGGAAAACCGGCAACACTTTCCACAAGTGGTTACTGTTATTCTTCCGTATCTCGGCAATGGATGCCTGTAGCTACTCCGAAAGGAAGTGACGGAGAGGTTGTATCTTTAGGGGGGGGAGCTGCCGTTGCATTAAATGATAGCTTGGTATTATGTACAGGTGGAGTAAACAAAGACATATTTCTAGCGGCTCTACGGTGTCCTGAAAAAGATTACCTCCTTCATCCGGTAGAATGGTATAAGTTTAATGACCGTATATTGGTCTATAATATCAATCTGGACATCTGGCAGGAAGTTGCCCGTACATCGCTGGTAGCGCGTGCCGGAGCTGCGTTAGTGGGGTGGGATAAAACATATTATAATATTAATGGAGAATTGAAGCCCGGTGTCCGTACTCCGGAAATTATAAAAATAACGGTCGAATAATGGGGGAAAATTGACAAAAAAGTAATATCTTTGACTCCGTTAATATCTAATACCCCCACTATGATATTGAATTTGACAGGAAAAAAGGCTCAGATAGCATGCGGACTACTATGTTGTTGCAGCATGGCGTATGCACAGAGTAATGACAATTCAGAAGTTGTACTTCTACACACAGGCTGGGAATTTTCTCAAGCAGGAACAGAACTATGGCGAACGGCAGAAGTGCCCGGTACAGTACATCAGGACCTTATTCACCACAAATTACTTCCTTCTCCTTTTTATGGAATGAATGAACAGAAGATTCAATGGGTGGAAAACGAAGATTGGGAATACCGCACTTCTTTTACCGTTACAATGGAACAATTGGAGCGGGATGATGCCCAGCTCATCTTTGAAGGTCTTGATACCTATGCAGATGTTTATCTCAACGGTTCCTTACTGTTAAAGTCCGATAATATGTTTGTCGGTTATTCGTTACCTGTAAAGCCACAACTTCGTCTAGGGGAAAACTTACTCCATATATATTTCCATTCACCTATCCGGCAAACTCTTCCTCAATATGCCTCCAACGGATTCAACTATCCGGCGGATAATGACCACCATGAGAAACATCTGAGTGTGTTCTCCCGTAAAGCTCCTTACAGTTACGGTTGGGATTGGGGAATCCGTATGGTAACTAGTGGTATTTGGCGTCCGGTAAAAATCCGTTTTTATGACGCCGCTTCCATTAATGATTATCATATCAAGCAACTGTCGCTGACAGAACACTCTGCCGAACTATCTAATGAACTGGAAATAAACAATATACTTCCTCAATCGATTCAAGCAGAAATACGGATTAATTATTCATTTGAAAAAGGAGAAGAAACTGTAATTAGCCGTTCTGTCACTTTGCAACCCGGACTCAACTCTATCCATATCCCTTCCGAAGTCCTGTCTCCGGTACGCTGGATGCCGAATGGTTGGGGCAAACCGGCTTTGTATGATTTCTCTGCTCAAGTTGTCTTTGACGGTAAAGTGGTAGCCGAGCAATCCCACCGTATCGGTTTACGTACCGTCCGGTTGGTGAACGAGAAAGATGCGGACGGAGAATCTTTCTATTTTGAAGTGAATGGCATTCCTATGTTCGCCAAAGGTGCCAACTATATACCACAGGACGCTCTATTGCCCTCTGTGACTACCGAACGCTATCAGACATTGTTCCGTGATATCAAAGAGGCCAACATGAATGTAGTCCGTATATGGGGTGGAGGAACGTATGAAGACGATCGTTTCTATGATTTGGCGGATGAAAACGGCATCTTGGTTTGGCAGGACTTTATGTTCGCTTGTACCCCTTATCCGTCTGACCCTACATTCTTGAAGCGGGTAGAGGAGGAAGCTTGCTACAACATCCGCCGTCTTCGCAACCACCCTTCGCTGGCTATGTGGTGTGGCAACAATGAGATATTGGAAGCCTTGAAATATTGGGGGTATCAGAAAAAATACACTCCGGAAATCTATCAGGAAATGATGTCCGGTTACGACAAACTCTTCCGTGAACTACTTCCCGCCAAGGTGAAAGAACTCGATGCTGACCGCTTTTATATCCATAGCTCCCCTTATCTAGCCAACTGGGGACGTCCCGAATCATGGGGAATAGGCGATAGCCATAATTGGGGTGTTTGGTACGGACAGAAACCTTTTGAATCATTGGATACCGACTTGCCACGTTTCATGAGCGAATTTGGTTTCCAATCCTTCCCTGAGATGAAAACTATTGCTACATTCGCAGCTCCTGGAGATTATCAAATCGAATCGGAAGTGATGAATGCCCACCAAAAGAGTAGTATTGGCAATGCTTTGATCCGTACTTACATGGAACGTGACTATATCGTACCTGAGAAATTTGAGGACTTTGTATACGTCGGACTGGTTTTGCAAGGCCAGGGAATGCGTCATGGCTTGGAAGCTCACCGTCGTAACCGTCCTTATTGCATGGGTACTCTATACTGGCAGTTGAACGATAGCTGGCCCGTCGTTTCATGGTCGAGTATCGACTATTATGGTAACTGGAAAGCTTTGCATTATCAGGCGAAACGTGCTTTTGCTCCTATTCATATCAACCCTATTCAGCGGAATGACAGCTTATGTGTCTACCTTCTTTCCGATCGCCTTGATACGTTGGAGAAAATGACATTAGAAATGAAAGTCATAGACTTTGAGGGAAAAAAGATCAGTAAACCGATGCTCTTGAAATCTTTGTCGGTTCCTGCAAATACCTCTCAATGTGTATATCGGACAAAACTTGACGCCTTACTGTCTTCGACAAAACGCCCGCTTTCGGAAGAACTCCTCCACTGCTTCATGCTGCTTACCTTGAAAGACAAATCCGGACATGTGGTAGATGAAACGGTTTATTTCTTTGCAAAGACCAAAGACCTACTTTTGCCCGAAACGACTATTTCCTATAAAATGAAGCAGACAGATGGCGAATGCGAACTGACACTTCTTTCTCCTGTTTTGGCAAAAGACGTCTTTATCGAAGTACCATTACAGGGTGCCCGTTTTAGTGACAACTTTTTCGATCTTCTGCCCGGAGAACGTAAAACGATTCTCATTACTTCTCCTCAAATAAAGAAAGGGGAGGAACTGCCTCTGACTGTGAAGCATATTCGTGAGACCTATAATTAAATAATTCTATTAATAACTTAACACCTAATTTTTTAGTTTATGAAACAACTCTTAAAATTAACGGGATGTCTGGCGGTAGCAGGGCTTTTTGCCTCTTGTCAATCGGCTCAGCAAGAAGCTGATTACCAGATTATTCCCATGCCTCAGGAAATTGTAACAGCCTCGGGAAACCCCTTCATTCTGAAGAGTAGTGTGAAGATTCTCTATCCGGAAGGTAATGAGAATATGCAACGTAACGCGAAATTTCTGGCAGACTACTTGAAAACAGCTACCGGAAAAGATTTTGTTATCGAAGCCGGAACAGAAGGAGAGAATGCAATTGTATTGGCACTTGGGACAGAATCCGAAAATCCGGAATCTTACCAATTGAAAGTTACCGGTGACGGAATTACAATCACTGCTCCTACAGAGGCCGGAGTATTTTACGGAATTCAATCATTGCGTAAGTCATTGCCTGTCGCAATAGGTGCGGAGATTGCTTTGCCTGCAGTAGAGATAAAGGATGCTCCCCGTTTCGCTTATCGTGGCGCACATTTTGATACGAGTCGTCATTTCTTTACTGTAGATGAAGTGAAGACTTATATTGATATGATGGCTTTGCATAATATGAATCGTTTCCATTGGCATATTACTGAAGACCAAGGTTGGCGTCTGGAAATCAAGAAATACCCGAAACTGACGGAAATAGGTTCTAAGAGAACGGAAACAGTTATCGGACGTAACTCCGGTGAATATGACGGCAAACCTTATGGTGGTTTCTATACGCAGGAAGAGGCTAAGGAAATAGTAGCGTATGCTGCCGAACGTTATATCACGGTTATCCCCGAGATTGACCTTCCGGGACATATGCAGGCTGCTCTTGCCGCTTATCCCGAATTAGGTTGTACTGGCGGTCCGTATGAAGTTTGGAGACAATGGGGTGTATCTGAAGATGTGCTTTGTGCCGGAAACGATCAGGTATTGAAATTCCTCGAAGACGTATATGCTGAATTGATTGAGATCTTCCCGTCAGAATATATCCATGTGGGTGGTGACGAATGCCCGAAAGTACGCTGGGAGAAATGCCCGAAATGTCAGGCACGTATCAAGGCATTGGGGTTAAAATCGGATGATAAACATAGTAAGGAAGAACGTTTGCAGAGTTTCGTAATCAATCACATTGAGAAATTCCTGAACGACCACGGACGTCAGATTATTGGTTGGGATGAAATTCTCGAAGGCGGACTGGCTCCTAACGCGACTGTAATGTCATGGCGTGGAGAAAGAGGTGGTATCGAAGCTGCCAAACAGAAACACGATGTGATTATGACACCGAATACCTATTTGTATTTCGACTATTATCAGACGAAAGATACGGAAAACGAACCTCTCGGAATTGGTGGTTATCTGCCGCTTGAAAGAGTATATAGCTACGAACCTATGCCGACTTCCCTTACTCCGGAAGAACAAAAATATATTAAGGGTGTGCAAGCTAATCTCTGGACTGAATATATTCCTACTTTCTCTCATGCGCAATATATGGTATTGCCTCGTTGGGCTGCATTGTGTGAAATCCAGTGGTCTACTCCCGACAAGAAGAACTATGAAGACTTCCTGTCTCGTTTGCCGCAACTGATTAAGTGGTATGATGCAGAAGGATACAATTATGCAAAACATGTGTTTAACGTAACAGCCGAATATACGCCGAACCCGGCAGACGGTACACTGGACATCACGTTGTCTACCATTGACAATGCCCCTATTCACTATACATTGGACGGTACGGAACCTACTGCCGCTTCTCCGCTTTATGAAGGTGTCCTGAAAATCAAGGAAAATGCAGACTTCTCCGCTATCGCTGTTCGTCCTACCGGAAACAGTCGTGTGATTTCAGAGAAGATCAATTTCAGTAAGTCCAGCATGAAGCCGATTGTAGCTAATCAACCGGTCAACAAACAATATATGTTTAAAGGTGAATCTACACTAGTAGACGGACTGAAAGGAAATGGCAACTATAAGACCGGTCGTTGGATTGCATTCTATAAAAACGATATGGATATGACTATCGACCTTCAGCAACCTACCGAGATTTCGAGCGTTGCTATTTCTACTTGCGTAGAGAAGGGAGACTGGGTGTTTGATGCAAGAGGATTTTCCGTAGAAGTATCAGACGACGGTAAGAACTTTACCAAAGTAGCTTCCGAAGAATACCCTGCTATGGAACAAAGTGATAAGAATGGTATCTACGAACATAAATTGTCATTCACTCCGGTGAAAACTCAGTATGTAAAGGTGGTTGCCTTGTCTGAAAGTAAAATACCGGAATGGCATGGAGGCAAAGGAAATCCTGCTTTCTTGTTTGTAGATGAAATCACAGTAGATTAATGAATATAAGAAATAGATGCACTAAAGTTTGTCTTTTCTTATGGGTATTGGGGATGTGCTTTGCGGCACATCCTCTTCATGCACAGTCCGTAATCCCTGTCCCTCTGAAAATAGAGCAGGGTACGGGCTCTTTTTTACTCTCAGAGAAAACAAAACTTTATACAAACATTCAAGGTGGAGAAGCTCGACTTCTGGAAAGCTATCTGCAAGCATTACCGGTTCATCTAAAGAAAGGAAAGAAAAAAGATACGCAGAACGTACTTTCTCTGTTGATAACCGAAAAGAGCGAACAGTTGCCTTCTCCCGAAAGTTATACCCTGTCCGTCACTCCGGAACGAATCCTTATCCGTGCAACATCGGGAGCGGGATTGTTCTACGGAATCCAGACACTGTTGCAATTATCTCAGCCTTCGGGAACAGGCTATTCCATTGCTTCTGTTGAAGTGCAGGATAGTCCTCGTTTCGCTTATCGCGGCTTAATGCTGGATGTATCCCGTCATTTCTTTTCTAAAGAATTTGTGAAGAAACAGATAGACGCATTGGCATTCTATAAGATCAACCGCCTGCATCTGCACCTTACAGATGCGGCAGGCTGGCGAATTGAAATCAAGAAATATCCTTTGCTTACAGAATTTGCAGCCTGGCGTACTGACGCCAATTGGAAGACGTGGTGGAACGGCGGACGTAAGTACCTCCGTTTCGACGAGCCTGGAGCTTCCGGAGGTTACTATACACAGGATGATATTCGCGAAATCGTAGAATATGCTCGTCAGCATTTCATCACGATTATTCCGGAGATTGAAATGCCTGCCCACTCGGAAGAAGTGCTGGCAGCTTATCCGCAACTCTCTTGCGCGGGTGAGCCTTACAAGAACGCGGACTTCTGTATCGGAAACGAAGAAACGTTCACCTTTTTGGAAAATGTGCTGACCGAGGTCATGGCGCTTTTCCCTTCCGAATACATTCACATAGGAGGTGACGAAGCCGGTATGGCAGCGTGGAAAACTTGCCCGAAATGCCAAAAGAGAATGAAAGACGAACATCTCTCTCACGTGGACGAACTGCAAAGTTATCTGATTCATCGTATTGAGAAGTTCCTGAACGATCATGGTCGACGTCTGCTCGGCTGGGACGAGATATTGAAAGGAGGACTGGCTCCTAACGCGACTGTAATGTCATGGCGGGGAGAAGAAGGCGGTATTACAGCTGTAACTTCCGGACACCGGGCTATCATGACGCCGGGTGGCTACTGTTATCTGGATAGTTATCAGGACGCTCCGTACTCTCAGCCGGAAGCGATTGGTGGATACTTGCCATTGAAAAAAGTCTATTCTTACAATCCGGTTTCTACTTCATTGTCAGCGGAACAAGCGAAACTTGTGTATGGTGCGCAAGTTAATCTCTTTACTGAATATGTCCCGACTCCCGAACACGTGGAATATATGCTATATCCACGTACGCTGGCATTGGCGGAAGTTGCCTGGTCGGCTCCGGAACGTAAGTCATGGCCGGACTTCTATGCACGTGCCCTGAAAGCGGTAACGGATTTGCAGGCGAAAGGCTATCACACTTTCGATTTGAAGAGTGAGATCGGAAGTCGGCCGGAATCTTTACAACCCCTTACGCATCTGGCATTGGGAAAGAAAGTGATTTATAACGCTCCTTACAACTCCTCTTATGCAGCACAAGGTGATGTGACTTTGACCGACGGTATCCGTGGCGACTGGACTTACGGTGACGGTGCATGGCAGGGATTTATCTCGAAGAACCGCCTCGATGTAACCGTTGATATGGAAAACGAGACCACTATTCATTCAGTCACAGCAGCTTTCATGCAGGTAGTGGGAGCTGAAGTATTCTTGCCTGCGTCTGTGGTTATTTCAGTTTCCGATGACGGAGTCAATTTTACGGAACTGAAGCATCAGGACTTTGTTGTTAACAAGGAAGAAGCAATCAAGTTTTCCGATGTTTCGTGGGAAGGAACCGTCAAGGGACGCTATGTACGTTATCAGGCGCGTGCCGGCAAAGAACTGGGTGGCTGGATATTTACTGATGAAATCATAGTGAAGTAAGCAAATCCCTCGGTAAAACTCGAAAAAAGAGTCATATTGCGGCTATTAATATCAATAAAAGAAGGAATCTACTCAACCAGATTCCTTCTTTTTTTGTTATATTTGTATTATTACCTTAAAAACTGATAGTTATGATACGACAACACGGTAAACTAACTTTTCTTAGCTTTCTTCTGGTAGTTTTGTGCGGAAATACATTTGCACAGAAGATTCCTGTCATTCCTCTGGACTTGGATTCCTTGATAACGGTAGGCTATGCTACCGGAAGTCTGAAAACCCTCTCCGGTTCTGTGGAGAAAATTACGGAGAAACAAATGAACAAAGACCAGGTAACCAATCCTTTGGAAGCGATTCGGGGTAGGGTACCGGGTTTGACTATTCAACGGGGTACGAATGGCCTCGCAGCTCTGGATGCAGTGCGCCTGCGTGGAACCACTTCACTGACTAGTGGTAACGATCCTCTGATTATTGTCGATGGAGTGTTTGGCGACCTTAGTATGCTGACCTCCATTTATCCCACAGATATCGAAAGTTTCACGATTCTGAAAGATGCTTCCGAAACGGCACAATACGGTTCACGTGGTGCTTCCGGTGTGATTGAAGTCACCACTAAAAAAGGAATGCAGGGTAGGACGCAGGTAGCCTACAACGGTAGTTTCGGCATTTCTACTGTCTACAAGAATCTTAAAATGTTGTCGGGAGACGAGTTCCGTAGCGTAGCTTCCGAACGCGGTATCTCTATTTTAGATAAAGGTAATAATACTAACTTCCAGAAAGAAATACAACAGACAGGTCTGCAACAGAATCATCACGTCGCTTTCTATGGAGGCTCCAGCACGTCGAGCTACCGTGTATCACTTGGTTTTATGGATCGTCAGGGGGTGATTTTGAATGAAGATATGAAGAATTTCACTTCCAATATGAACATGAACCAAAAGATGTTCGATGGCTTCTTCGACTGCGAACTGGGGATGTTCGGTTCTATCCTGAAAAATCATAATCTGGTTGACTATCAGAAAACCTTCTATTCGGCGGCAACCTTTAACCCGACGTATCCTAACCATAAAGATCCCGTTACTAACTCGTGGGACGGCATCACTACCGCCAGTCAGATAACAAACCCGTTGGCATGGATGCAGGTGGACGATGACGACGCTACTTCGCATATCAGTACACACGCCCGTTTCACCTTCAATTTGATGAAAGAATTGAAATTGGTACTGTTCGGTGCCTATACCTATAATATAGTTGAAAATTCGCAATATCTCCCCACCTCTGTTTGGGCGAACGGGCAGGCTTATAAAGGAACAAAGAAAATGGAGTCCCTCCTCGGAAATATGATGCTGACTTATAAAAAAGGCTGGAAAAAGCACTTCTTCGACGTCCTGGCATTAGCCGAACTCCAGAAAGAGACGTACATGGGATATTATACCACAGTCAGCAATTTCAGCACGGATAAGTTCGGCTACAACAATTTGCAAGCCGGTGCAGTCCGTCTGTGGGAGGGGACAAATTCGTACTACGAACAACCCCGTCTCGCATCTTTTATGGGACGTTTCAACTATACGTATGCCGATCGTTATGTCCTGACGCTGAATGCCCGTACGGACGCTTCCTCCAAGTTTGGAGCAAATCATAAGTGGGGCTTCTTTCCCTCCATATCTGCCGCATGGGTAGTCAGTGAGGAAAAGTTTATGAAACGTTTGCCAGTGGTTGATAATTTGAAATTTCGTATCGGTTACGGTCTGGCGGGTAACCAGAGTGGAATTGACTCGTATACTACACTGAATCTGGTAAAGCCGAACGGAGTTGTTCCGGTAGGCAACTCTGCCGTTGTCTCATTGGGTGATTTGAGGAATACGAACCCCGACTTGAAGTGGGAAGTGAAACACACTTTCAATACAGGTTTTGACGTAACTTTGTTTGGTAACCGTCTGTTACTTTCCGCTAACTACTACAATTCCCGAACAACGGATATGCTTTATCTGTATAATGTGAGTGTACCGCCTTTCACTTACAACACTTTACTGGCTAATATCGGCTCCATGCGTAACTGGGGTACGGAAATAGCTATTGGTATCACTCCTCTGAAAACAAAAGATATGGAATTGAACATTAATGCCAATGTCACCTTCCAACGTAACAAACTTCTCTCATTAAGCGGAATGTACAACGGCGAAATGATTTCCGCGCCTGAATACAAGAGCCTTGCCAGTCTCGACGGAGCCGGCTTCCACGGTGGCTACAACCACATCGTCTATCAAATGGTCGGTCAACCGTTAGGTGTTTTTTATTTGCCTCATAGCACCGGACTGGTGTCCGACGGGAACGGTGGATACACCTATGGTATTGCGGACTTGAACGGTGGTGGTGTCAATCTTGAAGACGGCGAAGACCGCTATGTGGCAGGGCAAGCCGTGCCCAAAACAATTCTGGGTTCGAACATCAGCTTCCGTTACAAACACTTCGATCTTTCGGTGCAGATCAACGGAGCTTTCGGCCATAAAATCTATAACGGAACATCACTGACGTATATGAACATGAATATCTTCCCTGACTACAATGTGATGAAATCCGCGCCGAAGCAGAACATTAAGGACCAGACTGCCACTGACTATTGGCTGGAAAAAGGCAATTACGTAAACTTTGACTACGTGACGTTTGGTTGGAATGTACCAATCGAGAAGGTGCAGAAACTCAAGAAGTACGTCCGTTCTTTGCGTCTTGCCTTCACGGTCAACAACCTGGCGACGATTTCCGGCTATTCAGGGCTATCACCGATGATTAACAGTTCTACGGTAAACTCTACTTTGGGGGTGGATGATAAACGTAACTACCCGTTGGCACGTATCTATACATTGGGATTGAGTATTAACTTTTAACGGAGGATGAGAAGATGAAAGAATATTTGAAAAAGATTAGTTTGGTGCTTGCTACGTGTACGTTCTTGTTTTCCTGCGATAAATTTCTGGAAGAAAATCCGAAAGATAAGTTGCCCGAAGATGATGTGTATAATTCCATTTCGGAAGTCTATCTCAATGCTGTTGCTTCGCTCTATACTTATGTGGGCGGTTACAGCGATAGCCAGGGATTGCAGGGAACGGGCAGAGGTGTCTATGACCTCAATACTTTCACTACTGATGAAGCTATTATCCCTACGCGCGGTGGCGACTGGTACGACGGTGGCTTTTGGCAGGGATTATTTCTCCATGATTGGGGTATTGAGAATGATGCCATTCAAGCTACATGGGAGTATCTTTATAAAGTCGTAATGCTTAGTAATAAGTCGCTCGAACGAATCGACAAATTCGCAGAAACCCATTCTGATGCGGAACTCCCGGCTTATCGAGCGGAAGTGCGTGCTATGCGTGCGATGTACTACTATTATCTGCTGGATTTGTTTGGCCGTGTGCCTTTGGTGCAGTCTTCTTCTCCTGCGATGAAAGACGTCGTTCAAAGCGAGCGGAAGACAGTATTCGAATTTATATTCAAGGAATTACAGGAAGTGGCTCCATTACTTTCGGAGGTACACAGCAATCAGTCCGGGCCTTATTATGGGCGTATCACTCGTCCGGTGGTTACTTTCTTGTTGGCAAAACTGGCACTGAATGCCGAAGTTTATACCGATAACGACTGGACGGACAACGAACGTCCCGACGGAAAAAATATCAAGTTCATGGTAGACGGTAATGAACTCAATGCCTGGGAGACGGTCATATACTACTGCGACCAACTGAAAGTTATGAATTATAAACTGGAACCGGAATACGAGACTAACTTCTCTATCTTCAATGAACCGTCCGTAGAGAATATATTCACGATCCCGATGAATAAAACATTGTATACCAATCAGATGCAATACCTTTTTCGTTCCCGTCATTACAACCATGCCAAAGCTTACGGGCTAAGCGGTGAGAATGGTCCCAGTGCAACGATTGAAGCACTCGAAACTTTCGGTTATGGGACAGCTGCCCAAGATCCTCGCTTCGACATCTGTTATTTTGCAGGAGAAATGTATGACTTGAAAGGAGACATTATCAAGCTGGACGACGGTACTGTCTTGGTATATTTCCCTTGGGAAGTAGCATTGGATATCACCGACACCCCGTATGAGCAAACGGCAGGTGCCCGTATGAAAAAGTATGAAGTAGACCCCACCGCCACAAAAGACGGAAAATTAATGGAGAATGACATTGTCCTGTTCCGCTACGCGGACGCTTTACTGATGAAGAGCGAAGCTAAAGTACGCAACGGTGAAAACGGAGACGTCGAGCTAAATCAAGTCCGGAGCCGGGTAAAGGCCGCTCGCCGTCCCGCTACTTTGGAGAATATACTTTCCGAACGCCAGCTTGAATTGGCTTGGGAGGGTTGGAGGCGTCAGGACCTTATCCGCTTCGGAATGTTTACTCGTGCATACAACAGCCGTCCTCAATTACCAAACGAGGAAACCGGTTATACTACCGTATTCCCTATTCCCGAGAAAATACGGGTGATGAATACAAAGCTAGTACAGAATCCGGGGTATTGAGTGGGTTTTAAATAACAAACGCTCCATGTGTCACCAGGCATTCATGGAGCGTTTAATTATTAATAGGAAGAAATTTTTATGTAAGTCTTAATCGAAGAAACTTTTGAACTTCTTGAAGATCTTTTCCTTCACTGACGTACTCGGCTTGAAATTATCCGAATCTTCCATTTTTTCAAGCGCACTCTTTTCCTCCTTGTTGAGAGCTTCCGGCACATAGATACTGACATTCACGAGCAAATCCCCTGTTCCGTATCCATTCACGTTCGGCAATCCTTTACCGCGTAGACGAAGTACCTTTCCCGGTTGAGTACCTGAGTCAATCTTTACCTTCACCTTTCCGTCGATGGTCGGGATCTCCACAGCCCCGCCCAAAGCGGCAGTGGGAAAACTCAACAACAAGTTATAAATCAGATCATTCTCGTCACGAATCAAGTCTGGATGCGGTTCTTCTTCTACGAGAATCAGTAAATCTCCCGGCACGCCGTTATGCTTGCCGGCATTTCCTTTGCCACTCATAGAAAGTTGCATGCCTTCTGCCACTCCGGCAGGTATCTGCACTGTCACTACTTCCTCACCGTAAACGATTCCATCGCCACTACACTTCTTACACTTGTTCTTGATGATTTTACCCTCACCGTTACAAGTAGAGCAGGTGGCACGCGTTTGCATCGTCCCTAAAATAGTCTGCTGGTTACGGATCACCGTACCACTACCTTTACAAGTTGGACACGTTTCCGAACCGCCGTCCCCTTCGGCACCACTACCGTGGCACTGGTCACACGGCACATATTTCTTGAGCTTGAACTTTTTCTCCACTCCGGTAGAGATTTCTTTCAACGTCAGTTTCACCTTTACGCGCAGGTCACTTCCGCGATACCGTCGCTGCTGCGAACCTCCTCCGCCGCCGAATCCGCTGAAACCACCGAATCCTCCTCCGCGACCTCCGAAGATGTCACCGAACATGGAGAAAATATCATCCATAGACATACCTTCGCCACCGAAACCGCCGAACGGACCACCGTTACCTGCCGCACCGCTCACTCCTGCGTGGCCGAACTGGTCGTAACGCGAGCGCTTATCCGGGTTACTTAATACATCATACGCCTCGGCCGCTTCCTTGAACTTTTCTTCTGCCTCCTTGTCACCCGGATTCTTGTCGGGGTGATATTGAATCGCTTTCTTGCGGTAGGCTTTTTTAATTTCTTCTACTGTGGCTGTCTTCGTTACCTCCAGTACTTCATAATAGTCTCTTTTCTCTGCCATGCTTTTATTGATTCAAGTTCTTCTTATTCTCCAACTACCACTTTGGCGTGACGGAGTACTTTATCGTTCAATGTATATCCCGTCTGTACGCAATCCAGAATTTTACCTTTCTGTGCTTCCGACGGTGCGGGAATTACGGCGATAGCCTCGTGGTAATCAGTATTCAGCGGTTGGTCTTTCGTTTCGATCACCTTCACACCGTTTTGTGCCAGGGTAGCCATGAATTTATTATAAATCAGTTCGACACCTTCTTTCACAGCTTGGACATCCGTAGCCGTTTCCATCGTTTTGATGGCACGTTCGAAATCATCCACCACCGGAAGAATACTGCTAAGGCTCTTTTCGCCACCGTTCAGGATCAGTTCCGCTTTCTCCTTCATAGTGCGTTTCCGGTAATTGTCGAACTCGGCGGAGAGACGCAAATATTTATCCTTCTGCTCCTCAATGGTCTCCTGAGCCGTCTCCAGTTCCTTTTCCAATTCCTCCTCGTGAGTCATCGGGGCGGCATTTTCCGCTTGTTCGTCCTGCGGTTGTTCTTCCGCGTTATTCAGAGTTTCCTCAACGTTGAGTTCTTCTTCCTTCACTTTTTTTTCTTTAGGGTCCATATCTATTTCTGTTTTTTATTCATAATATCAAAATCACATGCAAAAACTTTGCCAAGTTGGTGTTTTTGCCAAAAAACTCTGCAAAGGTAATACTTTTATGTCAGATTGGCACATACGGGATAGTTCATTATTCATTTTAAATGTCTACCTTTGCACACTCAAATTGAAAAGTGTAAATAGTTAAATAGTAAATAGGTAAGATGATTACAGTTTCAAACGTTTCGGTACAGTTTGGTAAAAGAGTGTTGTTTAATGACGTAAACCTGAA
>CAUHML010000014.1 GCA_959606905.1 uncultured Bacteroides sp. | reverse complement strand
TGGAGACAAAGATAACAATTTATATATTTAACCCTCAGGGTTATTCATTGATCCTTTCTCAGTTCAGTTGGAGTTGCACCAAATAACTTCTTACAATAACAAGTCAGATGTGCAGGAGAGCTAAACCCAAAGTCCATAGCTATTTCCCGGAAAGCAATATCCGGATCACAAATTTTCTCACGAACCAGTTCAGCCCTCCGCTCCTGCATCCATCGGTAAGGACTCTGACTAAAACTCTCTTGAAACTTACGATTAAAAGAGCGTTCCGAAACACAACACAAACTTGCAAATTCTTTCACCGTTTTCACATTCTTATAATTATCCAGTACAAAATCCTCGAACTTCCGTCCTACTCCAGTCGTTCTAGAAAAGAAAGCAGCAAGTTCTGATTTAGTATAAAACCCCCTCAATGCAAGAATGATTTCCTGCTGCTTAAGGATATGCATATGCCTACATAGCAATCCTGTATCCAGATAAAAAAGTAACTGCCTCAAAATATGTAACAGAGGCTTTCGGATTGGTAAAATACAATTATTACCGTTCTCCATTTTTACATGTGAGATTGATTCAAAATACATTTTGTCACAAGCCGTTATCTGCTTATTCCAAAACAACAACAGACATTCTGCCGAGACAATACCTTCAACCCTATTTTCTTCATGCTGCGGTATAAGCAGCATATTATGCTCTAAAAGATGTATATTATGCTCCCTGCCTATATTAACGGATAGTTCTCCTTTCAAAAGAAATAAAATACAAAAACAACAACTATTATCAATCTGTCCGGATTCTTGCGCAGCCAATCTGTATTGGGTAAAACCACTGTCAATTTTAATTCCATAATTAAAACAGGAATGATGTTCCGACAAATAAAGTAATTTCATGTTATAATTTAAGTAGTTTAATTTTAAAACAACTCGCTTCGCTTACTATGTTTGTTTTTTTTAAAGACACATACTTTTAAACTACAAACAAAAACTGTAATTCTATAAACATATACTTAAAAAGGAATATATATCTGCATCCATTAACGACTCTCGCTCCCTACATGACACATATAGCCCTAATTTAGCCACAAGCAATATCATCTTTCAATATACTTACTTCATTTTACATATCTTCCTAAGTACAAGGAACTCCCCCACCACACAAACTATTGCGATAAATGGGGAAGTCTGATGATTATAAAGCAGAACTGCTTCTATTTATTATACATCTTCTATTTTTCTATCACTTCTTATTTAGAATTAATAGTACAAATACTTACCCGGTTCCAATCTGGTTCCTCAAACATATAGCCAATTCCCTGTCCTTCAGCAACAATTCGCTCCTTTGAAATCCCATACTTATTAACCAGCATCTTTTGAACTGCCTCGGCACGCTGTCGCGCAATACGCTCATTAAGTTCTTCACTACCCTCCGGAGAAGCGTAACCCTTGATTACAACTCCTGCCTCTTTGTGGTTTCTCAAGTAAATTGCAATCCGTTCAACATTAGGCAATTGAGAATTATCAATAGTTATTCTACCTTGACGAAAAGTAATCACAGACTCTAGTGTTTTTTTACTATTGTCAATCGTATCTTTCACAATTTTCGGTTCTCGATTCTTGTATTCTTCCAAAGCCGTTTCTAAATCTGTCACTTTTTGGTTAGCATCCTGCAATACATTATCATTGCGTTCAAGTTCTGAACGAAGTTGATTTATTTGAGCATTTAATGCATCAAATTCAGACTGGTCGTAAGGTCTTACTTTAGTAAAATGGTGTTCACCATTGCTACATCTGAAATGATATACGAAGCCTGCACTAATCTCCCACACGGCACGCCCCGAATGGAAATATACAGGTTTCGTACCCATAGAATTCATATCATATACAAGAGCCGGTTTGAGAGCTAGAGTCCACGCCTTACTTTCCCCTAAATTAAAATTAAAATTTAATCCCAACTTAGTAGACATACCATTTTGATCTTCCCCCATGTTTCTACCAACATAATAATGCATCCAGCCAATACCAGCCACAGCCTCAATCTCAAAACTTCTTGGAATACCGTTATAACCTCCAAAAAGATTATTTAAATTCACCAATCCTAACAAACTTACATTTGATTCATCAAATGCTGTTTTACTTTTTGTTGTATTAAAATAACCCATTGCCTCAAAACCTAATCCAAAGGTAGGGGTTAAATGCTTGCTTACATGAACTCCAACTGCCGAACGCATGTTTTTAAAAAACGAGTGATGAGTCAATGGGGTCACGCCACCTACATTAATACCGATTGACCAATTATCCGAAAATTTGTTTCCTTCCAAAGCTGTTTGTCCACTTACATGGCAAATGGCAATACCAGATAGCAATAAGCCTGCAAAAATCTTTTTCATCATAATTCTTATTTAAATTTATTATTAGCAGAATTGGGGCTGAAATATATATCATTCCCAACATTCTACCTTTAGCTATATAGTTGACTAACTACTACTTTCATTTACAATACAAAATAAAATCACCCATTGTGAGTATATATGTTTATGTACGTCTTTCTCAGCTGCTGTAATGGGACCTACCCACGACCACGATTCTACGGTCCTCTACGTAAAGTCATATTTTTCTGTTGCTTTTCCATATTCAACAAACACTAATCCGGCAAAGTGACTAATTGTAATCAGCTATCTCATACCAAATCAAACATTGTATAACACTTTGCAAAAGAAGGCAATTCCTATCTCAATCTGTTACAAATAAACGACATTATATTTTATGCATCAGACAACTATCATTTATATAGAGGCTTCATAATTTGGAGATTCATAGTTTAGGCTATAATTCAAGCGGGAGAAATAATTACATAACATAAAGAACCTATTTCAACATATCCCCCCCTTCTTAGAAACACGTTTTCCAGAAGTGATATTCATTCATTGATTTTATTATTATCCAACAACACAACACGCACCCAGTCAACCCACATTTCTCCCGGCAAATCTTCATCATGGATTTCTCCCGGCCATGTCATCATACCATTCAATTCACCTCCCAATGAAAAATTTAGAATTATATTGAAGGGATATTCACAAAATGGATACTGTAGTTTCTCCTTATCCAAATGTTGGTTCTCATATTTCCAAGTCTCTTTGCCGTCGACATAAAATATTAATTCCTTTTCAGTCCGCTGCACTGCATATACATGATCTTTAGTTACATCAAAATTCTTATCAGGCTCCTTGTTCGTTACTCCTGCAGAACCATTTTCACCATTTATATAAAAAGTATGTACCGTTTGAAAGATCTGCTTAGGACTCCCTTGTACCCATTCCATAAGATCTATTTCTCCCCCTCTGGGCCATTCCGGTGCTCCTATAGGCATTTGCCAGATAGCAGGAAAACCTCCACGAACCAATTTGGTTAATCTGGCCTTAACTTCCAAACGTGTACCACAGGGAAAACCTATCTTGGAAAACACCCCGCCATTTTTATAAGTCCCGTTGTCCTTACAGGCCCTCAACTTCAAATAGCCTTCCTCCACCTTTACATTTTCGTAACCATCCACACCCCTAAAATACTGTGACCAGGCGTTGTTGGCATACGTACAAAGTTTCCAGATTGCCGTATCGGGCACAACACATTTCGCATCAAAATCATCAACAAATAAAATGTTTTCAAGTGTATCCGATCCGATTTGCTCCTTTTCTTCTGCGCATACATAAGTAACAGTCCCACCTATAGCAAACAATAAATAGCACAAAATTGATCTCATATGATTATAAATTAAAAAGATTAAAAAACCATTCTTTCTTCAAAAACAATATTACCTCATCGAAAGAAGAGTTGTCACCACAAGAGTGCTGACAACTCCCTTCGACAGGCACTGTCACCTCAAAAACAAACTTTTACACCATAAATATTATTCTGAATCATAGAGTACATTCAGGACCCTATAAATCTATTTTACAAAAGACTATTTCCACTGATATACCCGCACATAATCAACTTGCATGGTAAAAGGCAAATGTTTCTCATTTATAGGACCAGCCATTCCCTTTCCACCTGCAACATTCAATATCAAGAAGAAAGGAATATCAAAGGGCCATTGTACTGCGCCCAAACCTTTGTTATAATAGGTTGCGCAAACTTCTCCATTTACCATAAAATCAATTTTCTTATCGTTCCATTCTATTCCCCATATATTCCATTCACCCTGCTTGAATTTAGACCCTGAATGACCAAAAGGATATGTCTTTTGCTCCGTACCAGTAGTATGTACCGTTTGTACAGCAACATCTAAATCTTTTATATGCTCCATTATATCTATTTCACCACTTGCAGGCCATCCTCCGTATTCTGAACTGGCAGGCATCATCCATATAGCCGGCCACGAACCATTCCCTGATGAAAACTTAGCTTTAATCTCTACTTTACCATAAGTAAAATCAAACTTTCCACTATCAGTGCGTATACTTCCAGATTTATATCCGCGGGGATCTGTTTCATCCTTCATAAACTTGAGATTCAACAAACCATCTTCACACCAAACAACGGATGTATCATTCGGCTTATAATAATAGGCATGAGCAACATCTCCCCTGGGAGTATAATTCCACTTCTTGGAGTCAACGGCCCCATCGATATTAAATTCATCTGAAAAAATCAGAACCCACGATTTATCCACTCTTTCAACGGAATCTTCTTTCTCTGGTCGCAGCACATCAATGGAACTGTCAGAAAAGTCGTTTGAACATCCGAAAAATAAAACTGCTAATAAGGGTATTATACTTTTTTTCATAACTCAACTTCGTATTATTTTATATTATCTTTATACTACCATAAACAGATATAAAAGTATATCTAGCCGGAATACGAAACTCCTCCCTTCCAACCGGACATATTCTCGTCATATCTTCTTCTATTCATAACCAGGAGTCTGCTCCAATGCCGAATCATTATCAAGTATATTCTGATCCAACGGCCATAAAACTTTATATGCCTCAGTCTTCTGATCAAGAATAGCAACTTTATTATCAATATCACCTTCTATACAGAACACTAATGGAATACCGTCCTTTGCATTCTTCATGCGGCACAAATCCCACCAACGTTGTCCTTCCTGTACAAACTCCTTATCCTTTTCATGTAAAATAGCTAATTCATTAGTTAGAAAATCAGATGCCTTATATATATGTGAACCTGCCTCAGACTTATACGCCCTATTTCTGACTAAATTTATATATTTCTCAACATTTGCATTATCACTCTCCATATTAGCAATCTCGGCTAATGCTAGATATACCCAGGATAAACGGTAAAGAATAAGATCACCATCATAGACTCTATTTCCCTGAGCATTGAGAGAGCCCAAATTTTTACATACATGAGTACCATATACATACAATTCTCCACTTTCCTTTTTCCGATATGAAGGCATAAATGTGGCGTCACAACGAGTATCACCTTTTTCAAAACTATTATAAAGCGAAAGTTTATACTCATATTTCTGTTGACCATTATTCTGTATATCAAGCGCATCATCCCATGGCGTTCCATTTTCTCTAAAACTATCTTTATTAGTCGTCCCGGAAACAAGAGAATAGGTATATCCACGAGAAAGGGAGTTTTCTGCTTCACCCTCCATATAAGACACAGCCATTATCACCTCACTATTACCTTTGTTATCAGCACTGAATATACGTTTAAAATCTTGTTGCAATTGAAGTCCATAGTTACCCTCTACATCTTTCAAGTACTTCTTGGCCTTTGACAAATCCGATTCGGTAGCTTTGTTATCACCAATAGTTACTTTGGAATTCCATAAATATACCTCTCCAGCCAAACATTCTGTGGCCGCCTTTGACCAATACACCTTGGTACCATGTCCATATGAATTAAAATCAGAATTCTCTCCAAAATATTGTAGGGAGGTTTCCAAATCCTTTTTAATCTGTGATATAACTTCACTTGGTTTAGCTCTCCCCAAATAAAGTTTATTCGGATCAAGCACTCCATCGATAACTTCCACGCCAAGACGAATTGGTACCCCACCATAGACTCTATAAAGATCAAAATAGTAAAAGGCACGAAGGCCATACGCCTGTCCAAGATAATAATTCTTTTTAGCTTCCGGAATGAAATTAGCATCAGTTACACGAGCTATAAAAAGATTGATATTGGTTATACAGCCATAAATATTTCCAAACTTGGTAACTCCGGGAGTCTCCTTAGACAGATTTTGTAAACGGATTTCCCCACTAGAGATAGCCAGACCATCTGCACTTGTGCCATCCTTATAATGTCCGCCCCTTAATTCGCCAAAAGTGATAATATGCTGTTCCGCCATATCTCGCAATTGTTTATGAAGACCGTCAATATATGCACTGACTTGGGATTCTGTTTTCCAATAGCTGGTACTTCCATAATTATCTATCGGGGCGAGATCCAGCATATCCCCACATGATGTAGCCACTATAGCAGCTATATTCAACACCATAATATGTATAAATTTTAAATTTCTCATCTCACTTCGAATTATTAAAATGTAACATTAACGCCAAATATAACGGTACGTGGCAAGGGATATCCTGACGAAATCTCCGGGCTTACCGTCCTGGCAGAAGTTAAATAGCCCAAATTCTGTCCCGTTATTGAGAATTGCAGTTTCTGCATATATAGTCTTTTAGACAATTCTTGAGGAAGAGTATATGACAAAGACAATTCTCTAATCCCTAAATAGTTACCCTTAGAGGCAAATAGAGTTGAGGTACGATAGTAATTGGCAGCTCCCACCTGATCAGCAAATACGTAACGGGGATATTTTGCGTTTGGATTACTTTCGCTCCATGTATTAAAAACATCCTTTGTCGTATTGTAAGCCCCCTGCATACATCCTAAAAACCAAGGAGTCTTATCATCATAAACCCAATAATCAAGCGCAAAGTCAAAACGGGCATACAAACTAAGTCCCTTCCAAGACATTGTGGTATTAAAACCACCATACCAACGAGGAGTAGTATTTCCTATTACAACCTGATCATACTGGTCAATCACCCCATCTCCATTTACATCCTTCCATTTCACATCTCCAGGTTTTAACTCTATGCCTTTTGCCCGCTCATTATCAGAAAGTTTATTCCAAGCTTCAGGGCCATATTGATATTTACCTTGAATATTCCCCGAGGTCACAACCAAATTTCCCGGAATATCATCAACACTTCTGTAAATACCCTCGGCCTGGTAACCGACAAGTATCCCATACTCCATTCCCTCCTGAAAACCTCCGACATACACCTTCTCATCTTCCAACTTACCTGTACCCGGATTTACAACCTTCCGACCGGTATACACTTGCTGTCCATTCTGTCTGTTTCGTACCTGCCCGTTATCAGGAAGGGCTATAATCTTATTCTTATTATAAGTTATATTAAAAGAAGCATCCCAAGTAAAATCGTTGACATCCAACACCTTACCAGAGAGTTGTAATTCGATTCCGCTATTACGTAATTTTCCATTATTGTTCTTAACAGAAGAGAATCCCGTGGTCGAAGGCAGGGTGAAGTCTGCATACTTATCAGATGTCAGACGATTGTAGTAATCGATATCCAAATTCAAGCGTCCTCCCAAGAGTCCTACATTCAAGCCTATATCAAAACTGGCCGTCTTTTCCCAACGCAAAGAAGGATTAGGCAAAGTACCTATCAGAAAACCATTGTTGCCATGGTATTTATTAGAATTATATGAACCTTGAAGAGTATATGGACCGATTCCGCTGGCATTACCATTCAAACCGTAACTAGCCCTCAGCTTTCCATAATAGAGGAAAGGAAGTGATTCCTTAACAAAATCCTCTTTCGTAAAAACCCAGCCACCGGAAACTCCCGGAAAAAATCCCCACCGATTCTTACCCAGCAAAGAAGAATAACCGTCATAACGAAATACCCCGGAGAACAAATATTTACCCTCATAGTCGTAGTTCAAGCGTCCAAAATAAGAAAGAATACGGTAACGACTATGATTCGAATCTATCTGACGTTTACCCTCACCTGCATCGGTCAGACCTAAATCTTTAAAATCATCGGTAGCAGCACCAGAACCGGATGCAGAGAAACCGTTATTATACTGATCATAAAATTCACAACCAAACATAATATTCAAATTATGAACAGCAGAAAATACAGTCGTATAATCTAGAACAGCATTATAGGTCTGAGAGAACTGACGAGAATAGCTTGCACTAGTTGAACGAGTTCGATTCCATTGCCCCGGAACCGTCTCATAGTCCTTGCGCATACTTTCTTGTACAGTATGAAAATAATACCAACTAGCAGAAGCCCTCAAGACCAATCCCTTGAATAAATTAGCTTCTAATGACTGCATAAGGGTAAACTTTGTCCGTTCATTATCCTGATCGTAACTTTTTGCAACATAAGTCTGATTACCGTCCCCGGGACTAGGACCCAATGTCGGATTACCATCCTCGTCTTCAAAACGGACAGTAGGAGGAGTACTCATCACCCGACCAAAATAATCACTTTCCGTCCCCCAGGCGTTGTTTAACCATACATAATTAGCCCGGCTGAAAGTCGCATTGGAAGTCGTTTTCAACCAATCTGCAATTTTGTACGAACCGTTGAATGTGAAATTATAACGTTTATATTCGGTAGTGATAGGGGCTCCGGGGGAGTCGTTATAACCCAAACTTGCATAATAAGTTCCTTTATCATTCCCCCCCGACATACTAACCGTATAATCCTGTGTCACTACCGGATTACGAAGATTATATTCCTCTGGTTTTGTCCCTTTATAAATGATTGTTTTAGAAGGGTCCAAAGGATCCAGCATTTCTCGCCAGCCCATATCCAAAAGATAGGCATTTTCATCCGTTTTCCCCATAATATTCCACACCATATTCGCACCGAGCTTATTACCCGTACCAAAAGGCGTAGAACCTGTAAGATTTGCCGTAGCTGCCCACGGGGTATTTTTATAGGCTGTACGAAGGACTGTAATATAGTCTTCCGCGCCCAAAAAGTCGTAGGGATTATTAACATAACCGAGACCTATATTTGCTCTGAAATTAATTTCCCGATGTCCTGCCCGGCCAGATTTTGTTGTAATTAAAATTACACCATTACTTGCACGGGCACCGTATATGGCCGTAGCCCCAGCATCCTTCAGAACATCCATAGATGCAATATCCTGAGGATTGATATCATCAAAATTATCACGAAGCTGTCCGTCCACTATCACCAGGGGTCCTCCCGAACCATCAAATTCCGTTCCACCACGTAATATAACTTTAGGAGATGAAGTAGGATTTCCCGAAGTGAGAGAAACCTTTAAACCAGGAACAGAACCCGACAGTGCCTGAGAGGGATTTGTATATATACCCTTCTCTAATATCTGGGGACTGACAGTCGATATAGAATTCGTCAGTTTTGCCCGTGAAACTTTTCCGCCATAACCGGTCACAACAACTTCCTGCAAAAGCTCACTGTCTTCTTTTAAGATTATCTTAAAATTCATTTTTCCTTGCACACTCAAAGTCTGGGAAGAAAAACCTATGAATGAAACCTGTATACTGGCATTATCAGAAACCGAGAGTGTAAAATTACCATCAACGTCAGAAACAGTGCCATTTGTTGTTCCAACTTCCACAATACTGGCACCAATGACCGCCTCACCCGCAGTATCCGTTATTATGCCCGTAATACTTTTCTTCTGTGCCACAACTACAATCGAACACAGAAGAAAAACAAATAAAATAAAACTCTTTTTCATACTCTTTTATGTTTTTCATGTTTAAAACACCTATCAACAAGAGGCGTTCAAATACCATATATCCACTCCAAAAACATCACAAATTACGGAGGTATAAACAAAGGAATAAAGAAAATCATATTTAATAAATTAGGGGTTATTATTTACAAGCGCAAAGAAAGAACTCATAAAACTAAACATAGTCAGAAAGCATTTAAAAAAAGTCATATATCATCCAATACTGCATTTTTTTATCAAAAACAGAATAATTAATAAACATTTTATGTATATACGTTGTTAAATAGAAAAAATCAGCTTTAAACAACACGAAAAGATAAAAATGTACAGGTTATTTGGTATATTCGCAATATTAACACTACTTTGCATATCATCTACATCAGGTCATGACATAAATTACCAGTTTACGTCTATTTCCGTAGCGGAAGGATTGTCTCAATCTACCGCCCAATCCATACTTTTAGATAAGAAAGGGAAATTATGGATAGGAACAAAAAATGGTCTGAATTTTTATACGGGACAAAATCTGAAAATATTCAAAAGCCACCCCAACGACAGATATTCCTTACCAAGCAATCACATTATACATTTAACCCAAGATTCCCTTAACGACATATGGATATCTACCAGACAAGGTATGGTTAGATATGATGAGACACACGGGAATTTTATTCCCTTCAATCATGATATCATCTATTCTTCCTTATGCATAAATGGAGGAGTACTTTTCGGAAGTGAGAATCGAATATACAAATATGATTACCAAAAACGCTCTTTTAAAGCAGTATGCATCAACCCCAAAGGTGCTACGGACAGTGACATTACCAAATATAGGGTACAAAGAATTATAGCAGTTTCCCCAAAGGAGGTGCTAATCGTCACCAGAAGGGATGGAATATATATATTGAATTACCCCAATATGCAATTAAAGCGTTTTTTCTCTTGTCCAAACAATATTTTACAAGGAGCATGTCTGGCTTCAAACGGATACATATATTTATCTTTTTGGGGACAAGGCCTGTTTTGTTATGAGAAAACAGGAAAACTTATAAAACAATATACGAGCAACAACTCCGGATTGACAAACAATTATGTATTGGATATAATAGAAAAGAAAGGATATCTATGGTTAGCAACTGATGGCGGAGGAATAAATCGCCTGGAACTACGCAATGAAAAATTCTCTAACCTCTATCATATTGCCGGAGATGAAAATTCACTCCCTGTCAATTCTATTACTGTATTATATAAGGATAGCAACGAATGTTTATGGGCGGGAAGTGTTAGAGGAGGAGTTTTCAATATCAAAGAAAGTTACATACGTACTTATAAAGACTGTCCTTTAGGATATAATAATGGATTGAGCGAAAAATCTGTGACGAGTTTTTACGAGGAAGCTAATGGAAAGTTATGGATTGGTACGGACGGAGGCGGAATAAACTTGTATGATCCTCAAACGGGAAACTTCAAGCACTTCTCGTCTACCTATGGGGATAAAGTGATTTCCATAGCCCCAGTATCAGAAAAAGAACTAATGGTATCTGTTTACACAAAGGGACTTTTCCTGTTTGAAAAAAACACAGGTATTTATCGACCGTTTGTGATAATAAACGACAGTATTAACTTCAGGCAGTGCTTTTACGGATATCTTCCACGCGCTCACCGAGTAACAGAAAACAAAATATATATACTTAGTAAGGAGCTATGGGTATATAATATAAATAATAAAAAATTCTCTCCAATCAAAAATGAGAACAATTATCAATTACAAGCCTCGGTCATAGCCTACTGTGACAAAAAGATATCCTTGGCAATGAATGGAAACAAAGTATTCCGAATCATTAACAAGAATGACAGCATTGATCTTCTTTTTCAATTGGACGAGAAAGAAGTTATCAGTGCGATTGATTACGACGGAATAAATAAGATATGGGTGGGAACAACAACAGGAATGGGATATTATGATATAAAAGAGAAAAGATATTTTAAAATCAGGTCACAGTTATTCAATGATATTACCGCCCTCCGTTATGAGCCTTCTTCAGAAAGGATATGGATCTGTGCACAAAACCAACTATTTTCTTACTGCATAAAAGAAAACAGATTTATTCAATGGAACAGAAGCGACGGATTTTATCCCAATGAAATAATATTTACTTATCAACAACGGGCTGAAAAAAACAGCCGATATCTTTACTTTGGTGGCATAGAAGGACTGGTCCGAATAAACACAGACATCCCAGAGCCTAATGAACCAGATCCGGAAATAGCACTTTACAGCATAGAACTTAACGGGCAACCGTATACATCCGGTATAGACACCCAAAATATAAAAGTTCCATGGGAACATAATGCACTCGCCCTACGGGTATATATTAAAAATAAAGATATTTTCCAGCGAGTTCCATTCCGATATATCATAAAAGGAAATGTTGATAAGATAATCGAATCATATAATCCGATATTGGATCTTTCCAACCTATCTACCGGTAAATACCGCATCGAAGTAGCATGTATGACAAAAGACGGAAATTATACCACTCCTATCCTTCTCACAAATGTCCATATTACCCCACCATGGTATAAAACAGACTGGTTTATAATATTATGTTGTATTAGCCTTATAGGAGGGGGTATTGCAGGAATATTCATTTTTAATATAAAAAAGGAAGTAAGAATACAAAAGAGACTAAAAGAATACAGACAATATCTGAATGAAAAGAGGATAGATTTCCTCATTCACATAAATCACGAATTACGTACTCCCTTAACATTGATTTATGCCCCACTAAAACGTCTCATGGACAAAAGTGAGATGCAAGGATTACCTCAGCATCTGATACCACAATTACAACTACTATTCAACCAAGCACAACACATGAGGGAAATAGTAGATATGGTGTTGGACTGGAGCAGTTTGGAGGCAGACTATAATAAATTGAAAATACAAAAAACTCAATTGAACGAATGGGTAACCGAGGTTATCAAAGACTATATGAATGAGGCAAAAGAAAAAGAGATATGCATACAATTACAAATAGATCCCAACATAGAGGAGGTATGGTTTGACAAACAAAAGTGTCAAACAGTACTATCAAACTTACTGATGAATGCACTAAAATTCAGTAAGGCAAACAGCAATATAACAGTAAGCACGCAACGTCTTGAAAACACAGTCAGAATATCTGTTATAGACGAAGGAAGCGGTATAGAAGATTCGGATATGGCAAATCTCTTCACTAAATTCCACAAAGGTAATCACAAAGAGAGAGGAAGTGGATTCGGATTATATTATGCCAAAACAATAATGGAAATGCACGGGGGGCTTATAAGGGCCTATAATAATACAAACAAAGGAGCTACATTCTATTTGGAGCTGCCATTGCTCAATACAAATAAAAAAGAAGAATCCGCCCATTTACAGCAAAAAGACTCTCCTCTCCCTTCCAGCATCCAAGATACACATTTCGATTGTACCGGAAAGACTGTGCTTATTGTAGAGGACGAAAAGGAGTTAAGGGAATATCTCATAAGTTCTTTAACTGAGTTCTTTAAGAAAGTTTATGCGGCAGACAATGCAGTCTCTGCCTTAGAAATCTGTCAGAAGAAACAGCCTTCTATTATTATTAGTGACGTGATGATGCCGCAAATGGATGGTTTTGAATTATGCCGTCAGATAAAAAACAACATCCAGATAAGCCATATCCCTGTAATACTGTTAACAGCACGTTATGACCAGACAGGGATAACAACCGGATATAAATCCGGAGCTGATGCTTACATCCCCAAACCATTTGATCTAGACTCTCTAAAGATCGTCATCGGAAATATTTTAAAAAATAGAGAGAAAATACACAATCAATACATCTCTATCAACCAGTCGACTTCTCTCCAGACTTTAACAAACAGTAAAGCAGATGAGGATTTCATGACAAAAATAAATATAATTATACATGAAAACCTATCTGACGAGGAATTCTCCGTCCAGCAATTGGCAGATCTCATGACAATTAGCCGTTCTTCTTTATACAACAAGATAAAAATTATAACGGGTTTGGGAGTCAATGACTATATAAACAGATTACGTATCGAAAAAGCGATCTCACTGCTTACCAATACAAATTTAAACATAAATGAAATAAGCAGTGAAGTGGGTTTTACTTATCCCCGATATTTTAGTTCAACATTCAAACAAATGAAAGGAATGACTCCCAAACAATTTAGAGAGGAGAATCGTATGAAATAAGTAGGAAGTTCCTGGGAAACATAACAAGTATGAACGGGTGGATACAAAGATATAATTTCCTTCTTAATAAAAAATAAATGTCGGAACCGTGCAATGGGAATCATACGCAATTGTCTATATTTGCGCTATTGAACAACAAATACAGGTACAATTATGGAACACAAAGCTGATAAGGACTATATGGCTATCATTTCACTCCGGAAGTTACCTCAATACTCAAAAAGATCTATTGCTTATTTCCAAAGCAGAGGGACGGATAATAACTCTAAGAATGACCTGCTACCATGTCAATAGAAATAAAATATTTTAAAGATAGAAAAGAGTGGCGAAAAAGGATATAATTGCCAGATTGAAAGAAGATAAAACTGTATGGAACAATTATCAACTTTTTTCCGACACATATAAACGCATCCGAATTGCCTACATTGAAGCAGCAAGGAAACGGCCTGAAGAATTTGAAAAGCGATTAAACAACTTTATCAATAAAACGAGAGAAAATAAAAGAATAACAGGATTCGGCGGGATTGAAAAATACTATTAATCCCTATAAAATACCTGACTCAAAATAAAAAACAATTCCTCTTTGATACCGCCCCCTAAAATGTGCAGAAAACCGAATTGAACAAATAGGACACTCACTCTATCCTTACCAAATGATAAAGTGTCCCCCGATAAGACTTTCGGGAAGGAATACTCAGCTTTTGAAGCGTGCATCCGAATTGTGCCACCTTATTGATAGCCAACCTGTCACGTGTCTTTGTCTGCAAATAGTTCAATATCTGCATGGAAGTCATCCACTTCCCTTCTTCCGCTTCCTCATCCAACGGACTAGGATAACAATGAAATAACTGTTCCAACGGACTCAATAAGTTCGCGCAAAGTCATAATGTGTCCCGATTTTGTTTCCGTTTTCATTTTGTCGAACAATGTGCCTGCCTCACAAACACTGAGAGTTTCTTTTCCACTCCCACTATCTTGCCTGATAAAAGTAATATTCATTCTATTTCTGTCTATTTTCTACAATCGGAATTTATTGTTTTAATTCCTGTAAAGATACGCTATAAGCTTCCGGAAAGCAGGCATTTCTCCTGATTAATATCCGCATTTTATTTGTATTACACTCAGATTTGATGTATCTTTGCTTAATAGTTACCAGAAGCTCACCAGTGTGAACAAACAAGCTATCAGTTGTAAACAAAAACGTTAACAAGTGTAAGCAATCTTATTCACAGCAGTGAGCCCCTGAGAAGCATTAAGGCTTAACAAAACAAACTCTAAGCATTAACGTATAACTACCTAAGAGAATACATAACAAGAACGGTTACTTTAAAACAAAACATGAAACTATGGCAATATTATTTGACTGGTATGAAAACCCGAAGCCTTCGGACAAAGAACAAGGAGAAAAGACACTGCACCCACGTCTAAAATATAACGGTTCGATAGGAACCGACGTATTGAGCCGACGCATTCAAGAACGTTGTTCGCTGACAGAAACGGACGTCACAGCTGTACTCGACGCCCTTTCGCATATCATGGGACAGGAATTGGCAAACGGACGGCAAGTACATCTGGACGGTATCGGTTATTTTCGCCCTTGCCTGACCAGTACGGAACCCGTAACGATAGATACCAAACGAAAGGCTACCAAAGTAAAATTGAAAGCGATCCAGTTTCGTGCCGATCAGACATTGAAAAATGAATTTGGGATACTGAAAGTAAAAAGTCTCAAAGGCGGGCTCGACTTCTCCCAACTGACGAACGAAGAAATAGACCGGAAACTGACGAAATACTTCCAAACACACCCATTCATGCGGAGATGTGACTTCCAAGACCTCTGCAGAATGACAAGAAGCACGGCAATGCGACATATCCGGCGGCTACGTGACGAAGGAAAACTGAAAAATGAGGGTGGAGTGATGCAACCGATTTATGTACCAGGAAACGGTTATTATACTAATAATAAACATGTTACAGATTAAATAGTGGGAATTAGTAACCTGAGGGTAAAAATTACCCTCAGGTTACTCCAACTTAACTCTCATAGCCGCAAACAACGATGTATAAAGGGATTGAAACTATCTATGAGAGTATGAGAGTAAAATCATCACTAACATCTATTGTATGCATTTTCTTTCACCGCTATTGTTCCATACAACATGGTTGACGGACAATGCTTACATACATCCCCTAACCCCGCATTCAACATTTTCCAGCATTCGGCGTTTTCCGGCACTTGTCCGGCTTCTTCCCCGAAAAGCTTGTTTGTAAAGATCACCTTCATCGTGTCATAATCGCTCACGAAGATATTGGCATTGATATTCCAGTACCGATTGTGACGCCGGGCAGAATGTTGGAGTTTCCTCCAACCCACACATTGTTGCCCAATGTCACAGGAGAAGTAAAAAGATTTCCAGAACTGAAAAGAAATAAGATTGCCCGTAAAACAATATTTTACCGGCAAACGTTTTCTTTATAGTATTTTTTTAAGTTATTTTGCGCAACAGATATCACGAAATCATCAAATTATGGATTGGATTGGCCTTGATTTAACATTCCCTATTACCGACCCTACATGGATATTTCTCCTTGTACTTCTCATTATACTGTTTGCCCCTATTTTATTGAACAAGTTGCGCATCCCGCATATCATCGGTATGATTCTGGCGGGACTGGCTGTGGGTGAACATGGATTCAACATTCTGGCACGCGACAGCAGTTTCGAATTATTCGGAAAAGTGGGACTGTATTATATCATGTTCCTGGCCGGTCTGGAAATGAACATGGGAGATTTCAAAGAGACACGGAACAAGGCGTTAGTCCTGGGGCTACTCGCTTTTATTGTACCTATCGGAATCGGATTCGTTGCCAATGTGTCTTATTTGAAATATGGTATAATCACATCCGTACTGCTAGCCAGTATGTATGCCTCACATACCCTGGTGGCTTACCCCATTGTCACCCGTTTCGGGGTGTCACGTCATCGTAGCGTAAGCATTGCGGTAGGAGGAACGGCAGTGACGGACACACTCACATTGTTGGTGTTGGCTGTCATAGGCGGTTTGTTCAAAGGAGAGACCGGTGGTTTCTTCTGGTTATGGCTGGTAGTAAAAGTGATTTTCCTGGGTGGACTAATTATCTATTTCTTCCCGCGTATCGGCCGCTGGTTCTTTCACCGCTACAATGACCATGTGATGCAGTTCATTTTCGTCCTTGCCATGGTCTTTCTTGGAGCAGGACTCATGGAGTTCGTAGGAATGGAAGGAATTTTGGGGGCTTTCCTCGCAGGATTGGTACTGAACCGACTCATTCCACACGTTTCTCCGTTGATGAATCATCTGGAGTTCGTCGGGAATGCGCTTTTCATTCCTTACTTTCTTATCGGAGTGGGAATGTTGATCAACCTGCGTGTTATCTTCGGACACGGAGATGCGCTGAAGGTGGCCGCCGTAATGATTGTAATGGCACTGACGGGCAAGTGGATTGCCTGCTGGCTCACGCAAAAGATATACAGGATGTCCGTTCTCGAACGAAACATGATGTACGGATTGAGTAATGCACAGGCGGCAGCTACATTGGCGGCGGTATTGGTCGGATATAATATTATCCTGCCCGGCGGCGAACGTCTGTTGAATGATGATGTACTGAATGGGACGGTTCTGCTGATCCTCGTTACTTGCGTAGTCAGTTCCCTGATAACCGAACGGGCGGCCAAGAAGCTGGCCGTGGATGATTCGGAACCGGGAAAAGAGTCTTCGACGGAAACTGAAAAGATTTTGGTATCTCTTGCCAATCCGGACACCATTGAAGACATGATGAACCTTTCTTTAGTGATACGTGATACGAAACTAAAGGACAATCTTCTGGCACTGCACGTTATCAACGACGACAGCACTTCCGATAACCTGAGAATGCGAAGTAAACGCTACTTGGAAAAAGCGGCCATGACAACAACAGCAGCCAATGTTTCGCTGAAACAGCTGACCCGCTATGACTTGAATATTGCTTCCGGCATCATCCACTCTGTGAAAGAGAATGAAGTAACGAGTATCATCACCGGGCTGCACCGCAAAGCGAATATCACTGATTCATATTTCGGAATGCTTGCCGGAAACCTGCTGAAAGGATTAAATTGCGAGATTATTATCTCCAAATTCCTGATACCGGTCAATACGATAAAGCGAATCGTTATTGCCGTCCCTCCGAAAGCGGAATATGAATCCGGCTTTCCACGTTGGTTGGAGCATTTCTGCCGAATGGGAAGCACGCTCGGATGTCGTGTGCATTTCTTTGCAAACGAACAGACAATCGTCCGCCTGCAAACGTGGATAAAGAAAAGACATAAACAGGTACTGACGGATTTCTCTCTTTTAGAGGACTGGAACGATTTACTGGTACTGACAGGGCAAGTAAGCTACGACCATCTGTTAGTCATTATCAGCGCCCGTCCCGGAACGATTTCTTATGACAACTCGTTTGAGAAATTACCGAGACAATTAGGAAAATATTTCTCTAATAATAGCCTGATTGTGTTATATCCCAATCAATCGGGTGAACCACTGGACAGTTCTTTCTTCTCCAAGCTATACACTGATACTGAAACCCGACACTATGAGAAAGTGGGCAAATGGGTTTACAAATGGTTCAAAAAGAGTTGATAAGCGGTATATTCCGACCACAAATATATGCCATTTGAAGAACAAGGCTATTATTGTAATCTAATTTATAGTTTGACTACAATAACAGCCTTATACCATCAGTCTTGCACCATTAATTTTGTATAATATCACCCACTAAAAGAATATAGCCGAGATAGGTATTAAACTCATTGAAATATTCAGTTTCCTTTATTCGCTTCGGATTCATCTTGTAGATTTCCGCCTTCTCAAAACGTCTATTGTCCGGACGAATAATAATTGTATGTTCTTCTTCATTCAAGGACTCAAACAGACAATAATTAGTACGATTACGATCTCCGCAATATTTATCAAACCTACGGATATAGGAAGGATCATTCTGATCTATCTCTACTGTCATTCCTCCGGATGAAGGTCCGATTAAGTCAAACACCCCAACTCGAATTCCCTTAAAATGCACTTTCACAAAATCTTCCGAATCCGAGGATTCCAGAACAACCGGCAATGCTTTTTGGTCTCCCTGAAAATTTGAAAAGGCTTTATCATCTTTCGAGAGTAGTTTCCAACCTTCGGAATGTTCAAACTCTGTTACGGGAATCATTTTAGCTTTCTCATAATTACCCGGATACAACGGAGCTTTCAATGCATGTGCCTTTTCCTGCGCCTTGTTCATTTGTAACAGGGAACGGCTCAGTGTCTTTGTATATATAGGATGTCCGCCATCATAAGTAGGATGTGTCCCATCATTCGTAAACACAATCTTACCACTATACTCCTTTTTTGAATCTCCTTTAAAAACCAACTTATCCTCATTCAACAATTCCAGAACATCATCGGCAAAATTAACAGACGGAATATCATAATAGTCTGCTACTGTCTCCATATACCGCACAGAACGGTAATTCTTTCCTGCTTTCAAGTCATCCAACATTGGTTCATTTAGCGTATAGAGAAAACATATATCCGTATGCGGATTATGATGCCAGATCTTACGCACAATTCCTTCCATGGAATGAGCGATCACTAAGGAGTCAGTTTTGGCATCATTCACAGCAAATTCGACAAATACCAAATCCGGATGATACTGCAACACGTCCCGTTCTGTACGGAACACACCCAAATCGGATCCGGTCCCACCAATTCCGGAATTTATTGACGTAAACTGTACATTACTATATTGTTGCTTGAGCCAATCAGTAATTTGCACTCTATATCCTTGATGATTTGTTATACTTCCACCCAAAAAAACGACAGATACGGGTTCATTCTTTTGTATCTTATAATTAAAATTAGGAAGTCCTGCACGCATCTGTAACCCTACAGAGTCTTCTGTTGTAGTACAACTCAAACAAAACCCGATAAGACAAGCTATAATTCCACTAAATAAAAATTTCTTCATAAGTATAATGATTAAAATGTAAACAGTTTATGCTCCAAGTCGACCGGTGACTTACCTTTGAACGGAAGCTGTCCCAACAATATCCGTAATAAAGCAGAATGAGTGGAAGCATCATTCGAATAAGTATTTATATAAGTCTTGACACGTTCAAAATATTCATTTCCAATGTAAGGACTACCTAATGAAATAACAATCACTTTACTTTTGTCCATAGAATTGGCAGCCCATACGGACTGAGCCTCATCGTCCCATAATTGGAGCGGGCCAAATGGAGTATGAGTATTCCGTGCTACCAGAAAGATTATTTTATCATACACTTCAGTCGCATTATCCTGCCAACCTTGATCTTCATAAAGTATATTACGGCGGAAATCAACCTCAAAACCATTCTTCACAAACTCATCCCGCAAATTCTGTAATCGCTTAAAGTCACGGTCGTTACCTTTATGAGCTACGGGAGTTACAGCCACCAATAACAGCTTTTTATCTTTTTCCAAAGAAAGTGGTAACTTATGATCTTCATCCCGTACTAAAGTTATGGAACGCTCTGTTATCTCTTTGGCAGCTTCCCGTATTTCAGCTTTTTCTTCTGCTGAGACAGGACGTATCAACTCCCTGTTTTTATTTAATAACCCAAAACGTTCTTTCATTGCCCAAACACGGCGAACAGCATCGTCCAACCGTTCCATTGGAATTTCACCACGTTGAATCCGTACTTCTACCGTATCCATGTATTCGTAAGAAGGCCACAACAATATATCTACCCCGGCTAAAAAGCTGGCAACTTGCCCTTCCAAATCATTTTTATACCAGCCCCGGAAACCTGCCATTGTCATCGCGTCCGATACCACAACCCCGTTAAAATGCATTTCTTTTTTCAATAACCCGGTTAATAGCTCATGGGATAAAGTTGCCGGAGGCAGATAACCATTTATCTTTTCTTTCTGATAGAAAGGTAAAGTTATATGTCCGGGCATGATACATGCAACTCCTTTTTTAATCAACTCGGCAAACACTTTTCCATGATATTGCTTCCACATTTCTTCAGACAAGGAATTGACAGTTGTCATCAAATGCTGATCACGATAATCAACCCCATCTCCCGGAAAATGTTTGATTGTAGCGGCAACAGAGTTATCTTGCAACCCCTTTATCTGTTCGGACAACAAACAAACCGCTTTTTCCGGATTATCCGAAACTGAACGTGTATTTACAATAGGATTCAATGGATTCATATTTAAATCTGCAACAGGATGTAACACCCAGTTTATACCCAACGAACGACATTCTAATGCTACACTTTTACCATATTTATAAGCTAATTCCGGAGAATTTGCGGCTCCCAGTGCCATCTCTTTCGGAAAAGGAGTCATCCCTTGAAGTCCTACTCCCGATTCATAATCCTGTTGAAACAATAAAGGAAGCTCTGATGCTTTTTGATATTCCTCGACAGAACTACGCACAAAATCAACCCGCTCTTCCTCCGGAACTCCTGTAAACAACTTCCACCCCATAAAATAACCTGTAACCGGGTAACGTTTGAAGTACACGTCCAATGAGCCGTCTCCCAAATCCAATTCTTTCTTGCGATCAGGTAACATTAACATTGTCTGCCCTATCTTTTCACGCAAAGTCAAAAGTTTCCAAGTGGAATCTACCGACTGAAATTCATAAACCTCATTAACCGAACCGGCTGTCACTCTTTCTTTTGTACAAGAAAAGAACACGGATACAAGCAATGTAGCAGTAACTATTAAAAAAGAGTTTTTCATAATTCATTTCACTTTGTTTTTCATGTTACAAAAATAGCACTCCTTATTTTAATCCATTAGAAATCATGTTTCAATCTTTTCCATACATGTATCTTTATTCCTACTCCGGTTACATTACTATCACACAGGTTACGTTTTTCGTTTTCAGCCTCGATTTTGTTTGCGAGTTACTTGCAAACAAATTATATTTGCTTCTACTAAAAATATCTATCAGGACATGAAAAACATTGCATTCATCATTTTTCTTCTGTTTATTTCCATTTGCAGAGCGCAAGACAACAACATATTGTTTCAGAACTATAACGTAAGCAACGGACTCTCACAAAACACCGTTATACGTAGTTTGGAAGACAGTAACGGAGTTATGTGGTTTTGCACGCGGGATGGGCTGAACCGGTTTGATGGTACCGAGTTCGAAGTTTTTCGCGCCGACGGTCAGCCGCACTCCCTATCCAGCAGTGATGTTACCACCATTATTGAAGAATCGCCCGGAGTTCTATGGATAGGGACTCACAGTGGACTGAATCGCTACGATGTATCCTCAAATACATTCACTCAATACTTTCATGATCCGGCGAACCAGTATACTATATCGGACAATTGCATCAAACACTTGTTGTGCGATAACCAAAAAAGAATCTGGGTAGGCAGCATGAAAGGACTCAATCTGTATAATAAGGAAACTGATGATTTTATCCCCATTTCAACCAACGGTTCTGTCTTCTGGCTTATGCAAAACAGTCAAAATGAAATCTGCTATCTTATCAACAACACATTGTGCATCATGAATCCTGTCACCTATGTTACAGAGCGTTTTCAATTCGGTGATGAACATAAAATCTACTTTTTATATGAAGACAATGATAAACGCCTGTGGGTAGGTATGTGGGATTCAGGACTTAAATGGTTTGACCGTAAAAACCGTAAACTTGTAGATGCCAACCTGACAATGGAAAATGGCAAAAATTTCAATAACTCCCAAGTCAACTACATTGTAGAAACGTTGGAAGGAAATCTTATGCTTGCCACACGTGAAGGAGTGCTGATTTATGACCGGCAAGCAAACAGGCTTATCAATTATTACCAACGGGAACAAAGCTGCGGTTTGAGTGAAAATACCATCATCTCTCTATATAGGGATAAAGCAAATAATATATGGATCGGAACTTACGGAGGAGGTGTTAATTTGTACACACCATACAGTAATTTCTTTATTCCTCATAAACCAGAATATAAGCTCCAGAAAAGTATCGGAAACATTAATGCCATAGTGGAATATAAAGAGAAACTTTGGTTAGGCACGGACGGTGGTTTAATCATCTACAATCCCAAAGACGAAAGTTATGAGTACTGCCCGCTTCATGTTCCACGCTCGGTAACAAACAATGAAGTAAAGTATATGCAGAAAGAAGGAGATCATCTTTTATGGATTAGTATTTATTATTGCGGACTATATCTCTATGATATGGAAACCCGCCGCATAATAAAAGAAATACCCGATTTTCCTTATAATCAAGTAAGACGTATTGCCAAAGGTACTGATAATATTTATTGGATTGCTTTAGGAGTAGACAGCCCCATACTACGTTACCACATGGAGAACAACCAATTGGAAGAGTCTTTTCCAGTAAAGGGTCGTGCCACAGAACTTTCTATCATCAATGTACAAGATTTAAAAGCTATAGGACCTTATATATGGATGGGGACTCGTGCAGCCGGTCTATATCGCTATCACACACAGACTCATGAATTAAAACATTTTGGTAGTGAAGAAAAAAGTCCGGAACAATTCCTGCCAAGCAATCATGTCAGTACGCTGTATACTGATGCATCGGATAATTTATGGATAGGAACTTATGGCGGAGGCATAGGATTATATAATAATATCAAAGAAAGTTTCACGATATATAATGAAGAGAACGGTCTTCCCAATAATGCTATCAACAGTATTGTGGCCGATAATAACGGTAAATTATGGGTTTCTACTTTAAAAGGCATGTCATGTTTTGACCCCAAATCAGAGACTTTCACTAACTGGGATAATAAAAATGGATATTCTTTGCTGGAAACCAATTTACACGCTTGCCTGAAAAGTTCATCCAACATTTTTTATGTCGGTGGAAATAATCATTTCCTTTCATTTAATCCCCAATTAATTAGACGAAATACATTTATACCTCCCGTATATATTACAAAAATGAGAATTTGGGCAGATTATCTGGAAGATAATAAAGCTACCCAATGGGTAAATATCTCAAATCAGAGAATCAAATTAAGATACAACCAAACCTCATTCACAATCAAATTCTCCGCACTTAGTTATGTGTTTGCCTCCAACAATAAATTTTCCTATATGCTTGAAGGATTTGATAAGGGTTGGTCGGAACCGACACACGAACGGAGTGTTAACTATACTAATATCCCGCCGGGTAAGTATGTTTTTAAAGTAAGAGCTTGCAATAATGACGATATATGGAGCAATGGAAATGCTTCATTATCAATTACAGTCACTCCTCCTCTATGGAAAACATGGTATGCGTATTTGTTCTATCTAGCATTCACTATTAGCATGATTATGCTGTTCATACGTTATAAAACCCGGGAAGCACAACTGAAAATGGATCTTCAGTTAAAACAGATGGAGAAACAGAATATTGAAATCAGTCACAATATGGGTGTACAGATGTTCACCAATTTCTCACATGAGCTACGTACTCCGCTCACTTTAATCATAGCTCCGCTCACAGACCTGTTGCATAAAGAAGATATGCCTCCGGCATATCGCCAACCATTGGAGCTGATCAACCGTAATTCCCAACGTTTATTATGGCTGGTAAACCGTTTAATGGACTTTCACAAGCTGGAAGCCGGGAAAATGCAACTTCACGTCAGCAATTACAATCTAGGTACTTACATACCTGAAATCATCAAACTATTTATGCCTGTTGCCGAAAAGAAAAACATATCTATCGAATTTAATGATACGACCTCCTCAACAGACACTTGGTTTGATGCCATTCTATTGGAAAAGGTTTTCTTTAACCTGCTCTCCAACTCTTTAAAGCATACTCCCAACGGTGGATATATTATCATCTCAAGTATGGAAACCAATACTGAAGATATTCAGAAGCCTGAAAATTTGGACCTCCCCGCAGGAAAGATTCTTTTGATTAAAGTAGAAGATAGCGGCTCCGGAATCCCTGCCAATATGATGCCCCGTATATTCGAAGCTTTCTTCCAGGCAGGTGAGAAAGTGTTGGGAAGCGGAATTGGGCTGAATCTGACAAAAAGTATCATTGAGCTCCATGGCGGACGTATTTGGATAGATAATAAAGAAGGGCATGGAATGACCGTGTCTTTCACCCTCCCATTAGGTAAAGACAGTTATACCGAAAACCAACTACTTAGCAAAGACAAGATAGTAAAATCCACCCATACTTATTCTGATGTAGAAGCACTTATTGCAACAGATGTCAATCCCTGCGAGATATCTCAGACTAATACTTCACCCAAGGAAATGACTCTGCTCATAATAGAAGACAATGAGGATGTACGTAATTACCTGGTATCATTGCTCAGCAAATACTATAATATCTATACTGCCGTAAATTGTAAAGAAGGCTATGAAATAGAACAAAAACAAATACCTGATTTGGTGATTAGTGACATTATGACTCCATATATGGACGGTATTGAGTTTACAAGATTATCTAAAAACAATATGGTAACTTCACATATTCCGATCATATTGCTCACAGCCCGTGTCACTTCATCGCAAGTGCGCGAAGGCTATGAATCGTTAGCTGACGATTATATCATGAAACCATTCGATCCGGAATTGTTGGTTGTACGTGTTGCCAACCTGTTGACTAATCGGAAAAAACTCGCAGAACGATATGGAACGGAAATGGTATCAATCAACAGAGAGCCACAGAAAGCTAAAGAAACTTCTGTTTATAGTGCCATGGAAGAAAAGTTTATGAAAAAAGTAATGGAAATAATAAACAAAAACATAGAAAACCCTGCCTACTCCATTGATCAGTTCAGTGAAGAAATCGGTATGAGCCGCGTACAGGTATATCGCAAGATCAAAGCCGTAACAGGTATGTCGCCCAGTAAACTCATCCTTGACATACGGTTAAAAACTTCACTAGATATGCTTCAAAACACAGAATATACAGTGACCGAAGTTTCTTATCGATGCGGTTTTAATGAAATATCTTATTTCGGAAAATGCTTCAAAACAGAATACGGCTTATCTCCTTCCGAATATATAAAGAAGTACAGGAAATAACAGAGTTATTATCAAAAAGAAGTGCCGCTATGTCTTACGATAGCGGCACTTCTTTTTTAGAACCTCACCTTCTTTTAAGGTTGCTGATAAGATCCTGAATACAAATATTCAATGGAAGGCAACGGTACATACATAGTACTGTAAGGCGGATTCATTGCAGGAATCGGATCCCCATCAGTATTCGGATTATCATAAACAGCTCCCGGATTTCTCTTTTGCCCATCAATTGTCTTCTGCATAGCTACTAAATAAAGCAAGCGGTCTCCATTCTCAAAACCAAACTCTTTGATTCTTTCTTTTTCTATATCTGCTTCAGTTACATTCTTCAAAGGAGTCAATCCGGCACGTTGACGAATCTTATTCACATCTCCTAAAGCTTGAGATACATTCTTAGACAGGACTAAGGTCGCACGCGTCAGATATGCTTCCGCCAAACGAATCAACGGTACTTGGGAATACTTCCCATACGGAGCCCGATAATACTTATCATTCCAAAAAGCATTCCATTTTGTCTTGTTATATGCCATTTCATGTATGGTTTTATCTCCTCCATCCGTATAGTTTTTCAGGAAATAATGCAGTTGAGTAAATCTCTTATCAGCCAAGGCTTCTGCACTCGGAACATAATTCGTCAAATCCATAGGATCATCTGTTACCGCCCAGCCAATATACTTAATTAAACGAGGATTCCAGTAAGCACAAGCCCAACCACCATGTTGCCAATTCTGACTGCCACGCGCTCCTTCCAACCATAATTTATTACTAGCATCAAATGTCTTTGACTTGAAATTATAAATACCAGTTTTACACATACGAGCTAACGGAATAGCTACGTTATTTCCCTGATTGCTTTCAGTGAACGCACACTCAAACATAACTTCCTTTGATACCGGGTCTACTGTATATTGCTGTTCGGCATTCCGGTTAAAAGCAACAATCGGTTCTTCAGTCAAATCAAAAGGTGCTACTCCGGCTTCCGCTTTAGTAATCACATAATCAGCTTCTTCCAATGCTCCGTCTTTATCTCCCATTAACCATTTTACACGCATCAACATCATAGCAGCTGAAAATTTATTGGCACGACCACGCACAAAATAATCTTCAGGCATCAGACTTTTAGCTTTAGCAAAATCAGACAACATCTGATCATACACTTCTTTCACAGTCCCCATATAAGGATTGCGTGCAGACTCTTGTGAATAATCAAGCCTATTGATTAACGGAATGAACTTACGATTATTCCCCTCTCCGCCTGCCGGGTCGTAAGGAGCAACAAAAGCTCGGCTAATCAGCCAATAGGTATACCCTCTCATAAAATATAGTTCTCCGGTCTGACGTGCCAACGTCTTCTTATCATTTTCAGTCATATTGGCAAAAACTGGCTCTCCTTTTTTCTCCTTCTCCTCAATATAAGTCAACGGAGAAGTAGCTCCTGTTACAGAACGATATAATATTGAAAAGGTCTTCTCAAATTGTTGTCCTGTTACATCAAAGGTAGACATCTGACGAGGATACCAGTAAAGTGCTTCCTGCTCATAAGCCCCTTGCGGATTAACCGTAGACAAATCTGCCACCAATTCCTGATAATAAGGGATAATACCGATAGGTGCCTGCCAGTTAGGATTCTGAAAAAGAGTATTATAAGGATCAGCAACAGAATATTCCAAATCATCAACCGATAACCAAGGATTAGATTCCGGACGATCCAGTTCAAAAAATTTATCCATATCACAGGAAGCAAGAAGTGCAATACCGGATAAGGCTATCATTATATTTTTTATCGCTTTCATACTATCAAATATTTAATTAAAATTTAAAGTTAATACCTGCGGAGAATATACGGGTCTGCGGCATTTCACTACCGGAGAATACAGCTCCCTGCGCATTGGCACCTGTTTGGTTCTTTACTCTTACTTCAGGGTCATAGCCGTTAAATGAAGTAATGGTGAAAAGGTTGACAGCTGAGACATACACTCTTAAAGCATCAATATTTATTTTCGAGCAGATTCTTTGTGGAAGTGTATATCCTAAAGTCAAATTACGCAAACGTAAATAAGCACTTTTCTCCAGATACTTGGTGTGGCCGGCATCATGTTTTATATAAGTTACATTTTGCTTGTCATTTCCATTGTCATCATAATTATATTTATCTTGCCAACGAAGTTGCGGATACTCTGCAATATCTCCCGGTTTCTTCCATGAGTTCTCATAAATATCAGCAGTCACATTATTACGTCCATCTCCTACAAATGATTTTGTATATCTATGATAATTAAAGGTATAACTACCTAATGAGAGATAGAACATAAATGATAAATCGAATGCCTTATATTTAAAGTTATTTGTCCAGCCCATATAAACTTTCGGAAGAGCTGTTTTACCTTCTTGAATTACACGATGTTTATTTACGTTTGATTGAGTAGCGGGAATCAATCTTCCGGTTTTCACTGTCTCACCGGTCTTATTGTAACGGTCAAGATCTATTTCATAAATCATGCCGATACCTTTCTCCGGATCAACTCCTGCCCATTCAGCCATAAAATAAGTACCCAAAGCCAGATCTTTCTTCGTGATCGCTCCCGGACGTGTATTGATGATACCGGTTCCTTTTGCATCAACACTCGCATCAAGCGCTGTCACTTTATTCATATTTGTCGTCAAATTATAGTTCATGTTCCATTCAAAGTCTTTCTTGACCAAAGTAACATTAATGTCAAATTCAAATCCCTGATTATACATCGAACCAACATTTGCCCACATAGAATTATTGTCAGCATTACCGCCACTATTGGTGATACCGGCAGATGCGGGTAATTGCACACGCATCAACATGTCACTTGTCGTACGACGATAATAAGCAATAGAACCATTTACTTTATTATTGAACAGCGCATAATCAAGTCCCAAGTCAATACTTTTGTTTTTCTCCCATTTAGCTGCTTTATTAGCAATATTCCATAAGAACATATTCTGCATATTATTGTAATATTGCTTGCTCTTTATACTATACGAATTCTTCGTCACTTCCGAAGGAATGTTCTGATTACCTGTTTCTCCATAGCTGCCACGTAACTTCAACAATGAAATAAAACCGGCATTACGCATAAAAGCCTCATCAGAAATAATCCAACCACCTGAAACTGAATAGAAGTCTCCAAAACGGTTTTCTTTCACAAACTTAGATGATCCTTCGCGTACAAAAGATGCTCCAAGTAAATAACGTTGCTTGAACTTATAGTCGATACGGTTAAAGAAACTGAATGTGTAACTCTCACCACCTATATAAGCACTGTTATTCCCCAGCATTGTACCAATAATCTTGGGTTCCTGAAACTCACCACTCAAGTTCTTACCGGCAACAACAGCATTGTCCGTATAACTCCTATTTGCTTCAATACCCGTTACAATATCCAGACCATGATCTGTCCATTCACGGTTATATTTGGCAAAAGCATGATATTGTTGGGACTTAGTCGTTTTCTTGCTTTTATTACCTTGGTTACCATCTACATTGCCAGTATTCGTAATCAAGCCGGACAACCAATAATCACTTTGCGCCAATCCATACCCATAACTTGCATCTGCACGAACTGAGAGCCCTTTTATCCACTTCAGGTTAACATCCATATATAATGTTGTGCGGAAACTAAAATTCTCACCTGTACTCAACTGATAATCGTTGTCAAGAGTAGCTGTCGGATGACCATCCGCCATTTGTGGATTCCAATACCCTGTAGGGTCTTCCGGATCATACACTTTGCGCCACGGAAACTTATCAGAAACTACCGCCCATTTATTCGTCGATTTTTTACGGTCGAACTTCAGAAAAGACTGAGTTCCCAAAGTCACAATTCCTTTCTTAAATTCACTATTCAAACGTGCACTGACCGCATTCATGCTAAGCCCTTTCAAACTGGACTCATCAGAACGGTAATTAACAGACGCGTAAGTCGTTGAGTTCTCTCCCCCTTGGTTCAAGGCCACGTTTATATCATGGAAATGTCCCATACGAGTCACCAAATCAACCCAATCCATATCCGTATTCATAGCTTCCTCACGAGTTATCGGAGAAGTCCAATTGGAATAATACGGTTCGATAATATCTTTCTGTGGGTCAAGCGGATTTAATCCCACATTAGCACGAGCCTCATCCATTATATTAAAGTATGTCTTCGTACTGGCCAGTCCTAAATCTGAATTAGTGATAGGAGTAATACCGCCTTCATAATGAACGTCGAATTTAAGTCCTCCCTTTTTTCCCTTCTTCGTTGTAACAATGATCACACCGTTCGCACCTCGGGAACCATAAATTGCAGTTGCAGCAGCATCTTTCAATACTTCTATTGATTCAATATCATTGGAGTTCACCATCGTAGAACCTCCACCTACAATACCGTCAACCACCCAAAGCGGATCACTCCCCGATGCAATAGAACCGATACCGCGAATCTTTATCTGTGGAGTACTACCCGGCATACCGTCATTCACAACTTGTACACCGGAAGCCAGCCCCTGCAAAGAATTCTCAAAACGCCCACCTTGCATCAGCGACATTTCATCACTTTTAATTTTAGAAACAGACCCTATCATATCACGGCGTTTCTTAGTTCCATAGGCAATCACCACCACATCATCAATCACCACAGAGTTTTCTGTCAATGTAACATCGATAACCCGACGTTTTCCCGGAACAATTTCCTGATTATCAAACCCCATATAACTAAATCGAAGAGGAGAAGAGTCTTTCTGAACAACAATACTATACCGACCATTCATATCAGTAACAGTACCATTCGTTGTACCTTGTTCTAAAACCGAAACACCTACAAGAGGCTCTCCTTTGGGGTCAACTACCTTACCAGTAATTGTTGCATTCTGTCCCCAAACAGACAACGTCGGTAAAATAAGTCCAATCATCAGCACCAACAGGAACCGAGATCGTAATCCAATACGTGTAAATGAATTCATAATAATTAAAAATTTAATAAAGGTTACTTAGTGTTGTTTAACTACGGATGCAAAATTAGGCATTAGACAGCACGGCAATTAATACTCATGCTTCAAAATATATGAGAATAACATCTTCATAACAACACTGGTTACATTTATATAATACATGTTACATGATACGCAAATTCGAATGATTTATGTCAGTCTCAACCGTCATGTTTTTCATATTTTCTGCAATGATATAAAATACTTCGAATAACTCATGAAACAAATCTCATATATTTTGAAATGCCATTATTAAAAAGATTGGCTAAATCACGGTACTTTTGCACTTGTTCTATTTTCAACAATCAATATAATACAATGAAACATTTACTGATCTTATTATTAGCCTGTACTTTTTCCTTTCCCAGCCGGGGGCAAAGTATTATCCAGCTTTCCCCACTCCAAGGAGAGAGGGGCATACAAGCAGCCATCGAAAAAGCATCTATGAACGGAAGCTCCATTTTACTTCATGACGGAGACTATATCCTTCATAAAAGCATAGATATAAAAAACTGCAAGAAAGGGATAATAATAAAAGGTAAAAATCCGGGAAAGGTACAGTTGCGGTGTGATAAACCCTTGAAAGGAAAACTGAGACCTGTCAAAGATACTCAAACAAAAAACAGAGTTCACCCGAATGCTCAAGGTATTATTATGGAGATAGACTTATCGGAAATAGGTATCAATGTTCCTTTTTTTCCCGATTTAATGAAAGAGCGTAAGAACTTTCCACAACTCATTTACAACAATGAGCTACTCCCTCTTTCGCGTTACCCCAACAAAGGTTATCTATATATGAAAAGGGTATTGGACAATTTCGGAACAAACGAACAAGGAGGTACTTTTGAATATAGTGATCCGGAACACGGCAAATGGGTGAATGCCGTCAAAAACGGTCTATGGTTTACAGGATACTGGCGTATCCCCTGGCAGGCCTGGACTGTACGTATAAAGGAAATAGACCCGAACAAACAAACTGTCACTCACAGCGTAGGGATAGAAACAAAGGAAGGAAAAGATGTAGGCATATTTGGCGGCATCGGTTCCAAATATCATCGTCCGTACGGTTCGGGAAAAGAAGAATATTATGTAGAGAATCTTCTCGAAGAAATAGATCATCCAGGAGAATGGTGCATTGATTTTACAACTCAAAAATTATATCTTTTCCCTCCCGAACATTTTGATGAAAACTTATTGAGTATTGTATCAGACACTACCCCATTGATTAACATTATAAATTCAAATCATATAAAAATAGAAAATATCTCCTTCAAAAATCATTTAGGCGATGGCGTCATCATAAAAAATGCCACAGAATGTCTGATTGCCGGATGTAACTTCAAAAATATATTAGGAGACGCATTGATCATTCAGGGAGGAAAACAAAATAGAATACAAAGCAACAACTTTGAATATATCGGTCGCACCTGTATTGAGGTATCAGGAGGTGACCGAAAAAATCTGATTGCTTGCAAACACTTAATAGAGAACAATTATTTTACCCGTTTTGGTGAGATACAGCGCAGTTATGCTCCTGCTGTAAAACTGGGAACCTTTACTACAGGAATCGGCATAAAAGAAGGCAATGCAGTGGGAATTACCGTCCGGCACAATATGGTACACAACGCTCCCCATGCAGCCTTTATCTATGGAGGAAACAACAACATCCTAGAATATAATGAAGTGTTCGACATAGCTCGGGTCACAGGTGATGTCGGAGCCTTTTATAGTCGTTGGGACTGGACTTCACGAGGCAACGTCTTACGCCACAATTTTATTCATCATTCACCACGAGCTAATGCATTGTATGCAGATGATGGACATGCGGGGGACTCAATTTATAAAAACATAGTCCATCAAGTCGTTTCCGGTACCATTATAGGTGGAGGCCACTGCAATTACGTTCACGATAATCTATATTTTGATTGTAGTGCAGCAGGCATAAGTATTGATGCCCGTGGAAAAAAACGAAATTATAATGCACAAAATCCTGAATTCACCCATTTGTTCGATGTTTTCCGGATTAACAAAGGCAACTGGGACAACATCTACCCAGGCATAAGTACATTTTTACAGACCGACCATCTGGAATTACCCATTAATAACAGCATAGCAGATAACACATTTATCAACTGCCGTTGCGGATTACGAAAAGAAGGGAAAGATGAAGATTTTCAATATTCATACTTCGGCAGTAATACAGACTTGGTTATTCCCAACTTAAATTTCCGGGAAATATCTATTCTAAAAAGTCTGAAAAATATTCTGGGAGTTAGCTCTATAACAGAATACCAATTAGAGAAATGCGGACTATATATAGATAAATATCGCACTTCCTTACCGGATAGAGTACAATTAATCAATTCTATAAAACAACAACAAAAGGGTTTTGATTCTATCGAAGATCAACAAGTTACTAATAACAATCAATAATATTATCATGAGAAAACACCTATTTCCAGTCCTTTTGCTAGCGAACACACTGTGGAGTTGCCTGTTTGCTCAAACTCCTATTGTTATGGATATGGTTCATCATAATCCGGGTGAACCTTTCACAAACACATGGTTCAATGAACCTGGGAATTTAGTGCAATATGGTTTTAACGCGCAAGTAGTTAATGAATTTCAATCTGTACATACAGCCATAACATATAGCAGTTTAGACCCGAGAATATGTCCTGCCGGTTCTAAAGAACGTTTATGGATCGATTCTGTTGCCACCCGAATAGAAAACAAGATTGAAGCTATCCATAAAGCCGGATTGGAAGCATATTACTTTACTGATATCATCGTACTTCCCAAACGCCTGGTGGAAATTTATAAAAATGAAATTTGTGACGCGACAGGACGAATTGACTTCACTCGCCCCAAAACACAAGAGATACACCGAATCATGCTTCAAGAAATATTTAAACGTTTCCCGAAACTTGACGGTCTGGTTATTCGCGTAGGAGAAACTTACTTGCAAAATACTCCTTACCACACAGGTAATGGTCCCATACCCAGAAACGAAAAATCATGGGAACATAATTCTGCTTATAAAACCGATGGAGGAGAAAAAATACACAGTAACCTAATAAATCTGCTGAGAGAAGAAGTATGCATACGTCAAAATAAAAAAATCTTCTATCGCACATGGGATTTCGGTTACTTCCATATCAATCCCCAATATTACCTTTCCGTAACAAACAACGTTGAACCTCACCCCAATCTATATCTATGCATAAAACACGTACAGGGGGATTATCACCGAACGTATAAATTCAACCCTACATTAGGAATAGGTAAGCACAAACAAATTGTAGAAATTGAATGTCAACGCGAATATGAAGGCAAAGGAGCATACCCGAACTATATTGCAGACGGTGTACTTAATGGATTTGAAGAATTAAAATCAGATTCCCAGCCTTACTGTTTGAACCAGTTAAAATCAAATCCCAATTTTGCCGGTATTTGGACATGGTCAAGAGGAGGAGGCTGGAGAGGTCCCTATATCAAAAATGAATTATGGTGTGACATAAACGTTGCAATATTGGCCAATTGGGCAAACCGGATGTCGTTACCGGAAAAGGAATTATTTAAGAAATACGCCATAGCCAACGGATTCAAAGGAAAAGACATCGAACGTTTTCATCGTCTTTCTCTTTTGTCTGCTGACGCGATTGTCAGAGGAAGAGCATCTTTAATTCTCCCCATCAATGTATGGTGGACGAGAGATCAATTCATCGGAGGAGAGAAAGAACTGAGACAGAATCTCAAAACTATTATAGAACAAGGACTAACTCATAAAATCATACTAGAAAAATCCCAAAGTGTTGCTATCTGGAAAGAGATTGTAGCATTAGCCGATAAAATACAAACAGGCAATCCGGAACTAAGACGTTACTTACAAACTTCCGCCAAGTACGGATTACTTTTATATTCAATCTATGAACAGGGTTGGATCATCATGCTCAAAGGCTACGAAGGAGATATGAACGGCCAATATGACACAAAAAGTATTCGCAAAGCCATCGATAATTATGACCGGTTATGGAAAGAATACAAACTATTCGGAGAGACTCATCCGGATTGTGCCACACTTTATGAGCCTTATAGTTTTGACTTTAACAAACCTCCATTGTATCACGATTTAAAACAAGGACTAAATCCTACTGTAGATAAATACAGAATTACAGATAAACCATAAAAAATAAGAAAATATGAAGAAGACATTTCTAACCGTGCTGTTATTCTATATTTTCACAGGAATAGCAGTAGCACAAAACCTGTCAAAAACAACAGAATACAAAATCTTATTGACAGGAGCCTCATTCGCTTCTCCGCAAAACGGTTGGTTCGAAATCGGTTGTCGCAAACTGAATGCCGAAGCCATAAACCGGGCCATAGGTGGAGAAGCCATAGCCAATACAGCAAACCGAATGGCCAATGGTACCCTCTACTCTAAAGAAGAACTGGAAAATATTGATGCATTAGTCATTATGCAAGTACACAATAAAGATGTTTATGAAGAACTTCAACTGAAAGATAAATACACGGATTATGAAGTACCATTTGATCGCAGCAATTACGCGGCAGCCTATGATTATGTCATCAAACGTTACCTCACGGAATGCTATGAATTACGTAACGATACTACATCCAAATACTATAATACTCCTTATGGTAAACCTGCAATTATTGTATTATGTACACACTGGCATGATTGTCGCACCGTTTACAATGAAAGTATCAGAAAACTCGCCGCTAAATGGGGATTTCCTTTAATTGAATTTGATAAATATATCGGATTCTCAAAAAATGTATTACATCCTGTCACAGGAAAACCTTTCAGCCAATTATATTCCACGGATATTCAAGTTACAGAAGGCATAGCTTATGGACATCATCCCATACGGGGAGAACAATCATATATGCAACAACGAATGGCAGCTATTTTTGTAGATTCGATGAACAGAATTTTACCTATAAAGTACTAAGTATGAAAAGAACTATTATATATACCCTCTTTCTCCTGTCTTTCGTTTGTCAACAGGCGAATGCGACACATATTGTTCAAAATCAATATGATTCCTCATTGAACCAATCGGAACATATGTCTTGGTGGACACATGACAGGTTTGGTCTGTTTATCCACTGGGGACTTTACGCTATGCCTGCTCGCCACGAATGGGTAAAAAGCAGAGAAAAAATGTCCGATGAACATTACAACCGTTACAAAAACTTATTTAATCCCGATTTGTATAATCCGGAAGAATGGGCGTATATGGCAAAAGCAGCCGGAGTTAAATATATGGTTTTCACGACTAAGCATCATGATGGTTTTTGTATGTGGGACAGTAAATATACGGACTATAAAATAACCAATACACCTTATAAAAAGGATATCTTAAAACCGTTAGTTAATGCTTTTCGTAACGAAGGTATACGTATAGGATTTTATTATTCGCTATTGGATTGGCATCATCCCGATTTCACCATTGACCGTAACCACCCCCAAATGCCACAAAACCCCGAACTCTTGAAAGAATTAAATAAGAACCGTAATATGGCAAAATACAGGGAATATATGAAAAACCAATTAACCGAATTACTCACTGAATTTGGACAAATTGATGAACTTTTCATGGATTATACGTATGCTGAAGGAGAGAATGGAAAGAATAGTAAAGACTGGGATGCAGAAGGTATTGTCAAATTAGCACGAAAATTGCAACCACAGATTATTATAAACAACCGCCTCGGACTAACAGAAAATAGACAAGGCTGGGATTACATCACTCCAGAACAATTCATGCCACAACAGTGGCCCACAGTAAACAGCCAACGAGTTCCTTGGGAAACCTGTCAAACATTCTCCGGCTCATGGGGTTACCATCGTGATGAATACAGTTGGAAAAGTGTACATCAACTAATTGTTATGTTAGCCGAAACTGTCAGTAAGGGTGGAAATCTATTACTAAACGTCGGGCCAACAGCAAGAGGTGTTTTTGACGAACGTGCTATAGAACGTTTAAACGGCTTGGCACATTGGATGCGTTTTCATAGTAGCGCCATTTATGGATGTACTGCCGCACCAACTGAATATGCTTGTCCCAACAATTGTATTCTCACATATAACCCCAATACTAACCGACTGTATATACACGTGTTAGAATGGCCATTCAAATCCTTATATCTAAAACAATATAAAGGAAAAATCAAATATGCTCAATTATTGAATGACAATTCAGAACTCAAATTTCGGACTGAAACCAAAAAAGGAAGCCATATGACCGAAAACACAGGAGCTGACGATGTTATCATCACTTTACCTGTAGAACGCCCAAATGTCGAGTTACCGGTTATAGAACTTATATTGGAGTAGTCAACAGCAACGGAAGATTCCAACTAGATGTTGAACTTCTGATCGAAAAACATGAGCTGAAGTTTGATTACACTATTCAATCGCTTCAAATAAAGATAAGTCACTATTTCGATTCCATAACTTATGAATTGCTTTTCCTGATATGCAATGAAGCGGAACAAGTCCTCTTTGCCGGCTATCTAAAGAATTATACCTGAAATCTCCCATGACGAAATAACAATCCTCTTTTATAACGATAGGACCAAAATTATCATGAGAAGCAATTCGTTTACCTTTTTCCTCAATAGCCTTATTATTAATATATACGATCCCATCTTTAAGCTGTATTGTGTCTTTCGGCATCCCTATAATTCGTTTAACGTATAACTGCGTTTCATTTTCATCCCACTTGAATATAACAACGTCCATACGCTGCGGAGAAGAGTATCCCCACACACGATGATACCCCCAATTTGTTTTTTTATCAGCTTTGGCTACGGCTGGTATCAGACAGAGTAAATTGAGTACAGGTGTTTCTACAATTCGCTGAGGCATTAAAGCCCCGTATGTAATTTTCGAGTTCCAAACCAGACTTCTTGCACTTATCGTAGGAAACATACTATCAGACGGAATATATACCCATTCGCCAATGAATACCTTAACCAAAAGCAATATAAGTAACATACAAGTCCCCAGTTTGGCTAACGTCTGAAATTTGATACGTTTCATTTCAATTCCTCAGTAGATAAAGACTGTAAAGCAACACCATGTGTCTGAACCCATCTCGCCATGAACGCAAATGTGGTCTGCGTTTCCGACCATCGGGATAGAGAGTCACCGGGATTTCACAAATACGCATCTGATGAATAGAAGCCAAGGCAACAAGCTCAGAAGCAAACTCCATACCATTACACTGCGGGTTAATAATGTTATAGCATTTTTTCGTGAAAGCTCTCAGACCACAATGGAAGTCTCCAATATTATTCTTAAATAAAAAACGCCCCAAGGACGACAAGAACGGATTGCCGACATAGCGATGAAGCCATGGCATAGCCCCTTTCGTGATTCCACCTGCAAAGCGGTTTCCCATTACCATATCATAACCAGCCTGTAATCGTTCGATAAATAATGATAATTCAAGAAAGTTATAACTATCATCAGCATCACCCATAATGATATATTTCCCATTGCAATGTTCGATGCCATGTCTCAAAGCACTGCCATATCCTTTCTGACTTACCTGTATCACATCCGCCCGATTATTCTTAGCAACGAGAGCGGAATTGTCTGTACTACCGTTATCGGCGACTATAATTTCATAAGTTAATCCGGTGTTTGAAAAAAATTGATGGATTTTCCGGATACATATGCCTAATGTCTTTTCTTCATTGAGGCAAGGCAAAATGATAGAATATTCAATGTCTGTGCTTTTCATGGTGTTAGTATTTTATATATTGCAAAATCTTGATTACAAAATACTTGTTGAAAACGGTTCTGGTTCAATCTGATCACCCCATGAGGGTATTGAAGATAGGAACCACGATACAGAAACTCGACATACCAATTGACGTTGGCAGGAAGATTGGATATCTCTCCCGAAATATTGCAGGAAAGACGATTCGTATATAAATAGATAGAGCGACTTTCTCCGCAGGCTACCCAATCGTCCTGAGCGGTATTCATACGGAGGAAGGCGTACATTTCTTGAGCACTTTCGCCTTCCACGTTCGGATTTATGGTAGTATAAATCTGTATGGGTGAGGTCGCATATTTTATTGAAACTTTCCAAACAGAACAGATTAGTATGCCTATAATTGGATAGAGAACCCATTTTCCCGCTTTTTTGCCCCACACCATACACATAAATCGGAATCCTTGAATGAAGAATATGAAACATAATGGAAAAAGGGGAAGCCAATACCTTATTACATCATAAGGCCAACAGATTAAGAGCATTATGGTAGAAACCAGATAAACTGACTCCGCCGTTAATTTCCGGCTACTTATGTATAAGCCGAGCAAGCAATTCACCCAAAAGAAAAGATTGAAGAGTGAAAAAGGAATATATAAGATCTGAGCAGGATATTCGTAAAATGTTTGGATGTTGTGAAGTAGGTTTGTCAGAGTCACCACCTTAAAGTGCTCAAAATGTTCTGTATATCCCGAAGGAAAAACAAGAGTAAAGACAAACCAAATGCATAGAGCAGATGCATAAGGAAGGAAAAACCTCCATCCTGATAATCTGTTTTTCCATTGAAGTACGATTAAGGAAATAAATAAGAAGTATCCTTCCGTACGAATCTGTGCCGTGAAAAAAAGAAGAATACCTAAACCGATGTATAGTATAGTTCGCTTTTCGGTCTGTTCCTTCAATGCATAGAGTTTGTTCATTGTCCAAAAAGAGAACATGAGGAAGCAGAAAAAGGGAAGTTCGCTGCTGACGGAGTTAACATACCCCCAATAGAATATGTTGCCTGTCAGCAAAGCTAAAACGAGTAGGACGGACATTCTGAAACGCTCTTTCGAGAGAATAGGGTGATAATAGAGAAAGATGAAAGCCCCTACCAGACAGATAACTCCTACAATTTTGAAGGCAAAATAGTTGATGCCAAACAATGCCACACACGGAAATAGTAGCAGAGGATATCCCCACGGGTAAAGTATAGGTGAATAGCGCTGATAAGTAGAATGGGCTATCATCTCCTGCATGTCCGAAAACACTTGCTGCATATCTCCGTATTGTATGCTTTGTGCCTGTCGGATATAAAGTGCAAAGTCACCGTTGAATATATGCCCCGACACTATTAATTGCACGGCTCCCCATAGGGTGCCGCACAATAATAGCATAAAACATAGTTCAGTAATATGTTTTTTCAGGAACTGCATGAGTCATTATTTGCATCTAATAGACAGAACTATAGAGCTTTCTCTTCTACAAATTTAAAGTCATATCCCGGTTCGTTGTCTTCCTTCGTCAAAGGAGTAATCTTTCCCTCTACAATCATAGATTCCGAAGATCCCAAACTGGGGAGTTGAACGAGTTTATACCCCGCTGCCGCTTCCTTTATAAGTTCAAGATACTTGTCTGTACAAATAATCAGTGTATTTTCCGGATTGTATAACATCGGAGTTTTCTGCAATAATTCTTCCAACCGAATAAGTGCTTTGAGATTAGCCTTTGGACTTATTGAGATAGTATGGATATAAGCCGGTTTCCATATTTCTTTTAAACTCTCAGCTTTTATAAGCGATTTTTTATCAGATGTGCAAATAACAACCTTAGTCATATTTGTTATCTGAGGATCAGGCTCTTGCGAATAGGCAAAACCCAATGTCATGCAAAACAAGCATAACAATAAAATTCTTTTCTTCATAATTCTAAATTTTTAATTGGTTTGAAAATATCGTTGACTTATGTTTTTAAGATAATTGTTTGCCAAATCAGGAACAGCTTTGTCGGGTATGAAAGCATGTAAGATTGTCATGTCACTTGATAACAAAAAGCAATATGGAAAACCTTCTTCTTCCAATGGGAGAGATAAATTTCCATTTTCTATATCAAATACAGTAGAAGGTAATTTCATGTTTTTCTCTAAATATCTACGAGCTGTTGACGATTGGTAACTTCCAATAAGCAAAATATTCTCGTCAAGATTTAATTCTTTAGATAAACGCCCTATTTTTTGAAGTATGAAATTGACGCAATCACTGCAATATAATTCGTTGACTCTTACTACTAACACTTCTTTTCTCCCTTTCATATATTCCTCAAGCGGAATTGTGACACCATTGTATTCTTTTAATAAGATATTTGGCATCTTCATTCCATTCACCGAGAAAGCAATTTGAGAATTTACCCATAGTGCCATTTCTTTTTGTCCGGTAATGGATTTATCAGTAATCTGTTCCTGACAATACGTCTTTAGGGTCTTATACTTCTTTAAAGTGACCATATTGACACCTAGTAATAATAGTGCTAATATGCCAACAATATATATGTTGATATTCTTTTTCATCCTGTTACATTTAAATAGATTTAATATGTAGGAGGAATAAGACAGGATTACTATCTTCCGTTAATCCATCATATAACTGCATTAACTTGCTATCGTTAATTAATGGCGAATTATAAATTTGCTCTTTCATACGCATAACAGTAGTGGCATCTTGCGGAATAAGAACAGTCTCTTCGTCATAACAAACTATAGGTGTATTTCCTGGAGAATGTGCAAAAAATAAAGGATTATAATATCTGCCATTACACTTATAAGTCTTTTTTGTTTTATGAGAATAAATAACGAAAGGAGTCCAAGTTACGCCATTCTTGCTAAAATAGAACAATGCATAGTCCTTTAATATAGCATAGTCTCTTATACAAAACTTTGTTCCGACTATTCTTAAATAAGTATCACCGTCCATACCATCTTGTATTTCCGGATATCCACCATTAACTATATTTATTCTATACCTCTCATAACAACATTCTTTTTCTATCCTATAAATAGAATGCGTCCATGGTTTATTTATATAAATGTTATTTCCAAAACTACGTAAAGGAATCATTCCATCGTCCAAGTGAAACGTCTTATTATAAAAAGTTGGAAATTCTTTATAAATCAGTTTTAGATCTTTATCATAGACAGATAACATTCGACGCTGAGAATCGCCGTCACCTATACCGGATGCTCGGAATCCTGCAAGAAAATCTTCGTTACCCAATTCAATATCATATACATCAAAATCTGGAGTTACATCCTTTATATGTTTCCCATTCAGATCGTAATAATGAAGATACTTCCAGTCATACAAAACTATTTGTTTCTGATCGCTAGTAAGGCACATTTTAAATAAACGTGTATATTCTCCGGGCCCTTGTCCTATTTCTCCAATTCGTCGAACAAAGTGACCTTGTTTATCAAAACAATATACAGCATTTGCGACAAAAACATCCATAATAAAAATGTAATCTTTAGAGCAAAGTATCTGATGTATATTACCTATCAGGCAATCATCGTTTGTTTCCAACTTAATGTATGATATATCATCTATCAAACTATCAAAAGCATAAGATTCCTCTCCATCCGGATCAACATTAATTTGAATAAGAGTTGAATCGGAAACGATATGTTCACCTGTTGATACTTTATTGGGAGATGTTTGACAACCAATGATAATAAATAGAATGATTACACTAGCGATACGACCACTAAATGAAAAAAAATCCGGAAATAATTTGTAGTTTATCATACAATACAGAATTGATTAATAGATTTATATGCTAAGTCCATAGATTTCAAGTTCAATGAACTTAGCATTTTTACGATGTTGATATTACTGATTGCACGGATTGGTAATACTGCAAGTTTGTATATAACTGAATTTGCCGCAATAATATTTTGTGGCTTTATATTTTTCTTCTACAGTTTGAGTGGTGTTGGTTGATGAGCCGGTTGAAGAACTTGAACCCCATGAATGGCCTCCTCCGATAGAACCACCTATAATTCCATTACCTGCACTAATACCACCATTAATATTAGTATCAGTTCTAGTGCCTGATGTGTCAGATGAATTGCTTGAAGTAGTAGTTGTTTTTGTGCATTCCACCCTTGTATCTAATTGCTCTCCTAGATTAGTTGTAGTCCCGGATGTACTTCCCGACTGCGCTATCACCTGCGGATGTAGTGATATTTCCATTACTCCGAACTCATTAAGCGCGTCATGCACGTTTAAGATAGTTCCCACCGTTAGTAAAGCCATTCCGGCCAATACTACAATTTTGTTCTTTTTCATTGTTTCTCGTTTTTATAATTAATACTAAGGTTAGTTTCTCTTTTCTTTAAAACTTCTTTAAAGTGCTCTTTCAAAGTATCTGAGTTCTTCCATGCAGGAGCATAGCTGGCGGTGTAAACGCATAGGTATGAACAATATAGGAATCCGGCATATAGAATCCACTTTCTTTGGCGTTCGTATAGATGATATGACAATATGGAAAGCCCAATTGCAAATGCAATATACGGTATATACAGATAGCGGTCGGCTGCAACAACGTAGCGGGGTAGCGGAATCACATGAAGCACCGGCAGCAGATGTAATATGAAAAACAGCGTGCCAAAGACCAATAATGTCTTTCTGCGGTATAGGTATATTACATATCCTATGAATAGGATAACAAATGGGTATATCCATAAAGCCATGGGTATCTTTTCGCCTACCTGAAAGGGGAAAGGATAAAGATAGGAAAGCTTGAAAGGAATAGCCGAAATCAAGAGATACTTAAACACTGAATAGCAAAGGAATATAAAACGATCTACTATCGTATATCCTATGATTTCTTCTCCTGTATTTTTGTTGGCCACAAGGGTAACTATAAAAATGGCAATAGCAGGAATGAGATAATATACTTTTTCGATATACACTTTCAAGGAACGCATATTTCTTTTGAACAGCATCCAGTCGAACAGCAACAAGCATGGAACTATAATAACGGACTGTTCTTTGCAGCCCATAGCCAATATACTACTGACCACACTCGCTAGAAGATACTGCCATTTACTATTGCGCATATATTGTATGTAGCATATCAGTGCCGACAAATAGAAAAAAGTGCTAAGCACTATCTTCGACGCACTAATCCAACAAACGGTTTCTACCTGAACCGGGTGTATGGCAAATAACAGTGCGGTGAAGAAGGATATACCCAATGCCTTTTTAGAATCAAAATGATTTCTTATAAAAGAATAGGCCAATAAGTACACTAAATAGGCATTAAATATATGAAACAGCAAATTACCTATATGAAAGGCTAAACTACTGTAGCCGAAGCATAGATGAATAAGTGTGTAGTATAATTGATTGATTGGGGAGTATTGACCGTTACTAATACTGTGGAATATAGTCTGCAAATTCTTCAATGATATCCCGTCGTTCGTCATCGAATTGATCACTTGCCACTGATCATCCCAATACAATTGAAATTCGTGCGAAAATATACTATAATATATCAATACAGCAACAACTGCAATAACACTCCAATGTGAGACAATCGTTTTGGTAAATGTTGATGTATTCATAGCATTAAGTAATATATTTGTTATTGTGAGACAAAGATAGTCTGGATTATAATATCATGCAATTATTGAAGGAGGACAAAATGCATAAATTATCTATACATGTACTTTGTTGATTATCTGTACGTTTAATTCTTATTTATCTTCTTTGAATTGAGATTTAGGTAGACAGATAGTAGAATTTCTTCTCCTAATTTCAACTTGTTTTTTATCCTGTTTTTATACCTTTTGATTGTATTTGTCTCAATAATCAGGACTTTCGCTTGTTCAGAGATGGTGATTCCTATATAAGTAAGATAACAAACCTTCATCTCTTGAGAGGTTAGGCCAAAGGAAGAAACTATATGGCTAATATCTCCATATAATATATTGATAGCATCGTAAAGCAACAGCCAGTCTTCCTCTTTCTTGATGTGATTATATCGATGTTTCTTCAAAAGCAACAATGACTCTAAACCAACTGTCAATAATAATTCTTTTTCAGTTAATTCACTTTTAAGAGATAACTGCAATCTGAGTTTAGCTTTCAGCTCTCGATTACGCTGGATTAAATTTAGATTCAGCTCATCTTTGTATTTCAACCTCTCCTTCAATTCAGATACTACTTTTTCTAACTGAATATCATCCTTTTTTAGTTTATCCATTTTCATGACGAGTGTTTTTTATTTGTATCCAGATTTAATGCTTCTCTATAATATAAATACACCGCAGGAGCGTCTGTCCCCACACCCCTAGGTATATTTTAACATTTCGTTCCTTTTGATATGCGGAAGGCCTTAAGTAAAATTTTACATAAGGCCTTCCGCATATCAAAAGGAACTTTGAAAACACTCCCCATATTCCACTTTACCGAGCAGCGTATCGAAGTCTTCTGCTGCTTCATCGCCTATAAAACAGCAGAAGACAGATTAAAATAACAAAACGCTTTCACCGGTATCCAACCATTCCGACATCAAACGATAGTATGCCGGATATTCGGCCGGAGTTATCAATTGCTTTTTCAGTTTCAAGGTACGGACAATCTTTATCTCCTTTGCCGCTTTTTTCACTGTAACTCCTACGGTACCTACCGGATTATCAATCTTCTTATCAGTCGGCAGCACTACCGGCCTCATCCCGTCAGCAACTTTCACAATACAAGTATAAGTTTCATCAGGTAAATATCTCAATAACAGATTAACCGGGCGAGTCGTATTTACAACTGTTGAACGTCCTTCATAAGCAGCCCAACCATTCCGCGCCTGTGGCAGTTCAAATTTCCGGTAACCTGCTTCCAAAGTTTTTCCGGCTTCTGCCGTCACTCGTAATGTGTCGGTTTGCGAAATAACATGGGAAACTCCTTCCAAAGTCACCGACCGGGCGTCCATGTTGACAACAGATACAAAATCCTGTATATCGGCAATAGCATTATCAGCAACAAACAGTCTGCTGACAGCAGCGAGTCCTGCCGCATCCTTATCTTCTGTTTTAGGAAAGACAGCCTTTACTTCGGCCTGAATGCCGCTTGCCTGTTGCAAAGCAGCCAGCAAAGCCGCTTTCTCCACTTCCGTTCCATAAGCCGAACGAATCACTTCGGCAACCGGACGCAAACGATACCCGGTTTGTGACAATGACAAACGGCAGTTTCCTAATCCTTGCACGTAAGCAGTGAGTTGTTTCGTTTTTTGCTCCGAACTTTGTGTATTGGCAGTCAACCTCTTTGCCAGTTCAGAAACTTCTTTGTCGTTACTTTCAAATTGCCGTTTAATCACTTTCAACGCATCGGCTTTTGAAGCATACGTAGAAGCCACAATAGCCTGTACGTTACCTGCCGGCAAAGAAACAGCAAGCATACTAGGACGAGGTTGCACATTCTTCAACGCCCAGGTCACAGTCTTTACACCACCCGCTGTTTTCACCACCGGAACAGCTTTTCCATTCAATAACTCATAATGCAAAGGTTTGTTTTCGGGTACCGATACCGAAAGCACATACTCCCTGATAGGAGATAATTCCTCTATCTGCTCGCACACATCCAGTTCGGGAAGATACCCCGGACGGGTAATAACCGAGTAATCCAGATAAATAGTAGCTCCCAGCTCCAATCCGGTATGGACTACAACCATTTCTTTCAGACCATTATATGCCGGAGCATCGGCTGCAGCAGAAGGAAGTACCTCAACAAACGCGTTTTCGGGCGTCTTAACGATATTGCCATCTTTCTGACGGGTATACGATTCGTGAATCTTCAATTCTTGAAACTCCGGATTGTAAACAATAAAACTTTCGCCATACAGACGATTCATTGCCGTATGGGTAAACAATGTCAGTTCCTTTTGTACACGCATCTCCTGGCTACCGTCAGTATGCAAGATGTACGTTTTGTGCAATTTCCCGAATTCGGCTTCGGATACCGCTTTTGCCGGAGCTACCATAAATAAGAGTACCACCAGCGTAACTATATAATAATGTATATTTTTCATTCTGCTCTACTTTTTAATCACTAAATATTCACCATACGCTTTGTGCGCATTCACAGCATTACGGAAACTATCCCAATCAGCAGCCTCATAAACACGTTTCTTCAAAGCCAGTTTGTTGTGAAGCAGCACTTTGTTTCCTTGCTGCGCCAATGAACCCTCAAAATCGGCTCCCGTACCTTGCATTGTCTCATTCTTGTCGGCATTCGCCAGCTTGTATCCTGCCGGAAGTTGAATCGTTTCATCCAGTTCAACCAAACGCGAACATCCATCTTTAAAACCATACTTACGCTCTTTCAGTGAAGTATCGATACGCAAATAAGAGCGTACCTGATTATAAAGGTTATTCATCACCAACGGACGGAAGAACATCTCCTTCTCACCTTTCAATGCATAGTCCGGTATTTCATAACGGAAAGTGATTTTAATAGGTGCTGCCTGATAGTCTTTAGGATTCTTGCCGTAGTCTACGCTCAGCAATTTAGCTTTGGGAGATATGGCTAAAAGCTGGCTTTCCATTGTATTTTTCCATTCGCTCCGGAATCCGGTAGTAAAGATACGGCGGATATTACTGTCACTCTGCCCCTCGGCGGTAAGAGTGAAAGTACCGCGCAAAGTACCGTCTGCATCCAAGCGGTTATCGGCTTTGATACGCACATAATGATTTTCGGGAGCTGACACCGGAGTAATACACAAATCAGAACCTTCGGGCACACCCGGCAGATAGTTCTGCTGCTGTTCGGCACTGCTCCATAGTTCGCGACAGAAAGGAACCCAGGTAGGATCGAGTGGCATGTATGTTCCGTTGCTCAACTTCACCACTGCCACACAGTGATTAAAATGGTCGGCAGGAATGCTTTCCACACGGCTACCCGCCATTGTCATAGCCGGATAGGCTTCGAAACCGGCCATGCGCAGGAAAGAAATCAGTGTACCCGCTATGTCTTTACAGACTCCGCAACGGTCGGTATAGTTCATCTTGGTATTGTGAAGTGTAAAGCCCTCTCCTTTTCCCATGGATATACCGGCATAACGGATATTATCAGCCACCCAATGAGTCAGCACGGCAATCTTTTCCATTTCGGTCTTCTTGCCTTTTATCAGTTCATCCACTTTTTTCTGCGCTTCGGGCAGTGGGGCAAAACTACCATAGTCTTCATTCACTTTGTTGAACCACAAAGATTTGTCTTTCCATTGAGGAGTGGAAGACATCATCAATTTGGGAGCTGCATCGAAAAGATCCACCATATTCGGCTCTCTGCCGAAAGGCATTACATTATCCATGGCAAAAGTGTATACCTTGCTATTATTTTCATAACGCATGGACGAAGCACATTCCCCCTGATAGAACTGGAATTGCAGTTCTTTCTCCATAGGAACAGCTACTTTATAAACTTTACGCACGGTGGGGGCAGCGCTCCAGAAAGGAACAATATCATAAAATTGCCCGCGCATAGGCGGGATAAAACGAGAATCGTCTTCATCACCGGCTCCAAGCAACGCATAAGTGAACCCCTTCTTGGCTATCTCATAATCCACAACATCACCGGGTTGCAAAGCGCCGATTTCGAGCATTATTTGTCTCGCTCCCCAGTAAATAGCCCGGGCAGGAGCAGCATAATCGCAGGTTTTCTTTACATCAAGTTCGTCAACCTTGCCATTGGCACGATAGACGGTTACACGCTTAAACTCGGCATAGGCGGTCAGAGGGTCATAATCGTATTTAATTACCCGGTTAGCCACTGCCCCTCTCGGAGTCTGTACTTTGATCACTTTACACACAGCAAACGAGCCTTGCCCGGTAGGTTGGACAGATACCAACGTGCTATCCAGCAATGTCACGTAATCGGATGTTTCATAAGTCTTTCCCTTCGCAGTATTTTCATAAGATTTCCAGCTTTGAGCGAGCGCCGTAGCCGAAGAAAGAAGGAAACAAGCTAATGTAACTGATAGTTGTTTTCTCATGTTTTTTACTTACATTTTATTTATAGGAACAAATGTAAGTAAAATCTTTGAGTATGCGAAGGTTATCTCCGATATTACTTATCGCGTCATGTGTAATCAGGGCGTTCGCCGAATATCACATCCAGCAGAAACAGAAATTAACTCGTGCGTAGTGTATTCCCCTGAATCTTTCCCAATATTTTGGGAAATTGCCAAAAGAACAACAACGTACAACATATCGCCGCTGTCGCGTCGGATATAGCTTCAGCCGCATATACACCTGTCACTCCCATAAAATGCGGCAATATCAATGCCAGCGGAATCAACAGTATTGCCTTACGCAACAAAGCAATGAAAATAGAAATCCGAGCCTGTCCTAACGCTACAAACATATTCTGGCAGGCACGCTGCAATCCGAAAATAGTCATACCGCCCAAAAATACAGGCATCGTCCAACGGACTGTTTCAATCAGTCTTTCGTCACTCGTAAACGCGGAAGCTACCGTTGAAGGAAACAGAATCATGAAAAGCATTAATAACAGGTTGAAAGAGAACATGGTTATCAGCACAATACGGAAGCATTCTTTTACACGCTGCTTATCGCCGTGCCCATAGTTATAGCTTATTATCGGAACAAATCCCTGTGCGAATCCGGTCAGTGGTACACTGGCAAACTGCATCGCACTCTGCAGAATTGTCAATGCACTGATGTAGATGTCTCCGAACTCTTTCAGGCTGCTATTAAGCACAAACCCGACCAAGCTCTCCGTGCTCGCCATAATGAACGGAGAAACTCCCAAAGCCAATATGGAAAGGATTATTTTTCTGTCCAGTTTCATATAAGGTTTCTCCAAAGGCAGAGAGGCGCGTTTGGAAAAAAGGAAAGTCAGTACCCAGGCCGCACTGCAAGCCTGTGAAAGCACTGTGGCCAAAGCTGCTCCTTTCACGCCCATATTAAACCCAAAGATGAAGATAGGGTCAAGGATAATATTCAGCAAAGCACCGATCAGAACGGAAAACATAGCAATGGCAGGACGCCCTTGTGCATTAATAAAGCTGTTCAATCCCGTCGATATTTCTACAAATATAGTACCCAGCAGATAAATGGAAAGATAATCCACGGCATACTCCAATGTATTCGCCGAAGCTCCCGTGAAAAGGAGAATGGGTTCCATAAATGTATATGCGATAAAAGACGTAAGCAAGGTAAATAATATCAGAAGGACGAAACCATTTCCCAATATTTTACCGGCACGCAAACGATCTCCCTGCCCGAGCGCAATGGCGGCTAACGGCGCACCACCGCCACCGACAATCGCAGAAAAAGAGGAAATCAAAATAATGAGGGAAGTAGTCACTCCGACACCGGCAAGCGCATCGGTTCCGATGCCCGGAATATGTCCGATATATACACGATCGACAATGCTATAAAGCAGATTGACGAACTGCGCAGCTACTGCGGGAAGTGCCATTTTAAAGATGAGCGGCAACATACGTTCCGTCCCCAGCCGTTCTTCGTATTTATTTATCATTCTACGCTTCTTTTTCTTAAATTGGCTGCAAAGTTACAAGAAAAACAAGCTTCCCGGTTTAAAGTAGAAGGATAAAATACTTTTTGCACTCTATCGATTCTTTTTTGTATTCAAAATGAGCTAAAATATCTGCCCGAGAAACTGTACCATAAAGCTGAAAAGTATAACATCGATCTACCACCCGCAACAGATATTATGTGGCTGTCGGCATAGCTACGGAAAGTTATTCCTACTCACTAAGAAGTACAAAGCCATAAGTTTCTTGGCGTTTCCATAGTTAGAAACTTCAGTTTCAACGCTTAGAAACTTTAGTTTCCATACGCAGAAACTCTAGTTTCCCTATAGAGAAACTCCAGTTTCCAGCCTTGAAAACCGAGTTTCAACGTTTGGAAACATTTTCTCATCCATAGACTTATGTCTATTATAACTGTTTAATAAGTTTTTTCTGATAAGCAATACGTTCTGTTCCGTTCTTCACATAAATAATGCCGCAGCGCTGAAAGCCGTATTTTGTCAGAATATGCTGCATCACTTTATTGTCCTGATGTGTATCGACACGAATATTGCCCCATTGTTCAAAACACCAGTTCAGGCAGGCATCTGATACTCCTTTCCGTTTACCGTTTGTTGCTAAACGGTGGATCACGCCATACGGTTCGTCATTGAGCCAGTTCCCTTCATAAATATGCTGGTAGGTAGGATCTTCACCTAAAATAAAACAAAAAGTTCCCAAGATTTCCCCCTGACCGTCCATACAGACAAAGCTATGGCCGTCTTCTATTTCCTGACGAATCAACGCTTCGGACGGATAGCCGCCAATCCATTGAGTTACATTTCCGTTTGTACGCATAAAGGCACGGGCATAATCATATATCTCCATGACTCTAGGAAGATCTTTTAGTTCGGTAGCTCTGATTTTCATCACTTAAAAAAGTTATTTAAAAGAATACGATAAGTCAGCAATAGAATTATTCGTTGATTGCTCCGCAATGGGGGCAGACACCTTTTTCTTTCAACTTCTCCCCGCAATGCCCGCAACAATATTTATAACGACTATTCCAATATACTTTCTTTACAAAAACAAGAATAAAAAGGATGAGGAATAAATAACCTATGTATATATGCGCCATTAAAATAAAGAAGAAATAGCAGAATATACAACAGGACATCAGTCCCAGCAGATAAAAGATTGCCGCTGCGGGGGTCAACTGCCGGAATAAATCGTCAAGCACTGCCAGGGAGACTATCACGAACAGCCAGATACTCAACAAAAAGACTGAAAGAATAAAAGGAACTTTAAAAGGCGACAAAGTAGGATTGAAATAGAAATGCTCCCATGTGTCCGGCACAAACACCTGCATTGATTCATAAACCGTTGCACTGAAGGCCATTAACAGACACAGGAATAACGGATAAACACTGTCAATATCATTGAAATACACCATTTGCAACTGCTTCCGACGGAAGGCACGAAGCAGATAGACACCGACAAAAAGTGCAAAGATAACCACAAAATAGGAGGCGTGCGTATCACTAAACAAATGAATGGCCTGAGAAATACTATCCGTAGGGACAAAAGATCGTTTCAACTCCACCTCGCGTATCCACCCCTGTTCATCCTGCGTATGTGCCAGCTTCACCCAAACGCTATCTACACTATCGGCAGGATGTACGGCAAACTCGGCCACTACCACACGATCTCCCCGATAAAGATTTATGTACGTATCCTTGATAGGCAGGCACTCCAGCAAAATGGAATCTGCCGTTAACTCCAGATTCGTATTCCATGTATAGTGCCGTTCATAAAGGTAATTCAAAGAGTCCTTCGTTTTCTGCGGCATTTCTTCGGAAGAAAGATTGGGGCGGGCATAATGGCAGGACGAAAGAAAAAACAAACACAACAGCAAACTCACCACAGAGGACACGGAGGATACAGAGAAAAGTGTCTCCCTCCACAAGCCATTCCAACAGGCAGTTACAAAAGAAAGGGCAGAAGCTCCATATCCTCTGTGTCGTCTGTAACGAATCATTCTGCGGTGGTTCATTCTCATTGCGCTGCTTTTACTTTCATTTGACAATTCTTGCAATCGAACTCAAGACGGAACCGCTTTCCGTCATTCGACACCAGGAAATAGGGTTCTCTATAAGGCGACCGCACGCGTTGATGAATGGGACACCAACCCATACTATACCGCAAACAATGTTTGCAGAACATCAGTACCGCATCTTCCACCCGTTCTTTTTCATAAGCCCCGGCAATCTGTTGTACGCCATGTTCCTGATAAAAAGAGGCGGCACGGGTATTCATCACATTTCCCAAATACGTCAATGCGGTTTGCGGAAAAGCATGGTTGGTCGGTTTCCATACGGCGCGTTCCTGATGATAATTAATCCGGCGGGCAGCTATCAGTTTTTCCACTGCCTGACGACGGAAATCTGCCAATACGGAAGACGGCAGGAACCAGTTATCTGCAAAGGAGATTTCTATCTTCTCCGCTTCGAAAGGCGTATTGCCCAGTTTGGCAAGCTGAGTCCTCAAATGATCCGTTTGCGGCGTCCGTGCCAGTTCCTTTTCACGGGGAAGAGAAAGTGTCACACTATTATCATCTTCATCTGTCAGTGTCAGAGAAAAGCCGAAGTTATTATCGGCCAGTAATATACTTACGGACAGCTTTCTTTCGGCCGACTTACGGGAAAGTATGCGTTCAAATTCCTGGTCAAAGTTACGGTAAAGTCTGGTGCGCGGCTTGATTTGCGGCATTTCCTGCGGATAGAGCTTGTTGCCGTCAACACGATTGATACGGAAGCCCTGCAAACGCCCTTGCTCGTCAATATAGCAGACACCGTCGCCGTTATTGAATGATTTCAATCCGGCAACAGTCAGATAGTTTCCACGTGCCTCTTTCATCGTGCCCATTTCTTCTCCCAAAGATTTCGGCGTATCGAAAGAGAAGATTTCCTTATCACGGCCATGCAGAAAATAATGGGTAAATCCCCGACTGAAACTCTTGTCGAGTTGCGGCCGGAAGTCAAAGCGGCAAGTCCCTGAAGAGGCCCGTACATATTCCTGACGACGGGCAAAGATAGCATCCAGTTTCTGCCGATAAGCAGCCGTGACGTTCTTCACGTAAGATACATCTTTCAACCGGCCTTCTATCTTAAATGAGGAAGCTCCCGCATCCAACAACTGTTCCAACTCATCACTCTGGTTCAAGTCTTTTAATGAGAGCAGGTGTTTATCCTTGACCATCACTTTCCCGTCCGAATCTACCAGACTGAAAGGCAAACGGCAAAACTGCGCACACTCTCCCCGGTTGGCGCTACGCCCGAAACAAGCCTGGCTGACATAGCACTGCCCGCTATAACTGACACAAAGCGCCCCATGTACAAATACTTCCAAAGGAACTTCCGGGCAAGTATCATGTATCTTTTTTATCTCACGCAACGATAATTCCCGAGCCAGAACCACCTGACGGAAACCGGCCTCCTTCAAAAACTTAACCTTCTCCGGCGTGCGATTATCCATTTGCGTACTGGCATGAAGCGGTATCGGCGGAAGATTCAACTGCGTAATCCCCATATCCTGCACAATCAATGCATCCACACCTATCCGGTACAAAGCATGAATCATCTCTTCCGTCTCCTGCAATTCTTCTTCTTTCAGAATCGTATTGACAGTAACATAAATGCGGGCATTATACAAATGGGCATGTTTTACCAGTGCTTCAATATCTTCCAAAGAGTTTACAGCCGCTGCACGGGCACCGAATTTGGGTGCACCGATATATACGGCGTCCGCCCCATGATTTATGGCTTCAATTCCGCACTCCAAGTTTTTTGCGGGAGCCAGAAGTTCTATCTTACGCTGCTTTATCATTCAATATCATTAATGTTGTAAGGCGTTTCCTGATAAACAAAATAGTTCAGCCAGTTGGAGAACAACAAGTTGGCATGAGCACGCCAACGTACCAAGGGGCCTTTATCGGGATCATCGTCTACGTAATAATTACGAGGTATTTCTATTGGCAAGCCTTTATCCCGATCACGACGGTATTCGGTATCCAGTGTCAGCGGAGAATACTCCGAATGTCCGGTCACGAAAAATTCACGTCCGCCGCGAGCCATTACCATATATACGCCTGCATCTTTCGATTCGGAAAGCAAAGTCAGCTCCGGAACTTTCAGAATATCTTCTCTCCTCACCTCTGTATGACGGCTATGCGGCACATAGAAGCAATCGTCGAAACCACGGAAGATAGAATGGAAAGGTTGTAGTACCCGGTGCTCGAAAATACCGAACATCTTCTTCTCCAACGGATATTTGGGCACACCGTAATGATGATACAATCCGGCTTGCGCAGCCCAACATATATATAAGGTGGATGTGACGTGCGTACGTGCCCAATCAAAGATTTCGGTAATCTCATCCCAATAAGTCACCTCCTCGAAATCCATCTGTTCCACAGGAGCACCGGTAATAATCATACCATCGTACTTCTCGTGACGCATCTGGTCGAAATCGGTATAGAACGTTTTCATGTGCTCTATCGGCGTATTCTTGGAGGTATGGCTCTTGATCTTCATAAAGGAGATCTCTACCTGAAGAGGTGTATTCGAAAGCAGCCGCACCAAGTCTGTTTCTGTCGTAATCTTCAACGGCATCAGGTTCAGAACTACAATCCTCAACGGACGGATGTCCTGTTGCGTAGCACGGGAAGTGTCAATCACGAAAATATTTTCTTCCTTCAATAGCTCTATCGCAGGGAGTTTGTCGGGTAAATTTAAAGGCATAATCGCTATATATTAGTAATTTGGCTGCAAAAATACGAAAAATATAGCAGATATTAGGGATGTTGCTTATTTAGAAGACGTACAAATTAAGTCAATTTAATCATAGAAGCATAACAACTAATCAATAAAAGCCTTATTTTTGCCGGAGAAATTAGTACTAATAATTTAAATCTTAGAAAAATGGCTTACGTAATTAGTGACGATTGTATTGCTTGCGGAACTTGTATCGACGAGTGTCCGGTAGAAGCTATCTCTGAAGGTGATATCTATTCTATCAACCCGGATGTATGTACTGACTGTGGTACTTGTGCAGATGTTTGTCCGTCTGAAGCAATTCACCCGGCTGAATAATACAATCTACAAAAAGTATAGGCTGCTTTCCACGGAAGGCGGCCTTTTTTATTTTCCGGCACCGGATGATTTACGAAATAATTAAATAAACAGGGCGCGAATTACATAATGCAAATCGCGCCCTTATCTTTTTAAGCTATGAGTCTTATTTCAACTTAGCCAACGCTTCTTTAATACGGCGAATAGCTTCTACAATGTTTTCGTCACTTGTAGCATAGCTCATACGGATACATTCAGGAGCACCGAATGAAGTACCGCCTACACAAGCCACGTGAGCATCTTCAAGCAAGTACATTGCCAAGTCGTCCGAATTTTCAATCTTACGTTCACCGTTGCTCTTTCCAAAGAAGTAGCTACATTTCGGGAACAGGTAAAAAGCACCTTGCGGCACGTTCACTTCAAATCCCGGAACTTCCTTAGCCAACTTCACAATCAGGTCACGACGACGTTCGAAAGCTTTCTGCATTTCTTTCACCGGTTCCTGCGTACCTGTATAGGCTGCCTCAGCTGCTTTTTGAGATACGGAACAAGGACCTGAAGTGTATTGTCCCTGCAACTTATTGCAAGCTTTTACAATCCATTCCGGACCGGCGATGAAACCTATTCTCCAGCCTGTCATGGCATAAGCCTTGGATACACCGTTCACAATCACTGTACGTTCCTTCATTTCCGGGAACTGTGCAATGCTCTGGTGTGCACCGATATAATTGATATGTTCGTAAATCTCGTCAGCAAGCACTATCACCTGAGGATGTTTTGCCAATACAGCAGCCAGTCCTGCCAATTCTTCCTTACTATATACAGACCCTGTCGGATTCGACGGAGAGCAAAGAATCAATGCCTTTGTCTTCGGAGTAATAGCAGCTTCCAATTGTTCCGGTGTAATTTTGAAATCCTGTTCGATGCCGGCAGAAACAATCACGGGAGTACCTTCCGCCAGTTTCACCATTTCAGGATAACTCACCCAATAAGGAGCCGGCACAATTACTTCGTCACCCGGATTAACCAGTACGAGGATTGCGTTACAAACTGATTGTTTTGCACCATTCGCACATGAAATCTGAGCAGCTGTATATTCCAGACCGTTCTCTTTTTTCAGTTTCTCAACAATAGCATTGCGCAAAGCCGGATAACCCGGTACCGGAGAATAACGAGAAAAGTTATCATCAACGGCTTTTTTAGCAGCTTCCTTGATGTGGTCAGGAGTATTGAAATCCGGTTCTCCTACACTTAAGTTAATAACATCAATACCTTGCGCTTTGAGTTCGTTGCTCTTTTGCGACATGGCAAGCGTCGCCGACGGCGACAAGCTGTTCAAACGATCTGATAATTGATTCATTTTGTATCTATTTTATTGTTGTTGAGTGAAATTCGCTGCAAAATAAGCGATTATATTTGATATATGAAAACGAAATGGCAATTTACTTATTAAAATGTAATGTATGCCCCATTCTTTCTTTCTTTGTTCTCAAGTATCGTTCATTATACGGGTTAGGAACTGTTTCAACAGGTACATTTTCTACTATTTCCAATCCATAGGCTTCCAGCCCTACACGTTTCACCGGATTATTTGTCAAAAGTCTCATCTTATGTACCCCCAGTTCGCGAAGAATCTGCGCACCTACTCCATAATCGCGCTCATCAGCAAGGTGTCCCAAGCAAATATTAGCGTCAACGGTATCCATGCCGTCTTCTTGAAGTTTATAGGCTTTCATCTTTTCCATTAAACCGATACCACGGCCTTCCTGGTTCAGATAAACAACGACACCTTTTCCTTCTTTTTCAATCATCTCCATTGCTTTATGCAACTGCTCACCACAGTCACAGCGCTGTGAACCGAGAATATCTCCGGTAGCACAGGACGAATGGACACGCACCAAGATCGGTTCATCTTCATTCCATGTACCTTTAAATATAGCCATGTGTTCCAATCCGTTCGATTTCTGACGGAAAGGGATCAGACGGAACGCTCCGTGTTCGGTAGGCATATTTACTTCTACCCCTTTTTCTACAATTGATTCCTGCTTCAGACGGTAAACTATCAGGTCGTGAATAGAAATCAGTTTCAATCCGTGTTCGTCCGCCATTGCGCGAAGTTCGGGAAGACGGGCCATTGTGCCGTCATCGCTCATGATTTCCATTAGAGCACCTGCCGGATAAAGGCCGGCCAAACGTGCCATGTCAACCGTTGCCTCTGTATGCCCGGCACGGCGAAGTACTCCTTTTTCCTGTGCGTACAACGGATTGATATGTCCGGGACGTCCGAAAGTGGCCGGTGTAGAAGCAGGATCAGCCAATGCCTGAATCGTAGCGGCACGGTCAGCAGCAGACACTCCCGTTGAACAGCCTTCCAACTTATCAATCGTAACCGTAAAAGGAGTTCCCAATACAGAAGTATTGTCGCTCACCTGATGCGGCAAATCCAGTTCCTTGCAACGGGATACTGTGACAGGTGCGCAAAGTACTCCACGTGCGTGTTTCAACATAAAGTTAACTTTCTCGGGAGTTATTTTTTCAGCGGCAATAATCAGGTCACCCTCATTTTCGCGGTCTTCATCATCTACTACTATAACAAACTTGCCTTCTTTGAAGTCAGCAATCGCATCTTCTATTCTATCCATTTTAATTTCTTCCATAACACTCTTATTTATTAATTTTCTGTATGATGAATTGAACTTGTTCATTGTTTTTTATAATCCGTTCCATGTCTTTATCCAGACGAATGCGGAATGCCCAGATACGGAAATAGAAAAATAGCCCGACAGGAAAAATAATCCCGGCTACCAAATTCAGCCAATAGATATGGAACGGACGTATATGAGCAGAAACGGGAATGACCGGATAATTGTTTAATGCTCCTATCAAAGTGGCCGACTTAGTGTTAGACATTTCTTCCACCAATACCTCCAGTTTTTCATTGATAGCCATTACCTCATCATCCTTCTCAGTAGACATCCACAATTTGAAGTAATTCGGTGCTTTTGTCAAACGATTTTTGGTAATATATGCCCTACACTCTGCTGTGAGCGATTCCAAATCACCAGGGATACGCTCATAATCAGGATCATTTATAATAACTTCTTTCTTAAATAGATGACGTACACTGCGGATTCCCAAAACCTTTTTAAACCAGTTAACATACGCATCGGCATTCAACACCACAGAATCCTTATTGGATTTATAAGTCAGAAAGATGCCTAATGGAGCAAGCACGGCACTACTTGTCCACATCCCCATCCACACGATCCATTTACCGTCACGTGCCATTTTATATCCCGTATTGTCAATGATATAATAGATGATAAATACCAATACCGATACAATGACAGGCATTCCCAAGCCTCCCTTACGAATAATACCTCCCAACGGAGCCCCGATAAAGAAGAACAACAGACAAGAAAGAGAAATCGTTATCTTCTTATGCCACTCCGTCTTATGTTTCCGGATAGCGTAGTCATTAGTCTCCATCGTATAGCTCTTGAAAGTCAAATCGCTAGCCATGTTTTCCGCACGGCTAACAGCGGAAGATATCACCTTTTGTTTTTGCATTAAAGGCGACACTTCATAAAGACTATCCACATTGTATTCCTGAATATCCGCCTTTTCTATTTTGGCGGTGTCTTCTTTTGTCAATCCGTAAGACGCACGGAAATTTCCTTCGACCACTTCCTTATAATACTGTCTTCCGATACTATCTCCTAGTACTTTCATAGAGTCAATGGAACTTTGCAATTGCGCCATATCCTTAGCACTGGATTGCCGCCCCATGATATCACCGTCAACCATATTAAAATCGGAGTCAAACTCAATAATCGTGTGCTTCTCCCTGAACGACTCACGGCGGTAAGGCACATTCTGAGATTTCATACTCTGTGCTTTCAAATTCTCGAATAAGTCTCCGCTATATAGATGCAACCAAAGATGCTGTTTGTCCGCAGTCATTTCCAGACGTCCGGAATCTGCATAAATAACACGTGCTTTCTCAAACCCTTCTTTCAGATCATAGATAAGCACATCATACAACATACCCGTTTTCCGGTTTTTCTTGGCAATTTTCAGATTATAATCGGGAATTTCGGAATAGAAAACTCCTTCCGGAATATCCAATTCCGGAGATTTTTGTTTCATAGAAAGAATCAGGGTTCCCAGTTTGGCTTGGGCAATGGGACCTACCACATTCTGAAAATAGAAAGAAACGCCCACCAAACCACAGACAAAAAAGACAAGCGGACGCATAATTTTGAGCAGGGAAATACCCGCAGCCTTCATTGCGAGTAACTCGTATCGTTCGCCGAAGTTACCGAAAGTAATCAAAGAAGCCAGTAGCACCGCCAACGGCAACGATACTGGCACTAATGTCAATGCGGAATAAAAGAAGAACTGAGCCATTACGCTCATCTCCAATCCCTTTCCGACCAATTCGTCCACATATCTCCACAGGAACTGCATCATAAAAATGAACAGACAAATGAAGAATGTGCCCACAAAGAGCATCATGAAGCTCTTTACGATGAATATATCTAATTTCTTTATGCGTAGCATCTTAATAGGTTCGTGCAATTAGGATGCAAAATTAGCACAAAAAAAGGAGCATCGAAAATTTTTAGTTGAAAGTTAACTAAAAACCACAAGTTCTTCTCAATTTAGCCACTTGCGACTCCCACAATTCTTTCATATCATCCACTTCATCCGGCTCCGCAAAATCAGTGATTTCTAATACGTAGTCACTTGTCAACTCATTATAAGTCATCTTAATTTCAAAGTAATCGCGCTCGTTCTCGTCATCCTCCCAACGGAAGCGGATAAAAGAGAAAGAACGTATCGCCGTAATTTCAGCCTTTCTCTGCTCAGTCTTTCCCCAATGAAACTCTACAATCTTATCATCGGATATCACTTTGTCTGCAAACCAGTCCTCCAACCCGGTAGGTGTACTAATGGCTGCCCAAAGAATATTTTTAGATGTCGCATTCAGCAAATACTCCAAATGAATTTTTTCCTTTTTCATAGCAATTTCGAATTGTTTTTACGTGTGCCAAGATAAATACTTTTTTCTAAATACATGGCATAAATCCTACACTTTATTTAATTATTCTTTCATTTTCAAGTCTCAAACTCCCTGTTTATAGAGAAAATTAAAAACCTTCTTAAAGAAAAAACACAAAAAAGTTGTGATTTGTTTTGGAGTTTATAGAAAAACATCTATCTTTGCACCCGCAATCGAGAAACGATGGCGGGATAGCTCAGCTGGTTAGAGCGCATGATTCATAATCATGAGGTCCCCGGTTCAATCCCGGGTCCCGCTACTTGATAAGAATAAGGCATTTGAGAGGCTTCCACTCTTGGGTGCCTTTTTCTTTTATACATCAATTGGTGGCAGGTGACGCCATAGGTGACGCTAATTAAGGATCAACGTAAGAATCTGAGGGATTTTCATTTTATGCATATAATTTAGCGAG
>CAUHML010000013.1 GCA_959606905.1 uncultured Bacteroides sp. | reverse complement strand
ACGGTCAGTATCATTATTATTTGAAAGATCATCAGGGTAATAATCGTGTGGTTGTTGCTGAGGAGGGAACGGTTGAGGAAGTGAACGATTATTATGCTTTCGGCGGATTGATGTCAACAAGTTCCCGGCAGAACGTCCAGCCTTATAAGTATAATGGCAAGGAGCTGGATCGTAAAGGTGGGTTGGACTGGTATGATTATGGAGCGAGGATGTATGATGCTGCATTAGGGAGATTTATGAAAACTGATAGATTTTCAGAGAAGTATGTTTCTTTATCACCTTATCAATATGGCGCAAATAATCCGGTGAATAATATTGATGTGAATGGAGATAGTATTTGGTATACTCGGAATGGTGATATTGTCACTATGTATGTAACTGCAAAGATATTTAATAATTCAAGTGATAATATAAATATGGCTAGAGCTGCCAAAGATATAGTTTCTGATATAAAAAGTACCTATGAAGGAAAATTTGAATGGAGCGATAATAAGACTTACAATTTAAAGGTTGATATGGATCTTAAAGTTGCAACTTCTATGAAAGATGTCGAAAACTCTGATCATTTATTTGTATTAGCAGATAGCGATAGTAAAGGAGCGCGTGGAGCAACAAGTATGTTAGGTGGAAAGGTTATGACTTTGGCTTCAAGCGATTTTGCTAATAATAATTGGTTGTCGAATAATTTGTCTTATAATAAAACTTTTACAGCTACTCATGAGTTTGGGCATGCAATTGGGATTATCACATTCGCAGAATCCATTTAATATAATGAAGCAGGGAGGAGTTGTTCACAACAGCAATAGCAACCAAAGAGTTATCATGTTGCAGCAACAAAATAATCTAAATAATAATCTTGTTGTCGATATATATAATTTAGGTCTTAAATGGCGATAATATAGATGAAATTATGAAAGGAAAAAAAATAATAATAACGATAGGAATAATATTATGTGTGTGTTGTGTGTGTGTTACATCCAGAACTGCGTTAATATTTGTAGGTAACTCTTATGAAAATAGCAAAGAAATTAATGTTACTATTTCGGTGGATGATAAGGTATTATATAATGGCTTTTTAAAAGCTTATGAGATCCCAATGCTGTTGGAAAAGAAGAAAATGAGGGTCGGCTTTTACAAGGTTTCTGCGAAATGTAATAATATCCAAGTGCAGCATAGATTCTTTTATTTTTTTCAGAAAACTATTTGGATTGATTTTGATTTTGCAACTAATGACATATTATTAGTTTCGAAATTTTATAAACAAATACCATTATAATTTTATGTTATCTGTCTTATCGTAATATAAAGTTAATAAAACAGTCTTGCTCTGATATATAAGTTGTCTAAACTAAATCAGCATATTAGAGCAAGATTATTTTGTATGATGCAGCTATTGGATGTTGGTATGTAGTAGATCCGGAGTCTGAGAGATATCATTCGTTAAATCCTAACAATTACTGTGTAAATCTCTAGAGAAGGGCGGGTTAGTACAAATAGTAAGATGCCCTTTTATATTTCAAAAAGCTAGTATAATCTAACTGATATTTTATTTTTTTTCTTCTCGATAGCCTATTTCTATATGCAATTCTCCCCTTTTTCTTTCTTTTTTCTCATAAGAAAGAATATATTTGTACCTAAGTTAAATGAAAACCAGCGTATGATATGATAACAACCCAGTTGCTTCGCCCTGAAAGTATTGTTGTAGTAGGGGCTTCGAATAATGTACATAAGCCGGGTGGCGCAATATTAAAGAACTTGATAAACGGAGGTTATCAGGGAGAACTTCGGGCGGTAAACCCGAAGGAGAAGGAAGTACAAGGAGTTCCCGCCTTTGCAGATGTGAAAGATCTTCCTGATACGGATTTGGCAGTATTGGCTGTGCCTGCCGGACTGTGTCCCGATATTGTGGAAACATTGGCTAGTACAAAACAAACTCGGGCGTTTGTCATACTCTCTGCCGGATTTGGAGAAGAAACGCATGAAGGGGCGCTATTGGAAGAACGTATCCTGGAAACTGTGAATAAATACGGCGCTTCGCTGATTGGACCTAATTGTATCGGTTTGATGAATACCTGGCATCATAGCGTGTTCAGCCAACCTATCCCTAACCTGAACCTGAAAGGAGTTGATCTAATCTCCAGTTCCGGTGCAACAGCGGTGTTTATTCTGGAAAGTGCGGTGACGAAAGGATTGCAATTTAATTCTGTCTGGTCGGTAGGTAATGCCAAACAGATCGGTGTAGAAGATGTCTTGCAATTTATGGACGAGAACTTTGATCCCGAGAAAGATTCACATCTGAAATTGCTTTATATTGAAAGTATTCAGAACCCGGACAGATTATTGTTTCATGCTTCCTCTTTGATAAGAAAAGGATGTAAGATTGCTGCTATCAAGGCCGGAAGTTCGGAGAGCGGAAGCCGTGCGGCGTCTTCTCATACGGGAGCGATTGCAAGTTCCGACTCAGCGGTAGAGGCGTTGTTCCGTAAAGCAGGAATTGTGCGTTGTTTCTCTCGCGAGGAACTGACGACCGTAGGTTGTGTATTTACTTTACCCGAATTGAAAGGAAAGAATTTTGCCATTATCACTCATGCCGGAGGACCGGGGGTAATGTTGACAGATGCGTTGAGTAAAGGCGGTTTGAACGTACCGAAGCTCGAAGGCGAATTGGCGGAAGAACTGAAAACTCAACTTTTTCCCGGTGCTGCCGTTGGAAATCCGATAGATATTCTGGCTACCGGGACACCGGAGCATTTGCGTCTCTGCATTGATTACTGTGAAGAAAAGCTTGAAAACATAGATGCCATGATGGCTATCTTCGGAACTCCGGGATTGGTTACTATGTTTGAAATGTATGATGTGCTTCACGAGAAGATGCAAACTTGCAAGAAACCGATTTTCCCGATTCTTCCTTCTATCAATACTGCCGGAGCTGAAGTTGCAGCGTTTCTTGCTAAAGGGCACGTGAACTTTGCCGATGAAGTGACACTCGGGACGGCCCTTTCGCGTATCGTTAATGCTCCTAAACCGGCTGTTCCTGAAATAGAATTGTTTGGAGTGGATGTCCCGAGGATTCGTCGTATTATTGATTCGATTCCGGAAGACGGATATATCGAGCCTCATTATGTACAGGCATTGCTCCATGCGGCAGGTATCCCGTTGGTAGACGAATTTGTTTCGGATAATAAGGAAGAGATCGTAGCCTTCGCCCGCCGATGTGGATTCCCCGTAGTGGCTAAGGTTGTCGGTCCGGTGCATAAATCGGATGTCGGCGGAGTGGTGCTGAATATTAAAAGCGAGCAACACTTGGCGCTGGAATTTGACCGGATGATGCAGATCCCTGATGCCAGGTCGATAATGGTGCAGCCTATGCTGAAAGGGACAGAACTGTTCATTGGTGCGAAATATGAGGAGAAGTTCGGCCATGTAGTGCTTTGCGGTTTAGGGGGTATTTTTGTGGAAGTGCTCAAAGATGTATCTTCCGGTTTGGCTCCGCTTTCTTATGAGGAGGCTTATTCGATGATTCACTCATTGCGCGCCTATAAAATCATCCAGGGAACGCGAGGCCAGAAGGGAGTAAACGAGGATAAATTTGCTGAAATTATTGTCCGTTTGTCTACCTTGCTCCGGTTTGCAACGGAAATCAAAGAAATGGATATCAATCCGCTTCTCGCAACGGAAAAGGCTGTTGTGGCCGTAGATGCACGTATTAAAATAGAGAAATAAGACTATTTTTTCATTCATTGGGACGTATCTTCTATTTTTCGATTGTTATTTCACCTACATTTGGTAAGTTGAATAAAAGAAGTGTTATAAACCGAATATATGAAAAAAATTATAATAACGTTTATTTCTTTAATAATTGGAATTCTTAGCCGTGCACAAACGGTTAATGAACATTATTATTTTAAGAATCTTAGTAGCCAGAATGGGTTGTCACAAAACACAGTCAGTGCTATCTTGCAGGACTCGAAAGGTTTTATGTGGTTTGGTACGAAAGATGGATTAGATCGATATGATGGGGTATCTTTCCGGCATTTTAAGTACGATAGAAACAATCCGAGAAGTCTGGGCAATAATTTTGTGACTTCTCTTTATGAAGATATCGAAGGTAATATCTGGGTAGGGACTGATGTGGGAGTCTATATCTATTATCCGGAGAAAGATACTTTTCGTCATTTTGTAGAACAGAGTGACAAAAACACAAGGGTGGAACGAGCCGTTGCTATGATTTCAGGAGACAGTCAGGGAAGGGTATGGATAGCTGCAGAGGCGCAAAACTTGTTTTGTTATGATTTGAAAAAGCAAACCTTGAGAAACTATATTCTGACCGATCATCCATTGGTCTCTACCAATGTGAAATGCCTGACGGTTGATAATAGTGGTACTATCTGGATTGGCTTCTACGGTGACGGATTGTTTTATTCGAAAGATGAGTTGAAAACTCTTCATCCTTATATATCACCTATTGATAATGAGGAAACTTATAATAATGACGTTGTGAGCGAAATACTCCCGGGAGCATACAATTGTTTATATATTGGTTCTTTAAAAGGAGGAGTGAAAGAATTGAATCTGACTTCGGGTAAATTACGGGATTTGTTGTTGAAAGATGAAGATAATGAATCCATCTATTGTCGGACATTACTTTTTGCTACGGATAATGAGTTATGGATAGGTACAGAAAGCGGAGCTTATATTTATAATCTCCGTACGGGGAAGTATACGCACTTGCGTAGTTCTGAGTATGATCCCTATTCTTTGTCTGATAATGCAATTTATTCTTTTTGCAAAGACCGTGAAGATGGTATATGGATCGGTTCGTATTTTGGCGGAGTAAACTATTATCCGCGCTCGTATACCCATTTTGAGAAATATTATCCGAAAGGAGAGGAAAATAGTCTGCATGGTAAGCGGGTACGTGAATTTTGTCGTGATAACTATGGTGTGTTATGGATTGGTACGGAAGATGGCGGGTTGAACCGTTTTAATTTGAATACAAAAGAATTTTCTTTTTTTGCTCCTAGTGCGGGATTTACCAATATACATGGGTTATGTTTAGTGGACGATAAACTTTGGGTTGGCACATTCTCTAAAGGATTGAAGATTATAGATACCCGTACAGGGACTGTTTTGAAGACATATCAGAAGAACAGCTCTCCCCGTTCTTTGATTGATAATAGTATTTTTGCAATTTGTAGAACCGCCACAGGTGACATCTACTTAGGAACGATGTTCGGACTGGTCAAATATAATAAGCAATCGGACGATTTTGACCGTATACCGGAATTGAATGGGAAGTTTGTATATGATATAAAGGAAGATTCCGGTGGTAATATCTGGTTGGCAACTTATGCTAATGGTGCTTATTGTTATAATGTGAACGATCGGAAATGGAAAAACTATGTGCATGATGAAAAAGATACCACAAGTCTTTCATATAATAAGGTTTCTAGTATTTTTGAAGATTCCTATCACCGGATTTGGTTAACAACTCAGGGAGGAGGTTTTTGCTTATTTCATCCGGAGTCAGAGACGTTTACTAGTTATAACTCAACTGACGGACTACCTAGCGATGTTGTTTATCAGATTGTAGAGGATAAAGATGGACAGCTGTGGCTAACAACTAACAATGGACTTGTCTATTTTCAGCCAAAAACTGAAACGATGAAAGTATACACTACTGCCAATGGTCTGTTGGGTGATCAGTTTAACTATCGGTCCAGTTTTGAAGATGAAAATGGAATGATTTATTTTGGTGGAATTGATGGTTTTATAGCTTTTAATCCTAAAAGCTTCTCGGAGAATAAGAATCTTCCCACAGTAGTGATTACAGATTTCTTGCTGTTTAATAAAGAAGTGTATGCAGATGAACCTAATTCGCCTTTGGAAAAGAATATCACTTTTTCTGATAAGATAGTACTCCGGGCTGATCAGAATTCATTTTCTTTCCGCATCTCGGCTCTTGGTTATCAAGCTCCCGGAATGAATAAACTGATGTATAAATTGGAAGGGTTTGATAATGAGTGGTTATCTATCGGTGAGAGTCCGTTGATAACCTATGCTAATCTGCGTTATGGTGATTATGTATTTCGGGTGAAAGCTGCAAATGACAATGGCGTTTGGAATAATAATGAAATCTCGTTGAGCATCCGGATTTTACCTCCTTTCTATCTGTCAATTTGGGCTTATTGCATTTATATACTTTTGATTATTGGATGTTCCGTTTATTTGATTCTTTATTTAAAACGCCGTAGTAATAGAAAACATCATCGGCAAATGGAGAAATTTGAGCAGGAGAAGGAACGTGAAATATATTATGCGAAAATAGATTTCTTTACGAATGTAGCTCATGAGATACGTACTCCTTTGACGTTGATTAATGGTCCTCTGGAGAATATTCTTCTGAAAAAGACGGTGGATCCTGAGATACGGGAGGATTTGAATATCATGAAACAGAATACGGAACGGTTGTTAAGTTTGACGAACCAGTTGCTGGATTTCCGTAAAACAGAGAGTCAGGGATTCCGCTTGAACTTTGCCGAGTGTAATGTTACTGAGGTACTGAAAGAAACTTATAACCGTTTTACATCTTTGGCGAGACAGAGAGAACTGGACTTTGTATTGAATGTAGCCGAACAGGACTTCTATGCACATGTCAATAAGGAAGCATTTACTAAGATTGTTAGTAATTTGTTGAATAATGCTGTGAAATATGCAGAAACATATGTACATGTGTTTTTGGAAATGAACGGGATAGGAGAAAAGAGGATGTTTTATATTCGTACAGTGAATGATGGCGTTATCATCCCGAATGAAATGAAAGAGGAAATCTTTAAACCTTTTGTCCGTTTCAATGAAAAAGAAGATGGTAAAGTTACCACAGGAACAGGAATCGGATTAGCTCTCTCACGTTCATTAGCTGAATTACATCAGGGAAGTTTGATGATGTTGGAAGGTGAAGAGGCAAATGTGTTCTGTCTGTCGCTTCCTGTGGAACAGGATAGTGTAATAAAGCTGACTTCGGAATATAAATCCGTAGAAGAGGAGAATGTGGTGGAACGGCGGACGGAACTAGCGGACAGCAGGGGAGACAAACCGGTAGTGTTGGTAGCGGATGATAATCCGGATATGTTGTCTTTCATTGTTCGTCAGTTGGAAAGTAATTATGTCGTTGTGACTGCCAATGATGGTGTGGAAGCATTGAAAGTATTGGATAATCAGGAGGTTTCATTAGTGGTAAGTGATGTTGTTATGCCTCGTATGGATGGATTTGAATTGTGTAAGTTGATAAAGTCTAAATTGGATTATAGTCATATTCCGGTGATTTTGCTTACTGCTAAAACGAATATTCAATCAAAGATAGAAGGGTTGGAATTAGGGGCAGATGCATATATTGAAAAACCTTTTTCTGTTGGGTATTTACAGGCTTGCATCGCCAATCTGATCAATAGTCGTGAAAAGTTGCGGCAAGCTTTTGCCCAATCTCCTTTTGTTGCAGCTAATACGATGGCTTTGACAAAAGCTGATGAGGAGTTTATGAAAAAGCTGAATGAAATCATTCAGAATAATTTGCATAATCCGGATTTTAGTATGGATGATATAGTAGACTCTTTAAATATGAGTCGTTCTAATTTCTATAGGAAAATTAAAGGTGTACTTGATTTAAGTCCGAATGAATATCTACGGTTGGAAAGATTGAAACGGGCTGCTCAGTTATTGAAAGAGGGAAATGGGCGGGTAAATGAAATTTGCTATATGGTAGGCTTTAATTCTCCTTCCTATTTCTCTAAATGTTTTCAAAAGCAATTTGGTGTACTCCCTAAGGAGTTTGCCGGTTAAGTTTATTATTTGGTTCTCACAAAAGTATTGGTATTGTTTATAGATATCTGTAGGGTACATATCTTGCAGATCGTAGATTTATGTGCTTGATAGATAGAGGGATTAGAGCGCTGTAATAATGCAGCGGAGGAGCTTTATATCTTTCTAAAAAATAGGCTAATATGATAATTTATGGGATATTTGTTCCATTTATATTTCATTTGAAACGAATTTGCTATTCTTTCTTTTGTTTGAGACAGTATTGCGATTTATTGGGATATTTATTTTATCAGGAAATCCTCTCATCCGTTAATTTTGCCTATGTTAATCAATCAAAAATACTATGATAAAACCATCGCATCAATTAAAGAAGCTTTTTATCCTTTGTGGGCTTCTTATCAACTGGTATCGGGAATATTTATAATGAAATAACCTTTTTATTAATAATTATGAAAACAAAAACAAGAGATCTAAGCACATGCTTAAAAAGGCGGTTGTGGATTGTAGGTGTATGTCTGACGACCTTTTCTTTTCTTTCTGTATCTGTTGCATATGCAGTCAGTGATAATCAGGCTGTCCAGCAGCAAAAAAAGGGAATGGTGATTAAAGGTAAGGTTTTGGGTACAGACGGTGAACCTATTATCGGTGCATCTGTATTGGTGAAAGGCTCTACTACTGGAGTTGTTACTGATTTGGATGGTAACTATACACTGTCTAACGTTTCTAAAGGAGCTATTTTGGAATTTAGTTATGTAGGTTATGTAAAGCTGACTAAAACCGTAGGAAATGAAACAACCATAAATGCAATTCTGTATGAGGACTCTCAGATGTTGGAGGGAGTTGAGGTTGTGGCTTTTGGTACACAGAAAAAGGAGAGTGTTATTGGTGCTATTTCAACCGTGAAAGTGGCGGAACTGAAAACACCCTCCAGTAATCTTACGAATGCACTTGCCGGGCGTATTGCAGGAGTAATCTCTTATCAGAGAACTGGTGAACCGGGGGTGGATGACGCCTCTTTCTTTGTTCGCGGTGTTACAACTTTCGGATATAAAAAAGATCCGTTGATTTTGATTGACGGCATTGAGTTAACTTCTACCGATCTGGCTCGTTTACAGCCAGATGACATCGCCAGCTTTTCTATTATGAAGGATGCTACTGCTACCGCTCTTTACGGTGCCCGTGGTGCAAATGGTGTGATTCTGGTGAAAACCAAAGAAGGTCAGAAGGGAAAAGCACGGTTAAGCTTAAGAGTTGAGAACTCAATATCCACTCCGACTCAAGAGATAGAATTGGCAGATCCTGTTACTTATATGCGTCTGCACAATGAGGCCTATTTAACTCGTAATCCGTTGGCGCCGTTGATGTATTCTGAGGAAAAAATAGACAATACTGTACCGGGGGCGGGATCTGTAATTTATCCGGCTACGGATTGGAGAAAGGAATTATTAAAAGATTTTACGATGAACCAGCGCGTCAACCTGAATATTACAGGTGGTGGTGATGTCGCACGTTACTATGTGGCAGCTTCGTATAGTCAAGACAATGGTATTCTGGAGGTTGATAAGAACAGTAATTTTAATAATAATATCAAACAGAGAGTTTATACTCTTCGTTCTAATGTGAATATCAACGCTACCAAGACAACAGAATTGATTGTCCGTCTAAGTGGTGTGTTCGATGATTATAACGGACCGTTATATGGTGGTTCGGCTATGTACAATCTGATTATGAAGAGTAATCCGGTATTGTTTCCCGCTAAATATCCCAAAGATGAAGCTCATGCATACACGAAACATACTTTATTTGGTAATGCTGAAAATGGACAATATTTGAATCCGTATGCAGAAATGGTAAGAGGATATAAAGAATCCGGACGTTCTAATTTGAGTGCGCAGTTTGAAGTGAAACAGGATCTGAAATTCTTGACGGAAGGTTTATCGGCACGCTTGTTGTTTAATACTTCCCGTATCTCCAGTTATGATGTTTCACGTAAACTGAATCCATATTATTATAAGATGACTAATTATGATTATCTGACCGGTGATTATGCCATTGATATCATTAATCCGGATGACGGTTCGGAATATCTGATTTATGATCCGGGTGGTAAGAGTATTACGGCTAATATGTATATAGAGGCTGCATTGAATTATAATCGTGATTTCGGAAAACATGGAGTAGGCGGATTATTAGTCTATCAGTTGAGAAATAACCTTCAGCCGAATGCAGGCTCGCTTCAGGCATCTCTGCCTTACCGCAATGTCGGTTTATCGGGGCGTTTCACTTATGCATATAATAATCGTTATTTTGCAGAGTTCAACTTCGGTTATAATGGTTCCGAACGCTTCCATAAAAGTAAACGGTTCGGTTTCTTCCCTTCTGCCGGTTTGGCATGGGTTGTTTCTAATGAGTCTTTTTGGGATCCATTTAAAGATGTAGTATCCAAGTTGAAATTGAGAGCGTCTTATGGTATTGTTGGTAATGATGCTATCGGAAGCGGGCGTTTCCTGTATTTGTCGGATATCAATATGAATGATAGTAAGTATGGGGCAAACTTCGGATATAATTATGATTATCATCGGGATGGTATTTCGGTAAAGCGTTATTCTGATCCTGAAATTACATGGGAAAAGTCTGCTAAAACAAACTTTGCACTTGAGTTCACTTTATTTAATGATTTGAATGTGACGGCAGAGTATTATACGGAACGCCGTAAGAGTATTTTGCAACAACGAACTTCGATCCCGGCATCTATGGGACTTTGGGTACAACCTTATGCAAACTTGGGAGAGGCCAAGGGGCACGGAGTTGACTTATCGTTAGATTATAATAAATATTTCGCCAATAAATCATGGTTGCAGTTGAGAGGAAACTTTACTTATGCGACAAGTGAATATATGGTATATGAGGATTATGAATATCCGGGAGCATGGTGGAAACAGAAAGTGGGTTATCCAACTAATCAGACTTGGGGATATATAGCAGAAGGTCTATTTGTTGACGACAATGAAGTGGCTAATTCTCCTGTGCAATTTGGAGAATATGGCGCAGGTGATATTAAGTATCGTGATGTGAACAAGGATGGTAAGATTACTGATCTCGATCAGGTACCTATCGGATATCCGAAAGAACCGGAAATTGTATATGGTTTTGGTGCCTCTTATGGATATAAGAATTGGGATATATCAGTGTTTTTCCAAGGATTGGCTAGAGAATCATTTTGGATTGATTATAATAATGTATCTCCATTTTTTAACACGGTTGATACAAAAGTTGTAGGTAATAGAGTTGGGCATAATGCACTTGCAAAGTTTATTGCAGATAGTCATTGGTCGGAGGATAATAGAGATGCTTATGCGGTATGGCCGAGATTAAGCCCGACTTCTATTGAGAATAACAGTAAAACGAGTACTTGGTTTATGCGTGATGGTTCGTTCTTGCGTTTAAAACAATTGGAGATTGGTTATACTATTCCTGAAAAAGTGACTAATAAAGTAGGAATCAAGAACCTTCGATTCTATGTTACAGGAAACAATCTATTATGTTTTAGTAAATTTAAACTTTGGGATCCTGAAATGGCAGGTTCCGGCTTAGGTTATCCTGTACAGCGTGTGTATAATATAGGACTAAATTTAACTTTCTAAATTTGATATAAAATGAAAAAAATACAACTGTTTATATTAAATTGTTTGATTATCGCTTTATCTTCATGTGATTCATTCTTGGATATTGTTCCGGATGATATTGCTACAATCGATAATGCATTTACAATGAGGGCGCAGGCGGAGAAATATTTGTTTACCTGTTATTATTATCTTCCGGCTCATGGCCTGTTGGAGGCAAATCCGGCAATTGCCGGTGGTGACGAACTGTATATTACGGAGTCTTTTCGTAGTGCAGCACACGTACATGCATGGTATATTTCACATAATATGCAAAGTTCGGCAAGACCACGCTGTGATTATTGGACCGGAGCCGATCAACAGAATAACAAATCATTGTATCAAGGAATCAGTGACTGTAATATCTTTCTGGAGAATATTCAGAAGGTACCTGATATGACACAAGCAGAGAAAGACCGTTGGGCGGCAGAAGTACGTTTCTTGAAAGTCTATTACCATTATTGGCTGATTAGAATGTATGGACCAATTCCCATTATGGATCGGAATATTCCGGTAAATGCAAGTGAGGATGAAGTAAAGGTTTTTAGGAGTACTATAGACGAATGCTTTGATTATGTAATCAATTCTTTAACCGAGATTATCAACAGTAATCATTTGCCTGATAAGATAATGAATGAGGCTGAAGAGTTGGGACGAATTACTCAAGGAATTGCAATGGCAATAAAAGCCGAAGTGATGGTAACTGCTGCCAGTCCTTTATTTAATGGAAATGCTGATTATAAAGGATATACTGATTCCAGAGGTATTGAACTATTCAATCCGAATAAATCGGAACAGGCCAAAAAACAGCGTTGGATAGATGCTGCGGAAGCTTGTAGGCAGGCTATTGATTTTCTGAAAGCTCAGGGACATGATTTATATAAATATACTTCTCTTGAATACACAATATCCGATCAGACCCGTGCGAAAATGAATATTCGTAACATTGTGACGGAAAAGTGGAATCAAGAAATTATTTGGGCTAATTCAAATAGTATTATCGGACAGTTACAGGATCATGCTATTCCACGTGGATTGGAACCGGGAAAAGAAGGAAATGCGAGTGTTGGTGGTAATTTGGCTGTCCCTCTAAAAATAGCAGATTTGTTTTATACAAAAAATGGAGTTCCTATTACAGAAGATAAGACATGGAATTATGATGATCGTTTTGAATTGAGAAAAGCAACAGCTAATGATAAGTACTTTATCAAGGAAGGGTATACAACAGCTAATCTGAATTTTGACAGAGAAGTACGCTATTACGCAAGTTTAGGATTTGATGGTGCAGTCTGGTTCGGGCAGGGAGTGACAGATGAGACGAAACCGATTTATGTGCAATGTAAACAAGGACAGTCTGCTGCCAATCAGATTGCGAATTCATGGAATGAAACAGGTATATGGCCTAAAAAACTAGTTCATTTTAAGAGTGTGGTAGGGCAGACCAGTGGTTTTACTAAGATTACATATCCGTTCCCAGTGATGAGATTGGGTAACTTATATCTGTTGTATGCTGAAGCTTTGAATGAAAGTGGTGCTACTAAAACTGATGTTCTGACTTGGGTCGATTTGATCAGAGAAAGAGCAGGACTGAAAGGTGTGGAAGAAAGCTGGGATACATATACGAACAATAAGAAATATGAAACAATAGATGGCAGACGTGAGATCATACAACAGGAACGTGGAATTGAATTGGCATTCGAAGCACAGAGATTTTGGGACTTACGTAGATGGAAATTGGCATTTCAGGAACAGAATAAGCCGATAACCGGTTGGAATACTCAGTATAGCACAAATGAAGATTACTATACAGAACAATTGATTTATACTCAAGAGTTTAGAATAAGAAACTATTTCTGGCCGATTTTAGATAAGGAACTATATTCGAATAAAAACCTGGTACAGAATTATGGTTGGTAAACTTTAAAATAAAAACGTTATGAAGAAGAAATTTTATAAATATGGGTTGTTTTATATAGGAGTTGTTTTGGCTGCTTGTGCCGACAATGCTGATCTGAACGAACCTACGGGAAGTACGACACCACCGTCACAGGTGTTGAATGCGACGGTAAAGAATCTGCCTGGTGCAGCAATTATCTATTATGATTTGCCGGATGATCAAAATTTAAAATATGTTCGGGCTAGCTATAAAGTTGATAATATGATTCGTACAGTTAATGCTTCTTTCTATACAGATTCTTTGGTAGTAGAAGGATTCCCTACTAAAGGAGAGTATGACGTTGAACTTTATTCCGTTAGTTATGGTGAGGCTGTCTCTACTCCGCTTGTGGTAAAAGTAAGTCCGGATACTCCTCCTTATCAGAAAGTGCGTGGAACATTAATTTCTGCTGAAACATTTGGCGGTATCAAAGTGAACTTTGATAACCCGGAAAAGGCTAAATTGGGACTGGGGGTCATAAAGAAACAGGCAGAAGGGATTTGGACACAGGTATATATGCATTATACTGAGGCTAAAGGTGGTGATTTCTATGTACGCGGCCTGGATGCTGTTACTACAGATTTTGGTATTTTTGTCAGAGATAGATGGGGACATCTTTCTGATACATTGTATGTCACCGAGACTCCTTTGTATGAAGAACAATGCGATAAGTCTTTGTTCAGGAAGATGGCTTTGCCGACTGACTCTTATGAGTGCCACTCATGGAATGAAGTGACGAAAGGAAATGATATGACGCGGCTTTGGGATGGAATCACAGATACAGATCCTTGTTTTCAAACCAAGACGACAACAGTAATGCCGCAATGGTTTACCTTTGATATGGGGGAAAAGTATAAATTGAGCCGATTTGTGATGGTTTCACGTTATTATCCGGGTAAGTATGGTAATACATTTAAAGCAGGACACCCGAAGCATTTTGAACTGTGGGGTAGTAATGATCCAAATCCAGATGGTAGCTTTGATGATTCTTGGGTATTACTTTCTGAATATGAGTCGGTGAAACCTTCAGGAGGTGGTGTAAACGATGCTCTTACAACAGAGGATCAGGAAGTTGCGAAAAATGGTGAGAATTTTATTATTCCTGATAATGCTCCGGCTGTACGTTATATTCGTTTTAAAACGAATGACACATGGGGGAAAACACGTTATATGCATCTTCACGAACTTACGTTTTTCGGTGCGAGGCATAATTAGTAACAAGTAAAAGATAATGCTATGAAACTATTTAAAAAACTGATTTTTATATTTTTAAGTATAGGTGCCTTGATCTCTTGCGATGGTATGGATGCCACGTATAAAGAGTTTATAGAAGAAGGGCCTATTGTATATATTGGAAAAGTAGATTCACTGAAAGCTTATGCAGGACGTAACCGGGTTATGCTCGAATGGCAGAAATTACTTGATCCTCGTGCTAAAACGGCAAAAATATTCTGGGAAAACAGAACGAAGTCTACTGAATTACAATTGACAGATAAAGCAACTCTTACTCAGGTTGTAGTAGAGGATTTGGCGGAAGGCTCGTATGTCTTTGAAATCTGTACATACGATACGTATGGTAATTCTTCTATTATGTCGGAGGTTCCTTGTGCAGTATATGGTGATGTTTATGAGAAATTGTTGTTCAATACAAAAGTAAAGAAGGCGGTTTTAGAGAATGATGTATTGACCGTTACTTTTGCAGCTTCGCTTGAGCCAACTTTTTTTGCTTCTGAAATTACTTATATGAGTTCTGAGGGGAAAAATAAAACTGTGCTTTTGAAAGCTCCCGCAACACAGGTGAAGATAGATGATTTCGCAGGAGACCATATCACTTATCGTTCCGTTTATTTGCCGGAAGAAACCGCCATAGATTATTTTTATAGTGAGTCGGATGAGCTTGAAATCAATTAAAAGAAATAGCAGAGATAACAAAAAGGATTTATAAGGTCATTTTTCTTACTATAGAATTATATGAAAGCCTTGTATCTTTTGTAGTAACGGGTACTACAAATGGTACAAGGCTTTTTTTTTATGCTATATGCATCAATTATCCCATTCATGTTTCATTTGTCTATATCATTTTATTTTGAGACGTTTTTGTGATTTATTGGGATGTTTATATCATCTATATATTGTGCGAACCTCTAATTTTGCCTGTGTTGATTACTGCAAATGATAAAACTAGTTATATATGATAAAACAATTATTTTCAATAGGAATAGCTCTGTCATTATTTTCTCAGATGTTATGGGCACAATGGACCCCTGTAGGAGATAGGATCAAAACTTCTTGGGCGGAGAAGATAGATGTGAACAATGTATTACCGGAATATCCGCGTCCTATTATGGAGCGTTCTGAGTGGTCTAATTTGAATGGTTTATGGAAGTATGCAGTTTTACCGTTGGGAAAATCAATTCCGGATTCTTTTGAAGGTGATATATTAGTACCATTTGCTGTCGAATCCAGCCTTTCGGGAGTCGGAAAGACATTGGGAGAAGATAAAGAATTATGGTATCAGCGTGAGTTTGTTATACCCTCTAAATGGAGAGGAAAAAGGATTTTGCTTCATTTTGGAGCTGTTGATTGGAAAACTGAGGTATGGGTTAACAATATAAAAGTAGGAGAACATACAGGAGGATTTACTCCGTTTACATTTGATATAACCCAAGCTTTGAAGAACTCGGAAAATAATTTGGTTGTCAAAGTGTGGGACCCGACAGAAAAAGGTACGCAGCCACGCGGAAAGCAAGTGAGTAATCCTCATGGTATCTGGTATACGCCGGTGAGTGGTATCTGGCAGACTGTATGGTTGGAACCGGTGTCTGAACACTATATTACAGATATAAAAACAACACCTGATATAGATTTGAATAAGGTTAAAGTAAAGGTTGAAACAGATGACAATAGGTATTCAGATAAATTTGAGGTAAAAGTGTTTGAAGGAGGGCGTCTGGTGGCTGTGGGAACATCAATTAATGGGTTACCAGTTGAGGTTTCCATGCCGGCTGATGCCAAACTTTGGTCGCCGGATGAACCATTCTTATATCAGATGGAAGTTTCTTTATTTGAGGGAGGAAAACGGGTAGACTGTGTAAGGAGTTATATGGCGATGCGTAAGTACTCTATGAAAAGAGACAAAAAAGGTATTGTGCGTTTACAGTTAAACAATAAAGATCTGTTTCAATTTGGTCCGTTAGATCAGGGTTGGTGGCCGGATGGATTATATACAGCTCCTACGGATGAGGCATTGTGTTATGATATCAAGAAAACGAAAGATTTGGGCTTTAATATGATAAGAAAACATGTAAAGGTAGAGCCTGCACGTTGGTATACATACTGTGATCAAATGGGAGTAATTGTTTGGCAGGATATGCCTAATGGTGATAAAACCTTGGAGTGGCAGAGAAAGAAGTATTTTGATGGAACGGAACTGGCACGTTCTCCTGAATCTGAGGCTACTTATCGTAAGGAATGGAAAGAAATTATTGATTATCTCTATTCTTATCCTTGTATTGGGACTTGGGTGCCCTTTAATGAGGCTTGGGGGCAATTTAAGACAAGTGAGATTGCAGAATGGACCAAACAATATGACCCTACACGTTTGGTCAATCCGGCAAGTGGTGGAAATCATTATACTTGCGGTGATATGCTTGATTTGCATAATTATCCGGGGCCGGAAATGTATTTGTATGATGCACAACGTGCTACGGTACTAGGAGAATATGGGGGGATTGGTTTGGTTTTGAAGAATCATCTTTGGGAACCCAACCGGAATTGGGGATACATCCAGTTTAATACATCTACGGAAGCTACTGCTGAATATCTGAAGTATGCAGAAATGCTGAAAGAAATGATAAAGCAAGGCTTTTCTGCAGCTGTTTACACACAAACGACAGATGTAGAAGTAGAAGTGAATGGACTGATGACTTATGACCGTAAAGTAATAAAGCTGGATGAAGCAACATTGAAGAAGATCAATAATGAGATTTGTAAAACGTTAAAATAACAAATATAGAGATTTTATATTTACCATGAGAAAAATACTTATTTTGGTTTTTAGTCTTTTTTCGATATTCTCTACAGTAGAAGCGAAAAGTAAGAAGGGACAAGATCGTGTGTTAATTGATAAAGTTGCCATGTGGCAGGTAAATCATCAGTCAAAAGTTAAACATCATGATTTGGCGTGGACAAACGGAGTCTTGTTCCGGGGGATGGTAGAATGGGCAGATTATACTCAAGACTCCCGTTATTATGATTTTCTGATGCAGATAGGGAAGAAGCATCATTGGGGGTTCTTAAAACGTCTCTATCATGCGGACGATCTTGTTATAGCACAGATGTATATTCGTATGTATGAGAAATACCATGATCCTGCAATGATTCAGCCTACAATTGCCCGTGTAGATTCTGTTGTTGCTAAACCTTCGAAGGCCCGTTTGTGGCTCGGAGCAAAGAATTGGTCGGAACGTTGGTCATGGTGTGATGCGTTATTTATGGCTCCGCCGGTATACGGGTTGTTGAATAAGCTCTATCCGGAGAAAAACTATTTGGCTTTTATGGATAGGGAATTTAAAGAAGCTACAGATTCTTTATATGATGCGGATGCTAAGTTATACTATCGTGATAGAAGATATATTCCCAAAAGAGAGAAGAATGGCGAGAAGGTATTTTGGGGAAGAGGTAATGGTTGGGTGTTTGCAGGAATACCTTTGTTGTTGCAAACTTTGCCTAAAGATCATCCTACTTATGATTATTATCTGAACATTTATAAAGAAATGGCTTCCGCTATAGTTCAGTGTCAGGATAAGAATGGTTCTTGGCATGCCAGTATGCTTGATCCGGATTCATATCCTTCCCCTGAAAATAGTGCTTCCGGATTTTTTGTTTATGGTTTGGGCTGGGGAGTGAATCAAGGAATTTTGAAAGATAGAAAATATAAAAAAGCTGCTCGTAAGGGTTGGAAGGCTTTGAAAAGCTATGTTCATGACGATGGCATGCTTGGATATGTCCAACCGGTTAGTGCTGCTCCTGAACAAGTGACTCAGAATATGACTGAGGTATATGGGGTTGGAGCATTCTTGATGGCAGGAATTGAGATGTTGAAAATGAAATAGCCTTTTAATAATAATTAAACTTATACGAAATGGAAAGACATTGTTTTATGAAAGTGAGAATCTTATGGTTAATCGCTTTTCTGTTGTTTACCGTTCAACTGTCCGCTCAACAAAAAGTAACAGTGAAAGGTAAGATAACTGATGAACATAATGAGCCTGTTATTGGGGCTAATATAATGGAGAAAGGTACAACGAATGGAGTTATTTCTGATTTTGACGGATTTTTTACTTTAAATGTTTCTTCCGGAGCTACCCTTGTAGTATCATATATAGGATTTGCTCAGCAAGAAATTCCTGTCAAAGACAAACGCGATTTTGTAATTCGTCTGGCAGAAGATTCAGAAACATTGAATGAAGTAGTTGTGATTGGTTATGGTAGTGCTCGCAAAAGAGACTTGACAGGTGCAGTAATGCAAGTAAAGTCTGCGCAGTTGGAAAATGAAAGTCCTTCCTCCATGCAAGACTTATTAAGAGCGAATGTTCCGGGATTGAGTGTTGGTTTTAGTGCAGGTCCCAAACCGGGTGGAAGTCTTTTGATTCGTGGAAAGAACTCAATTAATGCTGGAACTGATCCGTTGATTGTATTGGATGGGGTTATATATCCGGGTGACTTGGCCGATATAAATCCGAATGATATAGAACAAATTGATGTGTTGAAGGATGCTAGTTCTGCTGCTATTTACGGAGCGCGTTCTGCTAGTGGAGTTATTATCATCACTACAAAGATGGGTAAAAGTGAAAAACCGACAATTAGTTTTGATGCTTCTATAGGTGTAGCTACTCAGGCTATAGTTCCTGAGGTATATCAGGGAGATGAGTTTACTGCTTGGAGGACGGATGTCTTTAATAGTGCAAATCCGAACCATAGACCTTATGAGTTTAATGACCCTCGTAAATTACCCGCAGATGTTTCTATTGAAGATTGGATGAAATATGATAATTCGACGGGAGATCCTGTAGAGACTTGGTTGCGTCGAATTGGCTTTAAGAACTTGGAAATACAGAATTATTTGGATGGTAAATCTGTAGATTGGGCCGATATGGTTTTTCAGAATGGTCTTCGTCAGGATTATAATGCAAGTATTTCGGGAAAGACAAAAGGGGTAAATTATTATTGGTCTATGGGATGGACAGACAATGAGGGCATTATTGTAAATAACGGATATAAATCATTTAAGACTCGTTTAAATCTGGATGCCAAAATAAATAAGTTTCTGACTGTGGGATTAAATGCGCAATTTGTACAACGTGATGCCAGTGCTATCGGAGCGGATTGGGTTCAGTATCAGAAGCTGACTCCATATGGAAGTCCTACTAATGAAGATGGAACAATGAAGTTGAATCCGGGAGATGACACGTCAGCGAAGCATCCTTTGATCGATTCTTATTATACAGATAAGAGAAATGTGATAAATAATTTGAATGCTAATATCTATGCTAAGGTATCTTTACCTTTTAATATATCTTATCAGATGAATTTCTCTCCACGATATGAGTGGGCTACAGATTATGTACATAAATCTTCGGAACATCCAAGCTGGAAAGATTTTGGGGGTTCTGCTTCACGAACTTTTAGAAATGATTTTCTATGGCAACTTGACAATATAGTAAAGTGGAAACAAACTTTCGCCAAAGTACATGACGTGGATTTCACTTTCTTATTTAATGCGGAGAAGTTTCAAAGATGGAGTGATGAAATGAATAATGAAGGATTTGATCCGAATGATGATCTTGGATATCATTATATGAAAGGTGGAATATTGCCTACAATTAGTAGTAATGATGAATATAGAACCGGTGATGCATTGATGGCACGTTTATTTTATTCGTATGACAACCGTTATATGATTACCGGTACGGTTCGGAGAGATGGCTATTCTGCGTTTGGACAAAAAAATCCTCGGGCGGTATTCCCCTCAGTTGCTGTCGGATGGGTATTCTCTGATGAACCTTTTTTGAAGAAGTTAAATTGGTTGGACTATGGAAAGCTAAGGTTCTCATGGGGATTAAATGGTAATAGAGACATTGGGGTTTATAGAGCTTTAGCCAGAATGGGTAATAGTAAATATATGTATGTAAGTCCGGATGGAAAGGTTTATAATGGATCCTATCTTTATGTGAATTCTTTGGCTAATAAAGAATTAAAATGGGAACGTACGGCTTCATTCAACTTAGGATTGGATTTTTCTATATTTAATGAACGGTTAAAAGGAAATATCGATATTTATAAAGCTAACACGAAAGACCTTCTTATTGAACGTACATTACCCGAATTGATCGGATTCAGTTCAGTGATGTCTAATTTAGGTGAAGTAGAGAATAAAGGTATTGAACTTAGCCTGACATCGAAGAATATTGATACAAAGAATTTTGCATGGAGTTCAACATTCAATTTTACTTTGAACAGAAATAAGATTGTTCACCTGTACGGAGATATGGTTGATGTTTTAGATGAGAATGGGAACGTAGTAGGACAGAAAGAGGCTGACGATATCAAGAATAAATGGTTTATAGGTAAGTCTTTGGATGAAATATGGGGATTGGAAGTTATTGGAGTCTGGCAACAGGATGAAGCGGAAGAAGCAAAGAAGTATGGTGTAGCTCCTGGTGATTTTAAGTTGAGGGATGTTGATGGAAACGGACAGTATACAGATGAGGATAAAGTATTCCAAGGGACAACTAGTCCGAAATTTACATGGACATTGCGCAATGATTTTAAGATATATAAGAATATAGATGTTTCTTTCATGTTGTATTCTCTTTGGGGGCATAAAGGTACATATGATGTAGCTAAGCATAGTGGAACCACGGTATATAATGATAGACAGAATGCTTACAAGTTACCATACTGGACTCCGGAAAATCCGACAAATGAGTGGGCAAGAATTGATTCCAGTACAGGAGGAAACAGTTTTTCTGTATATCGGAAAAAATCATTTATTCGATTAGATAATATATCTGTCGGATACAATGTTCCATCACGTTGGATTACTAAATTGGGATTAGGCTCATTGAGAGTTTATGCTAATGTAAGAAATGTAGCGGTTTGGGCTCCGGATTTTAAACTTTGGGATCCGGAAAATAGTAGTCCTACTCCTCGTACGTATACTTTTGGTATTAATGTGACTATGTAATTAACTTTTAAGAATCAATGTTATGAATAATATTAGTAAATTAGTGATAATAGGATCTGTTGCGATAACTCTTTCGAGTTGTGGGGACAGCTGGTTGGAACCTAAACCTCTTTCATTTTATTCTCCGGAGAATACTCTGGTAGATGCTAAAGGTATGTGGGCTGCACTTGGTACTTGTGAGAAAAGGATTAAAGCGGAGTTTTATGGAGATGGACCTGCCATTATTACCGAACATATTTTTTCTGAGGTAGCTATTGAAGGAACTACGGACAAAACAAGTGTTGCTCAAGATCTAAATGCGGTTATTACGCCTGATAAAAATTTGAATAGTCCTAATGCCAATAGAGTAGGTTGGTATTGGAATGAAGCGTATGATAATATTAGGTATGCTAATACTGTGATTACACGTATTGATGAAGCAACTTACTCGTCTGAACAGGAGAAGAACGAGATATTGGCTACTGCTTATTTCTTTAGAGCTTATCACTATTATCGTTTGATAAATCAATTTGGTGATGTGCCTTTACTATTGAAAGAATTTACAGAGGCGAAACTCGACTTCTATACAACAAAGCGTGAGGTTATTTTAAATAAAATGATCGATGATATGAAGTTTGCTTGTCAATGGATGCCTGAGGTGGTTGATAGAGGAAAAGCTCCACGTGCGGCAGGCTATCATTTGTTGGCAAAGTTATATTTGGCTGCCGGTTTGTTTGATGAAGCCATAACAGCAGCTACGGCTGTAATAAGTGATCCGCGTTATGAATTGATGAAAAATAGATTCGGAGCAGAAAAAGCTGATGCTACTAAAAATGTGATTTGGGATTTACATCGCCCTGAAAATAAGGCATTGGCAGAAAATAAAGAGACTATCTTGTTGGTTATTGACAGATACCTTGTAGAAGGAAGCCAAGGCGATGGAATCAGAACGATGAGAAATGCAGTGCCTTATTATGGAAATACGAAGAATGCTATATTGACTCCTGATGGTAAACAGGGAGTAACAGACAAAAAGGATCCGACAGGAACAGTTAAAATTTCACTAGTTAAAAAGTATGGACGTGGAATCGGACGCTGTCGGGGAACAGCTTATTCTACCCAGTATATTTGGGATGATCCGAATGATTTGCGTCATGCAAAAGGAAATTGGATGAATATGGAGGATTTAGTATATAATGAACCTAAGTTGGAGGGGAAAAATAAATATTATGGCAAACCTTTACAGCTTTATGGAGAGACTGGACAGCTGTTGTGTAAAGATACAATTCGTAGTTGGTTTGGTTGGCCGCATTACAAATTATTTATACCGGATCCGGACAGAGTAGATCAACCGGAAGGCGGTAATACAGACTGGTATGTATATCGTTTGGCGGAAACCTATTTGTTGCGTGCAGAGGCTTATTGTTGGAAAGGCGATGCTGCTAGTTTGCAGAAAGCGGCAGATGATGTGAATGAAGTAAGAAATAGAGCGGGTGCAGGTGATTTGGCGGCATCTGATATGAATATTGGAACAATTTTGGATGAACGTGCGAGAGAGTTATATTATGAAGAACCTAGAAAAACAGAGTTGACTCGTATTGCTTATATATTTGCACAAACGGGAAAACCCTCTTATACTGGTAAGGTCTATAAAATGGATAATTTCTCAGAAGATAATTTCTTTTATGATAGAATTATGGAGTCCACCGATTTTTATAATAAAGGAGTTAAAACTATTTCTAATGTGGAATTTACAATGAGTCCGTATCATGTCTTATGGCCTATTCCTGCATCTACGATTAATTCTAATACTAAAGGGCATATTAATCAGAATAAGGGATATGCAGGATCTGAAAATAATATTCCTCCTTTGGAAACAATAGAAGCTAATTAATTTATTTAGATAAAATCTCAGTATCTTTGGTGTGACTGAAGATACTGAGAACTAATAATTATAAAATTATGAATAATAAAAATCATAGAATATTCTTCTTTTTTCTAGTATTTTCTCTTTTGGTAAATGGGGGGAATGCTTTTGCAAAGAAAAGTAAGGATCGTGAGTATTGGGTGAAAACAATGATCAAGATTATTGATCCGCTATATACCAATTTGAGTCAGAATACTTTGAGGAAAAACATGCCTGTTGAAACCTTTGATGGATTAAACAATGGCAATACAAGAAAGAATGTGACGCATTTGGAAGCTTTAGGACGTTCATTTGATGGTATTTCTGCATGGTTGAATTTACCTCCTGATGATACGGAAGAAGGTCAGCTTCGTGCTAAATATACCAATTTAGTGGTGAAATCTATTGCTAATGCTGTAAACCCGGAATCACCTGATTATATGCGTTTTGATGGGCCTGGAGGACAGCCGTTGGTTGATGCTGCTTTTTTTGCACAAGGCTTGTTACGTTCTAAGGATCAGATTTGGCCGAAGTTAGATAAAGTGACTCAAGAGAGAATTATTAAGGAATTGAAAGCTTCGCGCAGGATCAAGGCTTCAGAGTCTAATTGGTTGATGTTCTCTGCTACTATTGAAGCGGCCTTATTGGAGTTTACGGGTGAATGTGATTTGAAACCAATTCATTATGCGTTAAAGAGACATAAAGAATGGTATAAAGGAGATGGCTGGTATGGTGACGGGCGTAATTTTCATTTGGATTATTACAACAGTTATGTGATTCAACCCATGTTGATAGATGTATTGGCGGTCATGAAAGAGCATAAAGTGGAAGGGGCTGATTTTTATGACGTACAGTTACAACGCCTGATCCGTTATGCTGATCAACAAGAAAAGATGATATCTCCGGAAGGGACCTATCCTGTATTGGGAAGATCAATGGGCTATCGTTTTGGGGCTTTTCAGGTATTAGCTCAGGTATCCTGGATGAAATTATTACCTGAACATATCAAACCGGCACAAGTGCGTTGCGCTCTAACTAAGGTTATGAAAAGACAATTGGCCAAAGGTACATTTGATAAGGATGGATGGCTGAATCTGGGATTTTGTGGGCACCAGCCCGAGATTGCCGACAGATATGTATCTACTGGCAGTAATTATTTGTGTACTTTTATTTTCTTGCCTTTGGGTTTACAGGCGGATGATGAATTCTGGACGGCCAAGCCTGAGAAATGGTCTTCGGTTAAAATATGGAGCGGAAGTCGTGATATAAAGAAAGATGGTTCTATTAGAAACTAGAATTAAATCTCGAAGGTATGTTCTATTTAAGTAACAATAGTACAACATACCTTCAACTGAGTTGAATAAAAATAGAAATATTATGAAAAAACATTTGAGATTGGCAGCTTTATTGGCTACTACAATTCTGGTATTGTCAAGTTGCAGTACACAGAAACAGGTCAGATTGGTTTTATTGCCGGACATACAAACTTATTCACGACTTTACCCGGACATTCTGAGATCGCAGACCCAGTGGGCGGTGGAACATGCAGATAGTATTGATTTTGTTTTACAGCAAGGGGATATGACGGATCACAATATTGATAAAGAGTGGGCGGTGGCAGCTTCTACCTTGAATATGATGGATGATAAAGTTCCTTATGCTTTTGTTATGGGAAATCACGATTTGGGAAAAAATTCGAATAAAAGAGATTCCCAATTGTTTAATAACTATTTTCCTTATGCAAAATACAGTAAGATGAAGAATTTCGGAGGTGCGTTTGAAGAAGGGAAAATGGATAATGTATGGTATACTTTCAAAGCTGCCGGAATAAAATGGCTAATTCTTTGTTTGGAATTCGGGCCTCGTAATAATGTACTTGATTGGGCGGGAGAGGTTGTGAAGAAACATCCGCATCATAAGGTGATTATTAATACGCATGCGTATATGTACTCAGACGATACGCGTATGGGAGAAGGAGACCGTTGGTTGCCGCAGAAATATGGTTTGGGAAAGGATACCGGTGAGAATGCGGTGAATAATGGTGAGCAAATGTGGGATAAGTTGGTGAGCAAATATCCCAATATTCTCTTTGTCTTTAGTGGACATGTTTTGAATGGCGGTGTTGGGACGTTGGTTAGTACAGGCGAACAAGGTAATAAGGTATATCAGATGTTGGCTAACTTTCAGGATGGAGTGAAAGGAACGAATAGAGGACAAACCGGTTTTTTACGTATTGTAGATATAGATGTGAAAAAGAAACAGGTAAAAGTGGACACTTATTCTCCTTATTTGAAAGAATATAAGACTGACGCTAAGAATAGATTCTCATTTGAGGGAGTTAATTTTAAATAATCTGGTTTTACATTCCAAAGGATATAGCTATGAGCAGCATTCAATCATTTTATTTTGTAGGTGTGATTACTTTAGTCTCTTCTGCCCATGTTTATGGACAGAAGAAAGATAAGATGAATGTTTTATTTATCATTGCTGATGATATGCGACCTGAATTGGGGTGTTACGGAATAGAGGATATTGTGACTCCTCACATTGATAGATTGGCGGAGCAGGCTACGGTCTTTCAAAATGCATATTGTAATATTCCTGTGAGCGGGGCTTCCAGAGCGAGTCTGTTTACAGGAGTATATCCTTGTTATCCGGAACGTTTTACTGCTTTCGATGCTAATGCAGAGAAAGATTGTCCCAAGGCACTTTCGCTTCCGGAGTGTTTTAAGAAAAACGGATATTATGTTATTTCCAATGGAAAAGTTTTCCATAATATAACCGATCATGCCCGTAGTTGGTCAGAATATCCGTGGAGAGTATATCCTGATGGTTACGGTAAGGATTGGGCTGAATATAATAAGTGGGAATTGTGGCAGAACGAAGAGTCTTCCCGTTATATCCACCCTAAGACTTTGCGAGGACCGTTCTGTGAATCGGCTGATGTCTCGGATACAACTTATATTGATGGTAGAGTAGCGCAGAAGACGATTGCAGATTTAAGGAGATTGAAAGAGATGAAAGTACCTTTCTTCTTGGCATGTGGCTTCTGGAAGCCACATTTGCCGTTCAATGCTCCTAAGAAATATTGGGATTTATATCAAAGGGAGAAGATTCAGTTGGCATCGAATCCTTATCGACCGAAAGCATTGCCGAAGCAGGTTACTTCCTCCGGTGAGATTCGTGGATATGGGAAATTTACGACAACAAAGGATGAGGCTTTTCAGCGAGAGGCAAAACACGGTTATTATGCATGTGTGAGTTACATAGATGCGCAGATCGGTTTAGTACTTGATGAACTTGAACGCTTGGGATTGGCAGAGAGTACGATAGTAGTGATATTAGGAGATCATGGCTGGCATTTGGGTGAACATGGTTTCTGGGGAAAACATAACCTGATGAATCATGCGACCCGTGCTCCATTGATTGTCCGTGTGCCTCATTGTAAAGGCGGAAAAGCTGGGGGAGTTGTAGAATTTGTGGATATTTATCCCACATTGTGTGAGTTGTGTAAAGTTCCGGTTCCTGAGGGGCAATTACAGGGAAAAAGCTTTGTTCCTATTCTGCAGGATAGTGAGAAGAGGATAAAAGAATACGCTTTTGTTCAATGGCAAGGTGGGTATAATATTGTTTCGGAGCGATATAGCAGTGCTATATGGTTGAAAGGTGATTCTGTTGTAGGCCGGATGGTGTTTGACCGCCAATCGGATGTTGCAGAGAATGAAAACAAAGTGGGTTCTGTCTCATTAAGTGAAGAGATAAAAGAACTGGAAACTCAGATAAGAATAAAAAAACTTCAATTAGAAAAATAATTTTAAAGAATATATAAATGAAAGTAGGTTCATCTATTATTGCATTTTTGGGACTGATGGCAGTTTGTAGTTGTTCAGCTCCCAAAAGCGAAATGAGTACTCTTGTGAATAATAGTTTGCAAATAGCGACTGTTCAATCAAAGTTAATGGCTGAGAATTTATTGAATGAAGAGGAGAAATTGCCACGTACTATTGGTAAGGATGGTAAACTGATGACTTCAAAGGCCAAATGGTGGACAAGTGGTTTTTTCCCTGGGGTATTATGGTATTTGTATGAGGTGAATCAAGATGATTCCTTGAAAATGTATGCAGAAAATTATACCAAAAGGATAGAAAATGAGAAATACACAACAGATAATCACGATGTGGGATTTATGTTGTATTGTAGTTTTGGTAATGGATTGCGTCTGACAAGCAATGATGAGTATAAACAGGTATTGTTGCAAGGAGCGGAATCATTGAGTACTCGTTTTCGTCCACAAGTCGGTTGCATACGTTCATGGGACTGGAATCAGAAAGTGTGGGAATATCCGGTAATTATTGATAATATGATGAATTTAGAGATGTTGATGTGGGCTTCCAAGAATTCCGATAATCCGAAATTTGCGGAAATAGCCAAGTCACATGCAGATGTGACGATGAAGCATCATTTCCGTCCGGATTATAGCTCATACCATGTGATTTCTTATGATACGATCTCGGGACAGCCTGAAAAGAAAAACACTTGTCAGGGATATGCTCATGAATCATGTTGGGCACGTGGCCAGGGCTGGGCATTATATGGCTATACAATGATGTATCGTGAGACCGGGCAAGAGAAATATCTGCAACATGCTACGAATGTGGCTAGATTTATTATGAATCATCCTCGTTTGCCTGAAGATAAAATTCCATATTGGGATTTTGATGCTCCTGGTATTCCCAATGAACTTCGTGATGCTTCTGCGGGAGCATTAATGGCCTCGGCTTTCATCGAACTTAGCCAGTATACTGAAGGTGATTTCTCAAAACAATGTCTTTCTGTAGCCGAAACACAGTTGAAGACTTTGTCATCGCCGGAATACTTGGCTGAGCCTGGTACAAATTGTAATTTTATTCTGAAACATTCAGTAGGTAATAATCCGGGTAAGGCAGAGGTTGATGTACCGTTAACTTACGCTGATTATTATTATGTTGAAGCTTTAGTACGTTATAAAAGAGATATTTTAAAAGAAAAACTTCATTAAAAACTTCATTTTAAATGATACAAAGATTATCTTTCTGGATAATGATGATTGTCTGTTCGGTGATGGTGAGTGGGCAAGAATATGACGGATATTACACAAATCCTATCCTGCCTTCGGGTGCTGATCCGTGGGTTGTAAAACATGAAGGATGGTATTATTATTGCTGCGGGGTGCCGGGTGGCATCGGAGTTTCCCGTTCTCGTGATTTGCATAAGATAAATCCTCCTGTACGTGTTTGGAAGGCACCGGAAAAAGGGCAATGGAATTCGACTTGCATTTGGGCACCCGAACTTCATTTCTGGAAAGGTAAATGGTATATTTTTTATGCGGGCGGATATAGCGGTCCTCCTTTTATTCACCAAAAGACGGGCGTGTTGGAATCTGTTACATCAGACGCAATGGGCGAGTATATCGACAAAGGAATGCTGTTTACGGGGGATGTTTTGGGAGACTGGAAAAACAATCGCTGGGCGATTGATATGACTTTGTTGGAGCATAAGGGACAATTGTATGCTGTCTGGTCCGGTTGGGAGAATAGTGAACCGACTGACAAAACTCAGCAACATCTTTATATCGCAAAAATGGAGAATCCTTGGACAATGGCTTCCGGAAGAGTAAAAATATCGTCGCCGGACCGCTATTATGAACAAGGAGAGTTGCCATTGAATGAGGGGCCGCAGATTTTAAAACACGGGAAAGATGTGTTTGTTGTTTATTCCTGCGGGCAATCATGGCTGGATACATATAAACTTTCTTATTTGCGTCTGAAGGACCCGGACGCAGATTTGTTAGATCCGAAAAGCTGGATTAAAAGTGATAAACCTGTATTTGAAGGTACCGATCAAGTATTTGGGGTAGGGCATGCCAGTTTTACAACTTCTCCTGATGACAGGGAACATTATATTTATTACCATACGAAAAAAGAGAGAAAACCCGGTTGGAAACGGGATATTCGTCTTCAGAAGTTTACTTTTGATGCATCTGGCGTTCCATGTTTTGGGAAGCCGCTTCCGGTAAGCGAGAAACTTCCTTTGCCTTCAGGCACTGCTCATCCTGTAAAAGTTAAGCCGATGAGTGAGCTGGAAAAAGACTTTACTCAATTGTCTTCGACTGCCCGGCCTTATACATATTGGTTCTGGATGAATGGAAATATCACAAAGGAAGGCATTACAAAGGATCTGGAGGCGATGCATCGTATTGGGATAGGTGGTGTTTTCAATCTGGAAGGGGGAACTGGAATTCCAAAGGGGCCTGTTACTTACTTAAGTCCGGAGTGGTCGGAATTAAAAGCACATGCTATAAAAGAAGCAGCTCGTTTAGGCATTGATTATGTGATGCATAATTGTCCGGGTTGGTCGTCAAGTGGTGGTCCTTGGATTACTCCTGAGTATTCAATGCAAAAATTGACTTGGAGTGAGACTGAGGTGGCAGGCGGTAAACGGGTGGATACTTTATTACTCCGGCCGGCAACGGAATTAGGATATTATAGAGATATAGCTGTGTTAGCTTTCCCTTCTTTCAAGAATGGTAAACCTGTGGGCTTTTCTGATTGGCAGTTATTGAATAACAGTGTTTTTAATCATAGAGGGAAGATCGGTATACAAACGTATGACAAAGAACAAGTTATTCGCTTGGAAGATATTATTGACTTGACGAATCAGGTTGATTCTTTGGGACGTCTGAATTGGGAGGCACCTTTGGGAAACTGGACTGTCATCCGTTTGGGACATACTTCTACCGGAAGAAAAAACTGTGCAGCTCCGGATACAGGCGTGGGGCTTGAATGCGATAAGTTTAGCAAACAGGCGATTCAGCTTCATTTTAATAAAATGATGGATTTATTGTATCCACTAATCAAACCTTATGTTCACCAGATTCAGATAGGACTGGAGATAGATAGTTGGGAAGTCGGTATGCAAAACTGGACATCCGGATTTGAAGGTGAGTTTTGTGAAAGGACCGGATATGATTTGATTAAATATTTGCCGGCTATGACAGGTAAGATTGTAGGAAGCAAAGAAATGACAGAACGTTTCTTATGGGATATTCGTCGTGTACAGGCTGACTTGTTGGCAGATAATTATTATGGTGAATTTCGGAATCTATGTAATCAATATGGGCTGGTATCCTATTGCGAACCTTATGACCGCGGACCAATGGAAGAATTACAAATAGGCTCACGGGTAGATGGAGTTATGGGAGAGTTTTGGAATGGGTTATCTGCTATTTTCCAGAACAACTTGATGATGCGGCGTACTACAAAATTGGCGTCTTCGATAGCTCATATCAACGGTCAGAAAGTGGTGGGTGCCGAAGCATATACTTCTGAACCTGAGTCGGGAAGATGGCAGGAATACCCATTTGCTTTGAAGGCTGTTGGTGATAAGGCGTTTACAGAGGGGATTAATCGGATGGTGATTCATCGTTATGCAATGCAACCTCATCCGGATGCTGCTCCCGCTATGACTTTAGGCCCTTGGGGAATACATTTTGACAGAACTAATACCTGGTGGGAGCCGGGACGTGCCTGGATAGATTATCTGAACCGTTGTCAAACTCTATTGCAAGAGGGACTATTCGTAGCTGATTTTGCATACTTTACAGGTGATAATATTGTAGGATACACGAAAGTGCATAGAAGAGATTTGAATCCGGTACCACCGGAAGGATATGATTACGATTTGATGAATACGGAAACGTTATTGAATAGAGCTTGGGTAGAACGCGGGCGTTTAAGGCTTCCGGACGGAATGAATTATCGTGTATTGGTTTTACAGGAACAATCGCATATTACGTTGGGTCTATTGAGGAAACTGCGGAATATGGTGGAACAGGGATTGATAATTGTCGGTGCCCGTCCGCAACAGACCGTAGGGTTGCAATCTTATTCAGTTATTGAAGAAAAAGAGTTTGAACAACTTTGTGACGAACTATGGGGAAAGGCCGCAACTACAGTGGTGGATCGTAGCGTAGGGAAAGGTAGGATTTTCTGGGAAACCTCTTTGAACTTGGAACAAGTACTTGAGAAGATTCAGTTAAGACCTGACTTTGAAGTGATCACAGATTCAATTAGTGCCCCAATACGTTATATCCATAGGCAGATAGGAGAGGCGGATGTTTATTTTGTTGCTAACCAGCAACGGACTTCGAAAGAGCTGATTTGTAACTTTCGTGTGAAAGGAAAGATTCCTGAGTTTTGGAATCCTATATCAGGTGAAAGAACACGGGCTATGGTATATCAAACGAATGAAGAAACCATATCGGTGCCTGTTCAACTGGAAGCGTATGGTTCTGTGTTCGTTGTCTTTCGTTCTGACCTTCCTGAACAGAAGGCTATTCGTTCTATTCATAAAGATGGGAAGTGTCTGATAGATGCTTCTGCTATATCAACCGAAGAATGGAAGCAGGCGGCATACCCTGACATAAGAGATAATTTCTCAATCTCATTGTGGGTGAAACCGGAATCAGATGCCATGTTGAATATAGATAATCCAATGGGATATATACCGTACCCTTGGACGGAATATTATGCAATCTATCCGTCGGGCGGTGAACTGTTATATGGCGCAGGACATGCCACTTGTGGACTGGCTGTAGGTAGAAATGGAGTTGCGGTATGGGAGAATGAGAAAGGATATCCTGAGTTTAAAATGGGAGTGGAAAAACCTATTTCCGGTTGGAGCCATATTTGTCTGGTTTATAGGGAAGGGGCTCCGCATATTTATATCAATGGAGAGCATATAGCTTATAAGACGAAGTCTTTGCAGACAATTCATCCTGGATTGAATTTTACTACTTTAAAAGAAGGAGCTTCCTATTATAATGGGGATATGTCTGTTCCGGTGTTGTTTTCTAAAGTATTATCAGATAAGGAGATTTCTCAATTGGTAGCCAAAGGATATACAAGAAATACTGATGAGCGTATATTGGACTGGATACCTTATGCGGATACCGGCTCTCTGTTGGCATGGAGTGATGGGAATTATGAATTTGTTACATCGGACGGTATAAAAAGAGAGGTAAAGGTTGAAAAAACAGGAAGTCCGGTGATGATAAATCAGAAATGGGAGGTTAGCTTCCCGAAAGGGCTGGGAGCACCGGAAAAAATAAGTTTGCCCAAATTGTTCTCTTTGCATAGACACGAAGATGAGGGCGTTAAATATTTTTCTGGTACAGCTACTTATAAAACTAACTTTGTTGTGAAACCTTCTATGATGTCTGAGGATAGAGTTGTTTTCCTTGATTTGGGTGCAGTAGAGGTGATGGCGGAGGTGATTGTCAATGGAGTAAATAAAGGGATCTTTTGGTCCCGTCCGTATTTAATTGATGTCACTGATGTGCTGAAGCCGGGTGAAAATACATTGGAAATTAAGGTGACTAATCAATGGACGAATCGTTTGATTGGGGATGAACAGTTACCGGAGGAGAACGAGTATGTACCCGGAGGAGGAGTAAATGGAATTGCTGCTTTGAGCCGTGGGGCTATCAGAAAGCTACCGGACTGGTATAGAAATGGAGTAAATAAACCGGAAGGCGGAAGAGTGGCATTCACTACTTGGAAACATTACCGGAAAGACTCGCCATTGATAGAATCGGGGTTAATAGGTCCTGTTCGGCTGATTCCTGCGAAGAAAATAGAATTTGAATAATGGATATGATAATGTGCGAACGTATAGTAGCCAAGACATCTGTAAGAATGCTATTGAGCTTATTGCTAATCTTTGGCTCGGTGAATCCTGCTATGTCTGTGTTACGAAAAGGGGAGACATCGCTGGGGACGTCTTTTGAAAGTTATTTTCCATTGAAAGAAATACGTTTGTCAGATGGTCCTTTTCTTGATTTGCAACAAAAAGGCAAAGAATATCTTCTTTGGCTGAATCCTGACTCTTTGCTTCATTTTTATCGGATGGAAGCGGGATTGTCATCGAAAGCCGGACCTTATGCCGGCTGGGAGTCGCAAGACGTATGGGGAGCAGGCCCGCTTCGGGGTGGATTTCTTGGGTTCTATCTTTCTTCCGTATCGATGATGTATCAATCTACAGGCGATAGAGAGTTACTGAGACGATTGAAATATGTGCTGAAAGAATTGAAGCTATGTCAGGAAGCCGGTAAAGATGGCTTCCTGTTAGGTGTGAAAGGAGGCAGGGAACTATTCAGGGAAGTAGCCTCAGGAAAGATAAAAACGAATAATCCTACGGTCAATGGTGCCTGGGCACCTGTTTATCTGATTAATAAGATGCTGCTCGGGCTTTCTGCTGCTTATACACAGTGTGACTTGAAAGAAGCGTTGCCGATATTAGTACGGTTGGCCGATTGGTTTGGTTCTCAGGTATTGGATAAGTTGACTGATGAACAGATTCAGCAATTATTGATTTGTGAACATGGTTCGATTAATGAGTCTTACGTTGAGGTTTATGAGTTGACGGGGCAAAAGCGTTTCCTTGATTGGGCCCGCCGTTTAAATGATCGGGCTATGTGGGTTCCTTTGTCTGAAGGAAAGGATGTTTTATTCGGGTGGCACGCCAATACACAGATCCCGAAATTTACGGGTTTCCATAAATATTATATGTTTACCGGTGATCGGGCCTTTCTTCTTGCGGCGACTAATTTCTGGAATATTGTGAAGCAAAACCATACTTGGGTAATAGGTGGTAACAGTACCGGAGAACATTTCTTCTCTAAAAAGGAGTTCATTGATAGGATGCTCCATATCAGCGGACCGGAAACGTGTAATTCCGTAAATATGTTACGTTTGACCGAAGCTCTGTTCATGCAGCAACCGGATGCGACTAAGGCGGCATATTATGAAAGAACTTTATTTAATCATATCTTGTCAGCCTATGACCCGGTGAAGGGTATGTGCTGCTATTTTACTTCCATGCGACCGGGGCATTATCGTATTTATGCTTCACGTGATAGCTCTTTCTGGTGCTGTGGACATACAGGGCTGGAAAGTCCGGCGAAGCTGGGTAAGTTTATTTATAGCCATAAAGTGACGAATAGGCATCAAGAAAAGGATATAAGAGTGAATCTGTTTATTCCTTCCATTCTTTCTTGGAAAGAAGAAGGAGTCGAGCTTATTCAGCAAAGCCGGATTCCGGAATCCGAACAAGTTGACCTTACATTGAATCTAAAGAAAAAGCAGAAACTGATTCTGCGCATTCGTAAACCTGATTGGACTGATAAGGCTACTTTTATAATTAATGGAGAAGAAGAACAGCCTCTGCTTGGCAGTGATGGGTATTGGATTATAGACAGAGTGTGGGAGCGGAAGAATGTGATTACACTACGACTTCCGATGCATATATATACAGAGAACTTAACAGGTACCGACCGTTATGTTGCATTATTATATGGGCCTTACGTGCTTGCCGGGCGTATGGGAAAGGAAAATCTTCCTACTACTTTTTGGGGAAAGATGAACAATACGGCTATGAATAAGATGGACATGGCAAAAGTCCCGGTATTCAGAGAACCTGTAGAACGGATTCCAACTCATGTGGAGGTTGTTTCAGGAGAACCATTGAAGTTTGGCATAAACTTGAAAGGTTTTGAGCATATAGTGCTGGAACCTTTTTATAAAGTTCATTTTGAACGTTATGCGGTATATTGGCCGATAACTCATTAGATTCTGAATGGAAATGAAGGTATAATAGAACAATAGATAAGAGGTATGAAAACGATATTAAGGACATTTGTGGGTTGTACAGCGATTTTGTTTGGTACTGCCTGTATGGGAGCAGTGAAGTATGTTCCTGAGAATATGAAGGTAGAACTATCTTTAAAGGTTCCGGGTAATAATGCTGTGAATTATAAACTGCATCCGGATAAGTTGGAGAATAGCTATTTTGATTATGAGTGGCGTTCGGATAATAAATTGCCGATAACGGTTTTTCATAAAGTTGAAGAACGGGATAGTTGTATGCGATTGACTGTACAGCTTACCGCTGCACAGGATGTTTACTTCAACTATCGTCAATTGTTGAGTACGGGCTATCGCCATGATAACTGTCAGTTTTATATGCCGGGATTTTGGTATCGCCGTAATTTGCGTTCTCCTAAAAAAGCTCCATCATTCCATACGTCGGATAGTTGGTTGGTTCGTGAAGACAGGTTGAGCGCACCACTTACGGGGATTTTTAGTGAAAAAGAAAAACGATTTATGACAGTAAATCGTTTGGATGATTTTTCTATGGATGCTTTAGCTACACATAAAGAAGGAGAGATCATTCTTTCAGGGAAGACTTCCTTGGGATTTACCGGATTTGAGAATCAACAGGGAATAGCTATGCTTTCTTTTGGTTTTCCCTATCGGGAGGCTCCTAAAAGTTATATTCGTAAATTAACATTAGCACCTGAGGTGGAGGCTTTTCAACTGATGAAGAAAGGTGAGTCGGTATTGTTGACATGGGAAATAATGGAAAGTGGTGCGGATGATTTTTCAGACTTTATACAGCATACATGGGAGCATTGTTATGATACCTATGCACCAAAACCTGTGGAGAATTCATATTCTATAGCGGATATGAAGCAAGTGCTTAGTTGCTTTTTTGTAAATAGTTTGGTCGATAATCAACCGCTGGTTTATAATTCCGGAATACATCTGAAGGTAAGTGACTGTGAAAGAAACGGTCAGGCTGAGGTTGGTTTTATCGGTCGTGTACTTCTTAATGCATTTAATGCATGGGAATACGGTTGGCAATCGAACCGGGAAGAACTGAAAGTGAACAGTACAAAGATATTTGATAGTTATTTGAAGAATGGTTTCACACAAGCGGGATTTTTCAAGGAATCCGTGAATTTTGACAAGGGATATGAGGAACCGGTCCATAGTATCCGGCGTCAGTCGGAAGGCGTCTATGCCATGTTCCATTTCTTAGCTTATGAAAAAGAGAACGGACGCCGTCATCCTGAGTGGGAGCAAAAGTTGAAAAGAATATTGGATATGTTCTTACAGTTACAGAATGTTGATGGTAGTTTCCCCCGTAAGTTTCGTGATGATTTAACTATTGTCGATCCGAGTGGGGGAAGTACCCCATCTGCTACGTTGCCATTAGTTATGGGATATAAATATTTTAAAGATAAGCGTTATTTGGCCAGTTCCAAACGGACGGCAGACTATTTAGAGAAAGAGCTGATTTCGAAAGCTGATTATTTCTCATCTACATTGGATGCGAACTGCGAGGATAAAGAGGCTTCTCTCTATGCTGCTACCGCTACTTACTATCTTTCATTGATAACAAAGGGAGAAGAACATAGGCATTATGCCGATTTGACAAAAAAAGCGGCTTATTTTGCTTTATCCTGGTATTATTTGTGGGACGTTCCTTTCGCACCGGGACAGATGCTGGGTGATATAGGTCTTAAAACTCGTGGTTGGGGAAATGTTTCTGTGGAGAATAACCATATTGATGTTTTTGTTTTTGAGTTTGCATCTGTACTTCAATGGTTGTCAAAGGAATATGCTGAACCTCGTATGGCTGATTTTGCGGAGGTGATATCTACATCTATGCGTCAGTTGCTACCTTATGAAGGGCATTTATGCGGCATTGCAAAATCCGGTTTCTATCCGGAAGTCGTTCAGCACACTAATTGGGATTATGGTAAGAACGGAAAAGGATACTATAATGATATCTTTGCACCGGGATGGACGGTTGCTTCTTTATGGGAGTTGTTGACTCCGGGACGTGCGGAAAGGTTCTTGCTTGATTAGGTAAACTATTGAAGAAAGTGAATACAGGTCTGTGGCTCTCTTGAAAAAGAGAAAATGCAGTAATTAACAGAAAGCATGCCACAAGGACTTGACAAATGACTTTAAATGTTGTATATTTGTAGTCTGAGAATATAAGGGGGGGAGACCTACCACCTCCCCCTACGGGTACTCCTCCTTCCTGAAGGAGGAGAATATTAGATACTACTGACTTATTCTCAACCTCAAACTATGCAGGGTGTTTGTGAAACTTGAGTTATCAATGAATTAATGAGAAAAAAGATATAAAATCGAGTATGAAAATAGTGAGATATTACAACAAATATAGCTAACTGTCCTACCCTTGTACAGAGACAGGAATGATTAATATAGGCAAAAGGCTGCAATCTTTATAGGAATTGCAGCCTTTTTTGTTGTAATAAATGGATGCTAAGATTCTAAATTTCTATTTGAGAGTTTATAATAAACTTGGATACCGTTTATAATAAACGATTCGGAAATTTATTATAAACCGAATAGGAGTTTATGTAGTGAACTGTAAATTATTTTAGTCATATTGATTTTCGTGCATGGAATCTTCTTGAATTCGGGTAATTATAGCATACAATGGATCTGGTAACCTAATTATACAAGCACTTGTTTTTCTTGTCCTGTTATCCGGCCCAGTTCTCCCTATCCAGATTTCTATAACTGATCGCTTCCGCTAAATGTCCGGAAAGAATTTGCTCACTTCCTTCGAGATCGGCAATGGTGCGTGATACTTTCAATATCCTGTCATAGGCGCGGGCGGATAAATTGAGCCGATCCATTGCATTCTTTAATAAGGTAAGCCCTTTGTCATCCGGCCGGGCAAATAGTGACAGTAATTTGCTGTTCATCTGTGCATTGCAATAGATACCGGGATATTCGGCGTAGCGCTTTTCTTGTATTTGCCGTGCTTTGATAACTCGTTCGCGGATCGTTTCACTGGATTCTCCCCTTCTCTGGTCAGATATCTTATCGAATGGTACGGGAATGATTTCTATTTGAATGTCAATCCTGTCGAGCAGCGGACCGGAAATTTTATTCAAATATTTCTGTACTTGCCCGGGACTGCATACACAAGCCTTCGTCGGATGATTATAATATCCGCAAGGGCAAGGATTCATCGAAGCTACCAGTGTAAAACTGGCCGGGTAATCGATGCTGCTTTTTATTCGGGAGATTGTGATTCTCCTGTCTTCCAATGGTTGCCGCAGTACCTCAAGTACGTTTCTATTAAACTCCGGCAGTTCATCTAGGAATAAAATTCCGTTATGCGCCAGACTTATTTCCCCCGGCTGGGGAAAACTGCCCCCGCCTACCATTGCTACTTGCGAAATCGTATGGTGCGGGTCACGGAAAGGGCGTTGAGTGATTAGGGAGGAATTGCGGTTTAATTTTCCAGCTACGGAGTGTATCTTGGTCGTTTCGAGGCTTTCACCCAACGAGAGGGGAGGGAGAATGGAAGGAAGGCGTTTGGCCATCATTGATTTTCCGCTTCCCGGCGCACCTATCATGATGAGATTGTGTCCGCCGGCAGCAGCTACCTCCAGTGCTCTTTTCACGTTTTCCTGCCCTTTCACATCTGCAAAATCAAACTCGAAAGTACTTTGATGGGCATAGAACTCTTCTCGGGTATTAACAACTGTCGGTTCTAATTCGCGTTCATTATTGAAGAACTCAATGACTTCCCTGATATTGCTGACTCCATAGACTTTTAACTGGTTAACTACGGCGGCTTCCCGCGCATTTTGTTGGGGAATGATTAATCCTTCAAAACCGTCTTCCCGTGCTTTGATGGCAATGGGAAGTGCTCCCTTGATCGGTTGTATGCTTCCGTCCAAGCTCAATTCTCCCATTAACAGGTAGCGGGAAAACTTCTCCGATGATATGGTTTCATTGGCGCCCAGCAACCCGATAGCAAGAGGCAGGTCGTAGGCCGAACCTTCTTTCCGGATATCTGCCGGCGCCATATTGACTACAATATTGGTGGTCGGCATTTTATAACCGTTGACTTGCAGTGCGGAGATGATACGTTGGTGGCTTTCTTTGACCGCTGAATCCGGAAGGCCGACGAGATAAAACATACAGCCACGCGAGCTGTTTACTTCGATTGTGATGAGTGTTGCATCAATCCCTTGAACAGCCGCTCCGAAAACTTTAATTAACACGTTTGGTTACTGGTTATTTCTTTTTTTTGTTGTCTTTCTTATCTTTTTCTTCTGCTGCGGAAACTACTTCTTCAATTTTCTTCTTCAGCTTTTCGCCTTTGAGGTCCTTTGCCAGAATCTTTCCGTCTGCTGACAGGAGTATGTTGGCCGGTATTTGCCGGATCGTATATTGTTTAGCAACTTCGGAGTTAAATCCATCGAAGTCGCACACTTGTTCCCAGTCCAGCGTGTCACGTTTAATAGCGTCTTTCCATTGCTCCTTGTTCAAGTCAAGAGAAATGCCCAACATGGCTATATATTTATTCTTTTTGTATTTTTTGTAGATTTCCCGCAGTTCGGCATTGCTGTTTTGATTGGCAATACTATCACCCCATGAAGCCCAGAAATTGATTAGCAGGTTTTTCTTTTTGAGGTTTTCCGATGTGCGGCTTATCTTTTCTCCTTTCACATTAGGGAGGCTGAAAAATGGGGCATATTTACCGATCTCTGTCTTTTCCGCTTGGGAGATGCTTTCGTTAAGACGTTCGATGTAAAGTTTGTCTTGCAATACTCCTGCCATTACTTCGATGAGTTTTTTTATTTTATTGAAGTCGGGCGAGTCTTTTTGAACGAAGTATTTATCCAATAGGTAGAGGCTGACGAATGAAGAATGATGTCCCCGGATGAACTCTTCCGCTTTCTGCTCCAATACCTTTTCAGAGGGAGTGCCCAGCCCTCGCAGATCTTCCTGAAAAGCAGTAAACTCCTGATTATATATATTCCCTTCGATATGAAGGTATTCCGGATTGCTTATATCTCCTTTAATTTTGATTTTGTTTCCTTTATCAAGATATATGGGATATTCTATTTGGTTGTTGATAAGCAGAAAAGCAGGAGTAATGGTGTCTACCGGGATGGTATAGGCGAATTTGTCGTCCTTGGTGAAGATCGTGTCTATCCGGTCGCGCAATTCGTCCATGCCGTACAGGTAAAGTGTATCTGTTCCCAATCCTTTGATTTCTCCGGTGATACTGGCTTCCTTGGAAGGCTTGCTGCAACTGAACAGACAGATAGCTATGAGGATTAAAATACTACTCTTTTTCATCATTTTGATTTCTTTTCTGCGAAAGTACGGTTTTTACGGATAAAAAAAAAGAAGAGGCTGTCTCAAAATGCATTGCACCCCAAAAGTTAGACAAAAAACTTTTGGGGTGCAGCTTTTTTATTGCTTTTTGGAGGATTTTTATTTTTTCATTTTAGCAAAGAGAACAACGTTGTTATTGTCTTCGTTTAATGATTTCACTAACGCTTGTGTACGTTTTCGTACTGTGCTGGGGAGATCTTTTCTTGCCAGTTCTTTCTCTAGTGTTTCTTTTAGTTGTGACGGTTCCATGTTAGAGACGTAATATCCGTTGCCGAAAGACGGCCATATCTGCATCTCCTTTGTTCCTAAAAAGTCATTGTACAAGTGGAAATAGTTGCCGTGCAGTGTCTTTTTGTCTACAATATATTTGGCAGGCTTAGTGCTTCCCCATGTGTTTTTAGACATTTGTACCGGGAAAGAAACGTCGCCTATAAAATGGCGCGGATATTCGGAATAGCCATGCCAGGGAATTTTATCTTTATTGGCATATTCGACAGTGAAACGGGCTTCCAGACGGTTTTTGGCATTGTTGTAGTGGTATAGGCTGTCTACTCGCGGGGTAGGCATAATGACCATTAGCATGACATCATAATCGGAGGTGTTGTTACCCATAAATACTTCATTACTGAAGTCTCGTGGAACGGTCAGATGTGCGGGAGCAACGAAGTTTTTGCGTTTGCCGTTAAAATCTTGTGTCCATACTACTGCCGGCCAACCCTGAAATGGCAGTACCGTCACTGTGACTTCCGATTTCTCCGTGTCTACTCTGAATTGTCCTTTAGGAACGCGCAGGCATAATGGGATGGGGGCTTGTGGATTTCCTTTCAAATCGAATACAAGTAATTTGTCACTTTGCCAGGGTAGGATATAGATACGGTTGTGGGCCTCGTCTAACTGTTCAGCGTATGTATTACCGTATTCGTTCGGTCCCTGGCCATAGGCGCCAATGTTGGTGATATATTTGCCGTCACGGGTGAAAAGTTTATAGGGAGTCTGTTTGTTATTACTTACCAGAATGTAATTGTCGCTGACAGTAGTACGTACCCAACCTCCTACCAGTGCTTCATCCCGATTGTCTAACTGTACCACTTGGAGTTCTTCTGTCAGATAGCTCAGGGGAATGTCTACCGTATCTTTCAGGCTTTTTAAATTACAGGAAATTAATGTTCCCGTAGGTGTTGTGACGCTCTTGGCTACGACAGGCGATAGTGCCAGTGGGTCTTTCGTTGCTTTGCTGTTGTCTGTAAAAGCAAAAATTGCTAATAAAGAACAAGTGCATAAACTGAAAATAATACTTCTGTTTTTCATACTGATATGTATTTAGTTAGTACTGTTTTTCTAATTGGCTTCGGGACAAAAGTAGGCTGAAACAAATAGAAAAACAAAAAAACAGGCGGACAAGAATGCTCTCTTGGTTGTCGCTTATATATCTGATTATTAGTAGAGTATACGCTATTTTATTATTTTGTAAGGCGGACAAAATATAAATGAGGTTGGACTAATTACTAAAATGCTTTGAGAAAACTGTCAAGGCTTATGTTTTCATCAGTGATTCCCAGCTTGTCGGTTTTGATTCGATATTTTCGTTTGGTGATAGCTGCTTTGCTGATACAGTAGATGTCTGATAAATCCTGTATATTGACATTGATTTTGACGAGGCAGCAGAAGCCGATTTCTTTTTCTCCCAAAGAAGGATAGGCTTGTTGTAAGCGAACTACAAAATTGTCGAAGGCATCATTTACGACTGAAATGACTTCCGCCCACTCTGTGTTTGTTACCACTATTTTGCTGTTAGCGGCAGATTCATCCTGCTTGTCATCGGTGTGGAGGGAAGGTAGTTTATGAAAGAATGATATTCTTCTGAAAAGAGCTTCCCGCAACTCCGCTTCTTTGTTTCTCTGTCGGATTTCTTTTTCCCGCAATCCGCTTAGTTCCGCTTCCTTGTGCAATAATAGATTCTCTTGCTGCAACCGCTCTTTTTTCTCTCTTTGATAAAAGAAGAATGCGATGAACCCTACGCTTAGTAAAGCTGTGATGATTCCGAGCATCCATAGTTCGTGCTTCTGTTGCTGAAAATGAAGCTGGTATAGCTCGTTTTGCAATTTGAGCTCGTTGAATTCTCTTCTTTGTATTTCTGAATTGATGTTGCCAAGTATATTATTTTTTATTGTATTTTCCTTTTGTTTGCTGTAAAACGCTTGTTCTGGATAATCTTCTTGATTTATCAGATTGAATAAAAGAGCATTTGCTTCCATGGCAATAAATTCTGAAGTGGAGGTTGCAGCTTGCTGATAGTAATATTTGGCGGAATCTGTCTGGTTCAGGGCTGCGTATGTCCTCCCACGGAGCAATAGGTAATGGGGAATTTCGTATCGGCTGCGACGTTCATTGGATAACAGTTGGAGATACTTCAGTGCTTGCCGGTAATCTTTTCTTTCCAAACTGGTATTCAGCAGATTTTCGAATGCATAATAAATGAGGGACTGGTGGTTGGGAGAGTCTCTAAGTTCTTCTATCAACTTTTTGTACCCTTGGGTATATTTTTCATGTTGCTGCATTGCTTCTATAATTTGAAGGTATAGTTGGCTTGCAGTGAAGTAGGCAAGCGTATCTTTGCTTTTACGGGTTAGCTGTCTGCTGCTATCCGCCATTGCAAGGGCTTGATTGTAGTCTTGTTTTCTGTAATATGCCGCTCTCCTTAGTCCGTATATGCGTGTCTTTAATGTATCGTTCAGTTGGTACTCTTTCAGCAACTTTCCGGTTGATAATAATGTGGAATCGGGTAGATTCTTATATAGGTAGGAAGCGCTTTGCTCTATGTGTGCTTGTAGCCATTTGGCTTGTAGGTTGCTTTGTTTGTAGCACGTGAGAGCATTTCGGAGCAGTGAGTCACCGGGGAGGCCGGTTTTCCATAACGTTGCTTTATAAGAGAGCAAATAATAGTCTCCTTGTTCGGATAGGGATAATTGGCGGGGGTGTGCTATTTGTTGCAAATAGAAGAATATACTGTCTGTTGAAACTTTTTCCATTTTCATGGCTTCTTTCAGTAGTGATGAAGGTTTGGGCTGGCAACTGCTCATAATAATGAGGCAGCTGATTAATAAACTGTAATAGTATCTACTGTGCTTTTTCATATATTCTATTCTATGATTACGAATATACTATTTTGCCGACAATAAAGAACCTTTCTTTAGGGTATTTTATTAATTAACCGTTTTCTCCGGATAAAAAAAAGAATTGCCCGTCATTTATATGACAGGCAATTCTCATTATTTAAAATAGAGTGGTAATTCTATTATTTAGCGATGCTCATGAAATCTGCATTAGTGAAGTATTTTGCAAATTCCAGGTCAGTAGCTGCCTTCTTAGCTAATGAAGGATCTTTAGCAACTGCGCTCTTCAAGCTGCTTGTTACCATAGAAGAATTGTTAGTTCTAGCACCTAAAACAGCCATCAGGTAGTCAGTGTAAGCATCCGGTCTTTCTACGTTAGCCAATGTGTTTTTAGCCTTGTTGTAGTCCTTAGCAAGGATCTGAGCCAGAGCAGCACTGTTAGTCTTAGAGTCACCGAATGAGTTAACTGCTCTTTCATATTGACCTTGAGCGATGTACAGGTTACCCATAGATTCGCCAAGTTCTTTAGTGCCGGCAGCTTTACCGAAATAAGTTTCAGCAGCAGCTTTGTCACCCTTGATCAAAGAGATCAAACCTAAGTTCATGTTAACTTCAGGAGAAGCGTTAACGCTGGCAGCTTTCTTGAAATAAGATTCTGCTTTGTCAACGTTACCAGCCTGATAAGCCAATTTACCCAAGTTGTTGAAAGCACGGTAATCGTTAGGGAATTGTTTTGTAGCCTGAGTATAGATAGCTTCTTGTTTAGCAGGATCGTTAGTCAGTGTAGCAGCATACAGCAATTCTTCAACATTCAGTTCTGAAGGATTAGAAGAAGCCAGCTTAGCGATTTCTTCGTCAGACTTACCGATGATTTCGTAGTTCAAAGTCAAACGAGAACGACGCAGCTGAGGAAGGATTTCGTCAGCCAAAGTTTTGTAAACTGAAGAAATGTTTTTGATTTCTTGTTCTCTTTGTGCAGGATCTTGATACATTGACAATACGCGGAGAATCAACTCTTTATCCTGGATGTTAGATTTAGAAACCAGTTCCTGGAAGCCTTCCCAGTCCTGTGCGGTATATTTAGCATCGATCGGAGCGTCGATTTTAGCTTTCTTCAGGTCTTTGCTCAACATCTTAGTTGTGTTGCCTTCACGATTTTCAGCCAGTGTAGTATTCAAGCTTACACCACCATCAGGAGAAGCGTATGCAGAAACTTCGATATTGCTGATCTTCTTGTTAGCAGCTTCGTTTACGTTAGCCACTTCTTTATTGAATTCTTTAGCAGTTTTCAACTCGCTTGAACGAATGTTAGCTTGTTGGATCAAGAACATGATGTTAGCGTCATGTTTTTCTTTGATGATACGTTGGAAAGCGTCTTCGCCCAATGCCGGGTTTGCGTTACCTAATGTATTGTTAACTAATTCAGAAGTAGAAATGACACCATCAGCTACTTTCACAGCAGGGATAGTAACCACTTTCTTACCGATAGTAGCTTTAAATTCGAGGTACAGTTCAGACTTAGCCATTTCAGGAACATAGTCGAAGGAAGTTTTCATTGTGTAGCTACCGCCCATCTTGTAAGAGATAGTCTGGTCGTTACCTTCTACTTTTTCACCTTGGAAAGTAGCTGGTTGGCCTTTAGCTTCGCCGCCATTCCATTTCAAAACCGGAGTAACTTCTACAACCGCTTTCTTGTTGAAATACTTTTCAGGAAATTTACCATTGATGGTCGCAGGAACTTTACCACCTACTGCCTCCAGCACTTGCGGAGTAACAGTGAAGTAATCAGCTGATAATTCACCCATTTTTTTGCTGCAAGAAGAGAATAATGCAACAACCATTGCCATGAGTAAAGGCAAGTACAACTTCTTAGTCATTTTAGGTATAAATTAAATGTTTGTAATTGAAATATCGTCGTATTCACATACACCTTTCTGTCTAGTACAGAAAAAGTAACGCAAAGATATTAATTCTTAATATAAATATAAGGATAAGGGCTTGATTTTATCATAATTTAATGAAATTAGCGCTCTTTTTCTTTCCGGTACTTGATATTTCGGGGATGATGTTCAATGATCTCACTGCGAAGCATATTACGGTCGATATGCGTGTAGATTTCGGTTGTAGCAATAGACTCATGTCCGAGCATGCATTGAATAGCCCGCAAATTGGCTCCGCCTTCCAGTAAATGAGTGGCAAAAGAGTGGCGGAAAGTGTGCGGGCTGATATTTTTGATGATACCTGCCGTTTGTGCTAATTCTTTAATCATGTGGAAGATCATTATTCGTGAAAGTCCTTTGCCTCTCCGCTGGCTGACAAATACAAAATCTTCATATTCTTTTTTTACTTCGATCCGGTTACGGTCGGTGAAGTAGAGTTTTATCTCGTTAATGGCACGGGGGGAAATGGGCACAAGTCGTTGTTTGCTGCCTTTTCCTTCCACTTTGATGAAGCCCTCGTCGAAATAAAGATCGGACAGCTTGAGGTTGACAAGTTCTGATACGCGAAGTCCGCAGCTATATAAGGTCTCTAATATAGCCCTGTTTCGTTGCCCTTCGGCCTTACTGCGGTCGACGGCAGAGATAATCCGATCGATTTCTTCCACCGTCAGCACCTCAGGGAGTTTGAAGCCTATTTTGGGCCCTTCCAGCAATTCGCTGGGATCAGCCTCCAAATAATCAGCCATAAGCAGGAAACGGAAGAATGATTTGATCCCTGACAGGATACGGGCCTGCGAACGGGGATGGATACCAATATCATGTAGCCCGGCTGTAAAACGTTGGAGATCAGACAGGCACACTTCCAGAACGTTGATGCCCTCCAAGGTCAGGAAACTCATCAATTTATCCAGGTCTGTAAGATAGGCTTCCAGCGTGTTGGGAGATAAAGACTTTTCCAGTTTGAGATACTGCTGATACTTTCTGATTATCAGTTCCTGTTGTTCCTTCTTCTTCTTTTTTTCGTTGATTTCCATTTCTTTTTTCTACCTTTGCTCCGCGAAGATAGGCTGCACCTCAGCAGAATACAAATAAATTTGTTTCTACATTCGGTTTGCACTATCTTTGTGGCTTGAAATATTGTTCTTTGGATACAAAGGTATAAAAAAAGAGGATTACGCGATGAAGATACAAATTATTAATGGCCCGAATATAAATCTGTTGGGTAAGCGTGAACCTTCCATATATGGAAGCGTTACATTTGAAGATTATTTGGCTGAACTTCGCAAAAGATACACTGACGTGGAGATCGACTATTTTCAATCGAATATTGAGGGAGAGATGATTGACTGCATACAGCAGGTAGGATTTGACGTGGACGGGATTATTCTGAATGCGGGTGCTTATACGCATACTTCCATTGCTTTGCAGGATGCTATTCGCTCTGTGACGTCTCCGGTTATCGAGGTGCATATCTCCAATGTACATAGTCGTGAGTCTTTCCGGCATGTGTCGATGATTGCTTGTGCCTGCAAAGGGGTGATTTGCGGCTTTGGACTGAACTCATATAGGTTGGCGCTGGAGGCATTGTTAGAAAATAAATAAGGTATAATATATAATAGGTAGAAAGACTATGTTATTGAAACAGACTAAGATTGTGGCTTCTATTTCGGATAGACGTTGTGATGTGGATTTTATAAAACAGCTCTTTGAAGCTGGAATGAATGTGGTGCGTATGAATACTGCGCACGCCAGCCGTGAAGGTTTTGAAGCTCTGATTGCAAATGTACGTACCGTGTCCAATCGTATTGCGATTCTAATGGATACGAAAGGACCGGAAGTCCGTACGACTGCCAATGCAGAACCGATTCCATATAAAATAGGTGAGAAAGTAAAGATTGTAGGTAATCCGGAACTTGAAACTACCCGTGAGTGTATTGCTGTTTCATATCCCAATTTCGTACACGATTTGAATATCGGTGGTACGATTTTGATTGACGATGGTGATCTGGAACTGGAAGTCATTGATAAAACCGCTGATTATTTGCTTTGTGAAGTGAAGAACGAAGCTACTTTGGGAAGCCGTAAGAGCGTGAATGTTCCGGGTGTTCGTATCAATCTTCCTTCCTTGACGGAAAAAGACCGTAACAATATCCTTTATGCTATCGAAAAGGATATTGATTTTATCGCTCACTCTTTCGTGCGCAATCGTCAGGATGTACTTGATATTCGTGCGATTCTGGATGCTCATAATAGTGACATTAAGATTATTGCCAAGATTGAAAATCAGGAAGGCGTAGATAATATTGATGAGATACTGGAAGTAGCCGACGGCGTTATGGTTGCCCGTGGTGATTTAGGTATTGAGGTCCCTCAGGAACGCATTCCGGGAATCCAGCGTGTGCTGATTCGTAAATGTATCCTGGCAAAGAAGCCGGTGATCGTTGCTACGCAAATGTTGCATACGATGATTAACAATCCTCGTCCTACTCGTGCGGAAGTTACTGACATTGCCAATGCAATTTATTATCGTACGGACGCTTTGATGTTGAGTGGTGAAACTGCTTATGGTAAGTATCCGGTGGATGCGGTGAAAACAATGACTAAGATTGCGGCTCAGGCTGAAAAAGATAAACTGGAAGAAAATGATATTCGTATCCCGTTGGATGAAAACAGTAATGATGTTACGGCTTTCCTTGCCAAGCAGGCTGTAAAAGCTACATCTAAGTTAAAGATACGTGCGATCATTACCGACAGTTATAGCGGACGTACAGCACGCAATCTGGCTGCTTTCCGTGGCAAGTATCCGGTATTGGCTATTTGTTATAAGGAAAAGACGATGCGGCATCTGGCTCTTTCTTATGGTGTGGAAGCGATCTATATGCCGGAACTCGCAAACGGGCAGGAATACTATTTTGCAGCCCTGCGCCGCCTGTTGAAAGAAGGACGTTTGCAGCCAACGGATATGGTAGGCTATTTGAGCAGTGGTAAAGAAGGTACGCAAACTTCCTTCCTCGAAATAAATGTGGTGGAGGATGCGTTGAAGCATGCGGAAGATACCGTATTGCCTAATAATAACCGTTATCTGTAAAAAGAACAGGCTGTATGCAAGAGACTGAATCTATTGACGAATATATTCTGCAACATATTGATCCCGAAAGCGATTATTTGAAAGCGCTGTATCGGGATACGCACGTAAAATTGCTTCGTCCCCGTATGGCTTCCGGGCATTTGCAGGGGCGGATGTTGAAGATGTTTGTGAAGATGATTCGGCCTCGGCAGATACTGGAGATCGGGACGTATAGCGGATATTCCGCTCTTTGTCTGGCAGAAGGTTTGTCGGAGGGTGGAATGTTGCATACCTTTGAAATAAATGATGAACAAGAGGACTTTACCCGTCCGTGGCTTGAAAAATCGCCATTTGCAGATAAAATCCGTTTCTATATAGGTGATGCCTTGGAACTTGTTCCCGATTTGGGCGTTACGTTTGATCTGGCTTTTATTGACGGTGATAAACGTAAATATATTGAGTATTACGAAATGACGTTGGCTCATCTTTCCGAAGGAGGATATATGATAGCTGACAATACGTTGTGGGATGGTCATGTGTTGGAACAACCCCGTAATACGGATGCCCAGACCATCGGCATTAAGGCTTTTAATGATCTTGTAGCCAAAGATGAACGGGTGGAGAAAGTAATATTACCCTTACGTGATGGGTTAACGATTATAAGAAAAAAGTAAAGGAGTAGATTTATGGAAACAACTAGACAGAATAAGATATCCCGCTTGTTGCAGAAAGAACTGAGTGAGATATTCCTGTTGCAGACAAAGGCGATGCATGGGACGTTGGTATCGGTTAGCGCTGTGCGCATTAGTCCGGATATGAGTATTGCCCGTGTTTATCTCAGTGTTTTTCCTTCTGAGAAAGCAGAAGAAATGGTGAAGAATATCAATGATAATATGAAATCCATTCGTTATGAACTGGGTACTCGTGTTCGTTATCAGCTACGTATTATCCCTGAACTGAAGTTCTTTGTGGATGATTCGTTGGATTATATCGAGAAGATTGACTCATTGCTGAAATGAAATAATTCATTGCAGAGGTGAATTTCCCCTTCTATATAGCCCGGCGTTATCTTTTTTCGAAAAAGAAACATAATGCTATTAATATCATATCCGGCATTTCTGTGTGCGGAGTGGCCCTTGCTACATTGGCGTTGGTCTGTACACTCTCTGTTTTTAACGGCTTTCAGGATATGGTGGCCAGCTTTTTCACCGCTTTCGATCCGCAGTTGAAAATTGTGGTTCGTGAAGGGAAGGTTTTTGACGGGCAAGATGAACGGATTCGCGCTGTTTGTGCGCTTCCCGAAGTGGCTGTATCTACAGAAACGCTCGAAGAGAATGCAATGGTACAGTATAAAGACCGTCAGACTATGGCTGTTTTGAAGGGTGTAGAAGATAACTTTGAGGAACTGACCGAGATTGACAGTATACTTTATGGAGCCGGTGAGTTTCTCTTGCATGATTCGATTGTGAATTACGGGATTATGGGAGTGGAACTCGTGGCCACTTTAGGTACAGGATTGGAGTTTGTCGATCCGCTCCAGGTTTATCTTCCCAAACGGAATGCCAAAGTAAATATGGCAAATCCCGGTGCTTCCTTTAAACGTGACTATCTTTATTCTCCCGGAGTGGTGTTTGTCGTGAATCAACAGCAGTATGATGGTAAATATATTCTTACCTCTCTTGATTTTATCCGACAACTGCTGGACTATACCACGGAGGTTTCTGCGATAGAGCTGAAATTAAAATCCGGTGCAAACGTCTCATCTGTACAATCTAAGATCGAAAAGATGTTGGGAGATGATTTTGTTGTTCAGGACCGTTATCAGCAGCAGGCGGATGTGTTCCGTATTATGGAAATTGAGAAACTGATCTCCTATCTATTTTTGACTTTTATCCTTATGATTGCCTGTTTTAATGTGATCGGTTCTCTTTCTATGCTGATACTGGATAAAAAAGATGATGTTGTAACATTACGCAGTCTGGGGGCTAATGATAAACTTATTTCCCGGATATTCTTATTTGAGGGACGTCTTATTTCTCTTTTTGGGGCTATCTCTGGTATTATTCTCGGATTAATTTTATGTTTTATCCAGCAGAAATTTGGCGTAATTTCGCTAGGTGGAGGCGGTGGTACTTTTATCGTGGACGCCTACCCTGTCAGTGTTCATGCGTGGGATGTTGTGCTTGTCTTCATAACCGTTCTGACTGTCGGATTCCTTTCTGTGTGGTATCCGGTACGCTATTTGAGTAAAAGACTTTTATAGTCGGATGCGGAACTTCTATTGTGGAAACTTTCCTATATTTGAAAACTTTTAAAGCCTTATTATTTTTATAATTGATGATATACTTGTATATTTGACTCGATTTTGTTAATTGAAAAGTAATCTGTACAATAATTCGTGAGAGTGAAAAGTGAAGACATAAGCAAAATTGCAGATGGCGATGAAATGGTTTTTACCCGTTTCATGGAGCATTATTCTACGCGCTTATATTATTATGCTTATGGCTTGTTGGGACAGAAAGAAATGGCCGAGGAAGTAGTGAGTGATGTCTTTTTCGAGGTCTGGAAGAACAGGAAGGGGTTGGTGCAGATTGAATATATGAATGCCTGGCTGCAAACAATCACCTATCGCAAATCAATCTCGTATTTAAGAAAAGAAACCGGGAAGAATGAACTTTCATTTGATGAAATTAGTGATTTCTCTTTTGAACCCGTGCAATCGCCCGATGAGGAAATTATAAGTAAGGAAGAGGTGGCAGAAATAAATAATGCTATTGAAAAACTCCCGCCCAAATGCAAGCATGTCTTTTTTCTGGCAAAGATAGAGGGGCTACCTTATATTAAAATAGCAGAGATGCTTGAAGTCTCTGTACAGACGGTGAATTATCACATCGCTTACGCAATAGAAGCGCTATCTAAAAGCTTGAAGATAGCTTCTCCAAAAAAGAAATAATCCGAAGGGGCTCGGAAGATTCTCTATTTTTTCTTCCCTAAAAAACTACACGCTATTCTAAGGCACGTTCTATTTTTTTTAGAAAAAAACGAAAAAAAGTTCGTTTTTGACCTAAAGATTTCTTTTTAAGTTGCGACTATAATAATAGAACAACTTAAAAAAGAATATGAATTTGAAAGAATATAACCGTCTGACTGATTTATTTGGTAAACTGAATTCCCGGGAGAATACTGAGGATGAGTTTGCTGCTATGTCCGAAGGCGAGAAATTGAAATTCTTTTGGAAAGATTGCATGCCGGAAAAAATTGATGCATCTTCTATTATAGAGAAGACACAGCAAAAAATAAAACGTGATGCTATGAGACGCAGAAGAAATTACTTCTTGGTTGCTTCTGCTTCGATTGCCGCTTCTGTTCTGATTTGTATTTCAACTATATACTTCCTGAACCAGACCGGAGAGGAAAAGCAGAATTTTCAGGCAATGGTAGAGCAGATGGAGAACTCGGCAATCGATGAAGTGACTCTGATAACTTCCAAAGAACAATTGAATCTGGATGAAAATGCTTTTATTAAATATACGAAAGAAGGAAAGGTGGCTGTTAATTCACAAAAAGTGGAAGAAGAGAAAGAAGAGGGAGGAAAGGTTGCAGAGCTGGAAGAATACGACCAATTGTTGGTTCCGGCAGGAAAGCGTGCTAAGATAGAACTCTCTGATGGGACTTTGGTCACTGTGAATTCTCAGTCGAAAGTGATTTATCCACGTCGTTTTAAGGGAGAAACTCGTACAATATATGCCCAGGGAGAAGTTTTTTTGGAAGTAGCACACGATAAGAAACATCCGTTTATTGTAGAAGCCAACGGTTTTAATTTGCGTGTTTTGGGAACTAAGTTTAATATCTCAAATTATGAAGGTGAAGCTACGAACATTGTATTGGTAGAGGGCTCGGTAGAGGTGACTGATAAGAATGAGAAAAAAGCACAATTGGTTCCAAGTGATTTGCTAAATATTACCAACGGCAATATCGCTTATCAAAAGCAAGTGGATGTTACCGGATATATCAGTTGGGTGGATGGAATACTTATGCTGGAAGGAAATAATCTGTCTGAGATTACTAAAAAACTGAGTAAGTATTACGGTATATCCATTCAATGTAATCCCGAAGTGGGCAAAGAAAAAGTTTATGGAAAACTGGATATCAAAGACAATATAGACGAGGTGCTTAAATGTATTCAGCAAACGCTTCCATTTGTTATTGTAAAAGAAGGAAAAAGTATATACTTAAATAAATAACCGTTTTAATTAATCTAAAAAATGAAAATACTTATGAAGGACAAATCTACGTAGTAATGACAAAAAATCGGATAAATATGGCTGTATTTATCCGATCGTAATTCCTTAGTTAAATCAATAAATCCAAAATTGTTAACCTAAAAAGAAATTTTTATGGTAAAGAAAGCTATTTTCCCTAATCTAAAGAAGAAAGTTAATCTTTTTTTGATAATTAACGCCTTTTTTATGATTCCTTGCTGTGCTTTGGCTGAAACAGTTGCTAAATGGGACTCAGAAAAAGACTTGTTCACAGTACAATCAAATAATGTGACCGTAAAAGATGTATTAAATTACATTGAAAAAAACAGTAAGTATATTTTTATTTATTCGGAGGGCGTTCAGAAAACGTTGACGGATAAAGTCTCTATTTCGGTTGATAATAAGAAGATCGATGTTATTTTAAGTGAGTTGAGTAAGAAAACGGGATTGAAATATAAGATTGTCGGGAGACAGATCACGATTTCTAGGCCGGAAGTGGAATCCCCTCAGCAAGATACAAGAAAAGGTGTAAAGGCAACGGGTAACGTGAAAGATGATAAAGGTGAGCCATTGATTGGCGCCTCTGTTCTTGTGAAAGGAACTACTAACGGAACTATTACCGGGATAGACGGAGACTTTACACTGGCTAATGTCAAAAAGGGCGATATCCTTGAAATCTCATTTTTGGGTTATAAAACTACCACTGTTACTTTCCAAGGTAGTAAAGTTAGTGTTATTTTGCATGAAGATTCAGAAACTCTTAGTGAGGTAGTTGTTGTGGGATTTGGTGTGCAAAAAAAGGCATCTGTGGTAGGCTCTGTGGAATCTATCAAACCGGCAGAACTGAAAATACCGTCCAGTAGTTTGAGTAATGCTTTTGGTGGTCGTATTGCCGGTGTTATCACGATGCAGCAGAATGCTGAACCAGGTGCAGATGGGGCTAGCTTCTGGATTCGGGGTGCGGCTACCTTTAGTGGTACTACTAATCCGCTAATCTATATCGACGGTGTGGAATCGTCTACCGATGACATGAATGCTCTGCCGCCTGAGGCTATCGAAAACTTTTCTGTATTGAAGGATGCTTCAGCTACAGCATTGTATGGTGCCCGCGGTGCCAATGGGGTTATTCTGATTACTACCCGTTCGGGTAAGGATATGGAAAAGGCCAGAATTAATATCCGTATTGAGAATACATTCTCACAACCTACCCGTACACTGAAACTAGCGGACGCAGCTACTACGATGGAGACGAGAAACGCAGCGGTTTGGGCTAGGAACCCGGAAGCTACGGCTTTTTATACGCAGGAGAGAATAGACAATACTCGTAATCGAATTAATCCGTACTTGTATCCGGATGTGGACTGGGTGGATGTTCTGTTCAAGGATATGTCTATGAACCAAACAGCTAATATCAACGTAATGGGTGGTACAAGTAAAGTCGATTATTTCCTGAGTGCTACGTTGAATAATGATAATGGCCAATTGAAGCAGGATAAGAATAATTCATTTGACAATAATCTGCAAAATCTACGATATTCTATTCAGGGTAACATTGGCGCATGGCTGACTAAAACAACAAAAGCTACCATACGTCTTAATACACAGATTGAACAATATACCGGACCAACTACGAGCGTACCGGATCTTTATCAGTTTGCATTACGTGCACCGAGTATGTATTTCCTCCCTTACTATCCAAATACTATTAATGCCGATCATGTTCTTTTCGGTAATAGCTATGAAAATGCTTCTGAGGGTTCGGGATACCACATGAATCCGTATGCTGAGATGGTGAGAGGTAGACAGCATAGTGCAGCTTCTACTATCAACGCTAGTTTGGAATTGGAGCAGAAACTGGATTTTATCACAAAAGGATTAAGTTTTAAAGCATTGATTAACTTTAAAAACTATTCGTACACATACTACAGTCGTACGTTTAATCCGTACTATTACAGATTGGATAGTGCAGACCCATTGGAATCTGGAGGATATGATTTCCAATATACATCTATGAATCAAGGTAGTACAGCATTGACTTTAGCCTCAAATGGCAGTTCGGGAGATCGCTATATGAATATTCAGGCATTACTGAATTACCAGCGTACGTTTGCCAACAAACATGATGTGGGAGCTCTGTTCGTTTACTTACAACGTGATTACAACGTTAATAATCCCGGTGACTATTATGCTACACTGCCACAGCGCAACCAAGGTATTGCCGGTCGTGTGACGTATGCTTACGACGGGAAATATCTGGCTGAAGCTAATTTTGGCTACAATGGTTCCGAGACTTTTCAGAAAGGCAGTCGTTTTGGTTTCTTTCCTTCTTTTGCAGTAGGTTATATGATTTCAAATGAAGAATTTTTTAAGCCACTTAATGGCATTTTTACTAGTTTGAAATTGCGCGCTTCTTATGGCTTAGTGGGTAATTCCGATATTGGCAGTGGTCGTTTCCCCTATCTAACTAAGGTAAATCTGAATGGTGGTGGTAGTTATCAGTTTGGCAAGAACTGGGATAACTCGGCATCTGGAACTTCAATCAGTACATACGGTGCTGATAATGTGACGTGGGAAATTGGTGAGAAATATGATATTGGGGTAGATATGACTTTATTCAAAGATTTGAATTTCACTATTGACTACTTTCGGGAGAATCGTAAGAATATCTTTTTGCAGCGCCAGACCATTTCAGTTGAAACCGGTATCACTGGTACGGCTCCTTATGGAAATTTGGGTCGTGTGAAGAACGAAGGTCTGGATATGTCGTTTAATTATAATCATTCATTCAATAAAGACTTTTTTATTTCGGCGCGCGGTACATTTACGCTTGCCAAGAATGAGTATGTGGAAAGAGATGAACCTCCTTATGAATACAGTTATATGTCACAAGTGGGACAACCGTTGAACAATTATTATGGCTACATAGCCGAAGGTTTGTTTCAGAGTGAAGATGAAATAGCTGATAGTCCAACGCAAGAGTTAGGGACTTATAAGACTCAGGTAGGTGATATCAAATACAAAGATTTAAATGGTGACGGTAAGATTGATGGTACCGACAAGACTTACATCGGTAATCCCAGTGTGCCACAGATTATTTACGGTTTTGGTGCTAGTATGCAATATAAGGGTTGGGATGCTTCGTTCTTCTTTCAGGGTGTTGCCAAACGGGATATTATGTTACAAGGTATCCATTCGTTCACTGGAAATACACACAACCTGATGCAATGGGTTATTGATAATTACTGGAGAGAAGATGGTGCGAATCCAAGTGCTGAGTATCCTCGTCTGACCAACGGCTCGAACCCAAATACAACCGAGCCCTCTACTTATTGGCTTAAAGATGGATCATATATACGTTTGAAGAATGTGGAACTAGGTTATACATGGAAGTTTCTGCGTGCTTATGTTGCAGGTGCAAACTTGCTGACGTTTTCGAAGTTCAAGATTTGGGATCCGGAGCTGAATACCCAGAATGGACAGGCATATCCTACACAACGTACTGTAAGTGTTGGTTTGCAAATGACTTTTTAAACAATAATTATTATAATGACTTTAAATATTACGACGATTATGAGAATTAAAAATATATTCATGGCAACTTTGCTGGGCGTGATGCTGCATTCGTGCGAGTTTCTGGATGTGGTTCCCGATGATACTTCGACTCTAGACGATGCTTTTAAGACAGAAACTAATGCCGGCAACTTTATCTATGGTTGTTACAGCGTAATGCCTGCTTTCCTTGATTTTCGTAACAACGAAGCGTGGGCAACTACTCCCGAAATGATCGGTTCTCCGCATTGGACTTCAGAATGGTTCTATTATCTGATAGTGCAACGATGTAACTATAGTCCTGCGTATGGTGGTAGTGCTTTATGGAAGAATATGTATGATGGAATTCGTAACTGCTGGATTTTTCTCAATAACATAGATAAAACTGTGCCTGTGAAATGGACGCAAGAAGAATTTGAAAAAAATAAAAAACAATGGATTGGTGAAGCATATTTCCTAATAGGGTATTATCACCTTTGCCTAATGCAGGCATATGGGCCAGTGGTGATATCAGACCAATTATTGGATTCGGATGCCCCAGCGGAAGAAATGATGCAGACTCGCCGTCCTTATGATGAATGCGTAGAAAGAGTTGCGGCTTTTTTTGATAAGGCGTTGGAATACCTGCCGGATTCATATAATGATTCTAACTTGGGACGGGCTACTAGTATAACTGCAGAAGCATTGAAAGCACGCTTGTTCCTCTATGCGGCAAGTCCCTTGTATAATGGTAATACTGATTATGCAGATTTTAAGAATAAAGCAGAGTTTGGTGGCGAGCAATTGATTTCTACCACCTACGACAAGGAAAAATGGAAAAAGGCTCTCGATCAGTATGAAAAGGCTATAACGAAAGCGGAATCTAAAAATTTTAGATTATATGAATATACCGGTAATACTAGTGGATTAACTGATTTTGATAAAGCTGTAGCCAATAGTCGCTATAAGATTGCTGCCGGTTGGGACTCTCCCGAATTAATCTGGCCGTATACTGGAAGAAAAGAAACCTTGGGTTATAGTAACGGCTTCAATTATCATGCCATCCTTCATGGTATTTCTAATGAAACTGTTCCTATTGGTGGACTGGGTACCACTTTGTGGACTGCTAGGCTTTATTTGACCAAGAATGGCAAAGAGATAGACAAAGACCCGAACTATGATTATACCAACTGCATGCAGGTGGATAACGACGAGGTGCTAAAACTTAACAAAAACCGTGAGCCGCGTTTCTATGCCGACTTGGGATATGACCGTGGACCATATGAAATCAGTAACGCGAATGGTCTTGATACTATTACTATCAAGATGAGGTTTCAGGGAAAAACAGGTAGTAGTTATTACAATCCCGAAGAAGCGCATGGTGCAAAAGATAATGCAAGCGACCAACTTTATGGGGGATATGCTATCAAGAAATTAGTAAATCCGAAAACTACAATTCAGGATGGTAACAATAATGTAGCAGCTTATCCGTTCCCTATTGTCCGTTTGGCTGAGTTGTATTTAGGATATGCTGAGGCATATGTTAATTACTATGGAAAACTGGATGGAAAGGGAGCGGAGTACTTTAATCTTATTCGCAAACGTGCCGGATTGGGTGGCATAGAGGAAACCCATCCGAATGCAACACCGGAAGAGTTAATAGAAGCAGTGCGTCGTGAGAAAACAGTAGAGTTCATGTTTGAAGGGCAAATGTTTTGGGATTACCGTCGTTGGAAGATTGCTAAAGAGGCATGGAGCGGAATGGAAGGTGGTATGCCTGCCTTGAATGTTTACGGTACAACAGCTGAAGAATTTAATAAGGAAGTTAAGGCAGACATGATGCCATTCGTATTTAAAGAAGAAGGCTACCTCTATCCGATTCAGCAGGAATATTTGAACAAGAATCCGAAATTGGTACAGAATCCTAATTGGTAATTGAGTTGCCATAAACAGACATATACATATCACACTTTCCCTTAATTCCCTTATATAGGGGAAGTGTGATTCACTATACAAAACACAAAAAAACTGATATATAAATGATAAAAAATTATTTCCTGCTAGGAAGCTTATTATGTAGTATGGGGGCCTTTTCTCAGTCTACCGTATGGAAACATACCGGATGGGAAGCTCGCATTTCAGACAAGGGCTATCTGGAACAGATTATCTTTAAGGATAAGAAAGGTAATGACACCATTCCTTTCTTTCGTTCTGGGCAAGGTAACTGTGGTCCTTCTTTTTATGCTGAAATCAGTGGCAAAGAAACTACCGCAGCTTGGATACCTGACGGATATCTTTCTTATCGGAGTACGATAGACCAGGTGGAGTGCCGTCTAACGTATCAGTCATGGAAAGGGCAGCCGGCTTTGAAAGTTACTCTTGAAAACAAAGGGAATGTACCTTTTCAACCGACAAAGGCGGGACTGAAATTGGGAATCGATACTTATATGGATAAGTATCCGGACTGGTTTGGAAAATATTTCCCAACGCTGATGCGCAATGAAAAGACGCATTTCTACGGTTATCTGCAAACCCCTGCAGGACACGCTTTGGGAATTGTATCGCCACAGCCTGTAGCTTCATGGAGTGTGGCTTACAATCTGGGTTATCAAGATCCACCTCCACATTGGTTTATGGGGCACCGGATAGAGTCATTAAATCTGGATTTGATGAATGCATTACCTTTGCCCGAACGCAATCCACAAGATTTGTGGATGCTGAAACAAGGGGAGATCAAGAGCTGGACTATTGTGCTCATGGATATAAATCCGTTGGGGGAATTTGAACACGTTATACATAAGGCGACTGGCATACCGATGATCTCTATTGATCGGACGACTTATGTTCCGGGAGAAACCGCATCTTTTGAAGTTCTGTCTGGTTCTAAAGATATCAAAGTGTTGGATGATAAAGGGCAGGAGTTGAAGGTCAATATCCGGACACAGGGAGAGGGAGTAAAGCAAGTGTCGTGTGTACTGCCGGATGTCGGGTTGTATACAGTACGTGTCAGGGACAATGGAAAAGAAACAGAAGGTATTCTTTCAGTACATCATGACTGGAAATGGACTATGGAACAGGCACGTCGGAATGCTTTGAAATATCACCAGAAAGCTACTTCACACATAGAAAGTTGGTATGGCTTCCATTCTTCTTTTATTGCTGCACAATATTTTCCGGATAAACAACTGGATAAAGTTTTACGTGATCGCTTTGATTATTTATTCGGCTTGTTACATGATCAACAAAAGATGGAGCCTAAGTACCACGCTTCACGCATACAGAATACTTCGGGGACAATAGGTTTGTTAGTAGACAAATATCAAGCTTATGGTGATATAGCCGACTTACAGAAGGCTTCTCGTTTGGCAGACTGGTTGATGAACAATTGGCAACGTGAAGATGGTGCCTATGTCAATCATCATATTATTTATACCAGCGTTATCTATGTAGCGAAAAGTATGCTGGAACTTACTTTGGTCGAACGTGAGTTAGGCAAGAAGAATACTGTATGGGCAGAGGCGGCGGAGCGCCATTATCAATCTGCCAAACGTGCTATCGACCAGTTGGTTGCTTCACAAGGTGACTTTGAAACAGAAGGAGAACTTACTTTTGAGGATGGAATGATTTCCTGTTCTGCACTTCAGATTGGAATGCTGGGATTGATGCAGAAAGACGAAAAGGTGCGTAAACATTATACAGACGCTATGTTACAAATTCTGGAGAGTCATGATTGTCTTACCCAACTGCGAGTTCCCGATGCCCGCCGGAGGGGTGGAACCATGCGTTATTGGGAAGCACAATATGACGTGCAGATGTTGCCGAATATGTTCAACTCTCCTCACGGTTGGAGCGGCTGGCGTGGTTACGCTACCTATTATGCTTATCTGCTGACAGGTGAAGAACGCTGGTTGAAAGAAACTTATAATGCGATGGGAGCTTTTTCTCATCTGATTGATTATCGTACAGGAAATCTTCGCTGGGCATTTGTTGTAGATCCGTATCTGAAAGTAAAACAGGCTTGCAGTGCTGATACACATGTGACACAAGATTCATTGAGTTTTGGAAATCCACATCCTGAACTCTATGATACACGCGAATTTATTATAGGTGAACAATATGTGAATATGGTTAGTGATTGGCAGACAATTAATACACAGGATAACGATGTGCACGAAGTATTCAAGTGTATTGCTGAATCTATGCTTACTAACGCCTTTATTGTAGAACGTCCGGACGGCTCGGTTGTCGGATACAACTGTACTATTGAAAAGCAAGGAAATAAACTGAAGGTCAAAGCAAATGAAAAGCAAATAACTAATCTTCATTGTAACTTGAAGCATCCATTCACAGTCGTGTTTGATAAAGTAGATAAGGTGCTGGAGGCAAATTATTTGGGTTGGGCATTTGGAACGGATATCTATCAATAGAATAAAAGGATATATTTTATGAATTTCAAATTCCATATGGCGGTAGGGGAATTGCTCTGCTCATCTCAAGAGAGTTCGTACATAGTTTGATCGGCAGAATGGCTGAATTATGGTGGATAATAAATAAAGGCGTAGAAAGAGAACCAGTTCTCACTCTACGCCTTTGTTATTAGATAAATTATGAATTTACTTCACTTCCCAAGTATCATTAGTCATCAACAGCTCTTGGAAATTGTGGTATTTCTTTTTGCCTTTGATTTCTTCGATTTGTTCTGTAACTGCATCATTGTAGGTCGGAGCATCTACATCGCGGATTACACCGAGTGCAATCGGGAAGTCGGGACCTTCCATCAAGGCCAGTTTCAGTTGAAGTGTATTGTCCTGGCAGTGTGCATCGTGGATAAGAATATCTTTTTCTGTGATACCGTTTTCACCGAGTTTCACTACTTTCAGTCCGAAACCTTCCTGCATTAATCCGAATTCTTTGTTTTCACCGAACAACATCGGTTTACCATGTTCCAGATAGATCGCGTTCTTGGCACGTCCTTCTTTGGTTGCAACGCTGGCATGAGTTCCGTCGTTGAAAATAACACAGTTTTGCAGAACTTCGACAACCGAAGCACCTTTATGAGTGGCTGCTGCTTTCAATACTTCTACGGAAGCGGCACCGTCTACAGCGATACAGCGTGCAAAGAAACGTCCACGTGCGCCGAAAGCAAGTTCTGCCGGATGGAATGGGTCTTCTACTGTTCCGTAAGGAGATGATTTACTGACAAATCCACGTTCGGAAGTCGGTGAATATTGTCCCTTGGTCAAACCGTAAATGCGGTTGTTCAGCAGAATCATATTCAAGTCAATGTTACGGCGGACAGCGTGGATGAAGTGGTTACCACCGATTGCCAGGCCATCACCGTCACCGGAAATCTGCCAGATAGTCAAATTGGGATTAGCTACTTTGGCTCCTGTTGCAATAGCAGCTGCACGTCCGTGTATAGTGTGGAAGCCATACGTATTTACATAGTAAGGTAGACGGGAAGAACAACCGATACCCGAAATTACGGCAATATCATGCGGAGCTGTTCCCAATTCGGCCATAGCCTTATGCAGTGAATTCAGGAAAGCGTGGTCACCGCATCCCGGACACCAGCGGGGCTGGCCTGATTTATAATCTTGTACGGTATATACTTTATCGCTCATCTCTTATTCCTCCAATAATTTAGTAAATGCATCTATCAATTCTCTCGTAACGAAAGGCTGTCCTTTCACTTGGTTGAACTGGCTGATGTTCAGTCCGGGCACTTTCATGCGCAGGTAACCTGCAAATTGTCCCAAGTTCTGTTCAGCTACCACGATCTTTTTATATTTACGTAATACGTCAGCCGTGTTCTTCGGTAGCGGGTTGATGTATTGGAAGTGGGCGAAAGCCACTTTCTTTCCATGTTCGCGCATATAGTCCATAGCCAGACGGAGATGGCCGTAAGTACCACCCCAACCTACAATCAGCAAATCTGCATCTTTGTCGCCCAATACTTCGAGCTCGGGGATGTAGTCTGCAATTTTGTCCACTTTGGCTTGACGAAGGTGAACCATTTTATTGTGATTTTCCGGTTCGGTAGAGATTGCACCTGTTTCGTTACTCTTTTCAAGACCACCGATACGATGCATGAAGCCCTCTGTTCCCGGGATAGCCCAATAGCGTACACCAGTTTCTTCGTTACGTTGGTACGGGGTCCAGTTTCCTGCCATATCAGGAGTTACATACGGTGGATTGATAGCAGGATATTCATCCAAGTTAGGAAGTTTCCAGGCTGCAGAGCCGTTGGCTACAAAAGCATCAGTCAACAGTACAACCGGAGTCATGTGTTCCAAAGCGATTTTAGCTGCCATATATGCAGCATCAAAACAGTTGGTCGGTGATGTTGCAGCAATGACGGGCATCGGGCTTTCACCGTTACGTCCGTAGAGAGCTTGCAGTAAGTCGGTCTGTTCTGATTTCGTAGGAAGACCGGTAGACGGTCCGCCACGCTGTACGTTGACGATCACTAGTGGAAGTTCGCCGATAACGGCAAGGTTCATTGCCTCACTTTTCAGGCAGACGCCCGGGCCGGAAGTCGTAGTTACTGCCAGGGCACCGGCAAAAGCTGCACCGACAGCAGATGCACAACCTGCGATTTCGTCTTCGCACTGTACGGTTTTTACGCCCAGTGATTTATGTTTGGCTAATTCGTGCAGAATGTCAGTGGCCGGAGTGATAGGATAAGAACCCAAGTAGAGTTCCAAACCAGCTTTCTCGGCTGCAGCTATCAAGCCGTATGACGTTGCCTTATTACCATTAATATCTGTATAAAGTCCTTTGGATTTTGGAGCTTTGCTTTCGATCTTATAAGTAGAGACAGAAGCGTGAGTGTTGGCTCCGTAGTTGAAACCGTCGTTCAATACCTTGATGTTGGCTTCTGCAATTTCGGACTTTTTGGCGAATTTCTCGCGCAGCATTTTCTCGGCTGCTGCCAGGTTACGGTTGAACAACCAACAAACTAACCCCAGCGCGAACATATTTTTACAACGGAGAACGGATTTGTTGTCCAGCCCTGAATCCTTCAGGCTTTCTTTACACATGGAAGAAATAGGCACTTCAAGTACTTCTTGCTTAACACCCAATTCTTCGAAAGGATTGTCAGTCTTGAATTGTGCCTTTTCTAAATCTCTGGCTTCGAATGAGTCGGAGTCGGTGATGATAAGTCCTTGCGGTTTAC
>CAUHML010000012.1 GCA_959606905.1 uncultured Bacteroides sp. | reverse complement strand
CCGGCTTTCAGCCACCCCTCCTTCCCCGAAGGAGGGGAATGGAGATACCACCGACCAGTTAAATTACCACCAAATTTGAAGAAGAATCTACATAATGAAAAAATATCTATCACGCTATCATTCATTTTAATAACCTCTTAATTATCAAAAGAATAAATATGATAGACAGTTTTTTTTTAATTTATCTATCATACTTTTATTGTAAAAAACGTATATCTATCATACCCAGCTTATACCTAATTCCAGTATAGCATTAAATAAAATTCTTTCTTTAAAGGCATAAGAATGCACGATCTATAGTAAGATAACCTATATCTGACAGCTTAACAATCTATTAGAAATAGTCGTATTTTTATAGCCCACACATGTGGGCTATACAGCCTGCATACGTGGGATATACGGTTTATACATGTGGGATGCACAGCCCGCATACGTGGGATGCAAACTTAGAGCTGCTAAAGTTGGATTATCAACCCATGATAGTCGGATTTATACGGATTCATAGCAACAAAAACAAGCTATATTACGTCCGCCCATCCTTTATTCAACTATCTTATTGATGATAGATACTCTATTTTAGCTGTAAAAGTATGATAGATACATTCTAAAAAACTATCTATCATACTTATTTTTCTAATAATTAAGAGGTTATTAAAATGAATGATAGCATGATGCATACTTTTTCGTTATGTAGATTATTTTGTTTAAATCTGTACGGCTTTGCTCTATTTTACTTCAATCATAAATGAAAGTCATTTATAGGTAATCAATATTACATAAATTCGCTACATTTGTACAATGATAATAGATAGGCTCAATACATCTTACTGATTGATAATGTCCAAACCTAAAACAAACGTACACATGAATACTGATTTTATAAACCTGACGAATGAAAACCTTACCGATGAACATTTATGTTGCATTATCCGCAGTAAGAAGTCTCATCCGGGTATTGATGCCAAACGCCAATGGCTTTCCGAGCGGCTGAGCGAAGGTCATATCTTTAGAAAATTAAATGCAAAGTCCACGGTTTTTATCGAATATGCCCCTCTTGAAACAGCTTGGGTTCCTATCATCGGCAACAACTATTATTATCTGTATTGTCTATGGGTGCTGGGTAGCTCCAAAGGAAAAGGATATGGACAATCGCTCATGGAGTATTGTCTGGCTGATGCGAAAGAGAAAGGCAAATCCGGTGTTTGTATGCTCGGGGCAAAAAAACAAAAGAGCTGGCTTTCCGACCAGACATTTGCCAAAAAGTTCGGCTTTGAGGTTGTCGATACTACCGATAATGGATATGAGTTGTTAGCTCTCTCTTTTGACGGAACAACACCCAAGTTTGCACCAAACGCCAAGAAACTAGAGATTGAAAACAAAGAACTGACAATTTATCATGATATGCAATGCCCTTATATTTATCAATACATTGACATAATAAAACAGTTTTGTGAAACAAATGACGTTCCTGTATCTTTCGTCCAAGTGGATACGCTACAAAAAGCAAAGGAGTTGCCTTGCGTATTCAATAACTTTGCCGTCTTTTATAAAGGTGTTTTCGAGACAGTGAACTTAACGAATACCGACTATTTAAAACGAATACTCAAAAAATAAATAACTCCGTTTTTCTCCTAATATCCTGCAAATTGATTGGTGGTTAGCCTGAGAAGCCGAAGTATAATACTCCTTGACTATGACACATGATACACCACTTCATGCGCTTCCGTCAACAAAGATGTGATACGGCTATTCCAAATAGACAATCTCCACTCGTACACCATATCCACAAACAAGTCTATCTCTTCCCTACCAAAGAATAAAAGACATATTTTAGCATTAACTAACTGTCTAAAGGAAATTTCGCCAAGTGTTCCGGCCAAATCGCCATTTCAGGGGAACTGTAATCCCTCTATCTTTGCATCAGAGAAAAAATAAAAAGAAAAGAATTATGAAACTAATCAAAAGTATTATGAGTGCCTTCGCTATCGTACTTGCTACCACTGCTTGCGCAGGAAACAGCGGAGAAAATAAAAAGAGTAATGAACCAACAAAAAAAGAAAATAAAATGGAAGTAATAGCATTAAATAAAGCGGACTTTTTGAAGAAAGTATATAATTATGAAGCCAATCCGAACGATTGGAAATTTGAAGGCAAACGTCCGGCAATTGTTGATTTCTATGCAACCTGGTGCGGACCCTGTAAAGCGCTGCACCCTATTCTTGAAGAACTTAGCAAAGAATATAGTGGTAAAATAGATATCTATCAAATTGATGTGGACCAAGAACAGGATTTGGCCGCCGCTTTCGGCATTCGCAGCATCCCTACCTTGCTGATGATTCCGATGAACGAACAGCCTAGAATCTCACAGGGAGCTTTGCCCAAAGACCAACTGAAGAAAGCAATTGATGAATTTCTGTTGAAACAAAATAACGAAGCCAAGCAATAAACTTCGACTTTTTTCTCGTCATGGTAGCCGCCCTCTGTCAGTCTTTTGAAGATTGGCAGAGGGCGAATTTTATGTTTTTGAACAAACTTTCCTAAAATAAAAACGAACCTTATTCTACGTTTCTGATTAATTCACTATATTTACCACCATACCCAAAGAAACAAAACAGCTTATGGATATAACAAATAAAATATAGTCAGAAAAATACACATAAATACAGAACTATAAAATACCCAAAACAAATGAAGAAATTATTTTTATTAGCAGCGGTCCTTTTTTCTATCCCTGTTTTTTCACAAAGTGCCGACGAACGTATCGGAATACTTATCAATCAGTCGGACTGGTTCGGTCTGGAAGAAAACTATCCGATCTTAAAAGATTCCATGCAGGTTGATTTTCTTAAACTGATGTCGGAAATCATGATTGATTATAACTTCAACCGTCCGGATAAAGCAATAAGCGGCATCCGGAAACTACTTACCAATCACCAGAATGAAATTGGAGGTTCAAATGTACTTGGCATGACTATACTGGCCTGTCAAATAGACGGTTTAAGGGGCAATTATGCTTCAGCAGCGCAGAATGCACAAAGCATCATTGACCAGCTTAAAGCACAAAATGCAGAGAAAGAGGCTTATGAAGGACTTGAGCAGGTCTTTTCTTTCTATAGCAAATTGAGTAGCATCCCGGCACCAAGTATCACACGACCGGATTGCGATGTATCCGTCCCTATTGAAATAGAAAAAGTAAAACTACCGACAAGTGTTGAACCGAAGGGTTGGCGGGGTACAACAATTTTAATACCTGTTATAATCAACGGAAAAACATACCGCTTCATTTTTGATACCGGTGCCGGAACCAGTTTCATGTCCGAACGTTTTGCCAAAGAGGTAGGTGTACGTATATTGAATGATTCGCTGACAATCAATTCAACGCTTCCCGGAGCTATGAACGGACAAATGGGAACAGTGGAGAATATGCAGATTGGTAGCATGATTTTCCATTATCCACTCATTACTGTTGCTCCGCCTAACGCGCTGGACAGTGTCATGAGGGTTGACGCAATTCTCGGCATGGATTTTATCAATTTGTTCGATGAACTGCGTATCTATCCGAAAGAAAAAAAAATTGTCTTTCCTGTATCATCTACACCGCTCCCCGCTTCGGGACGTAACATGATATTGACCGACCGCGCACTGAAAATAAAAGCAGAGGCAAACAATGGGGAAAGGCTCAAGTTGCACTTTGACACAGGATGTTCTACTGCCGGCTTGTATTACCGATATTATGAAGGCCATAAGTCCGAACTCGACGCTTCCGGCAAACGGGAACACATTACGGGTGGCGGCTTCAACATAGTGGTAACAAAAGAAATATTGCGCTTACCGTCCTTCCGCATAAAGGTCGGTAAAGTTCCGGTCGAATTGAAAAATCTTGCAGTGGATACTACAAACGGTGATTTCCAGACATCAGATGATGCAGGGATTATCGGTATGGATATGGTGAATCAGTTTGACTGCGTGACAATCAATCTAAAAGAAATGTTTCTAAAGCTTGAATAATATCCTTGCATTTCTTATAAAGTATCAGGTCGGAGAATTGAAGACGAGAGATACTAGAATAAATATCAGCATAAAAGCACATCTCCAACAAAACATCTCATAATATGGAAGAATCTGCCAACAAATTCAAAGACGAAGAATTAATTTTGTATGGTAGTGTCATGTATCTGTTTGTTTATTGCGTGTTATAAGGATAACAATGATTATGAGCCTGTAAACTATTAAGGAATCCCATTGTATCATTCCAACTACCGGAGTTTTGTCTTTATGGGAATGTCCTTGTGAATATGCCATTTTCTTGTTCCAATGACTATTTTTGTTTCTACCCCCGATAAGTGTTTCACCAGTTTCCACCTCACCCATTAGAAGATTTTCGTTAGCAAGATACATTTGACTTCTTATTTTGTGTAACATAAACCACGCTGTTTTTGAGTAACATCTATATCTTTTGCCAACCGATAGAAAGAAAGCCCCGCTTTATGGTTAACAAGCATATAACAACGAACTACCTTTATAGGTCAATCTTTATTTTCTCAAATATGGTTCCTATTTTTACAGTAAAATTCTTTTCTGTGTTTTTACAGCGATAATTTCCGTTTTTTAATTTATAGACTTTTGAAGTTTTATCAAACAGTGAAATGGGAGTACCGTTCTAATTAAAAGTTACAAGATAGTTAATGCAGGCTTCTTCATTTGGAAACAGCTTGTAAAGAACTGGGATCGAATTTATTTTGATACCAAGCGGGTCTTTCATAAGGCTGTCCTCCAATTATTTTATGACATAACAAATTACAAAGATTTTATGAAATATCAAAGAAATCCGCGGACAAATTTACAGATACGTACAATTGAAAAGAAATCCCTCCGCGGACGGAAGGATTTCCTGTGTAAGTATGTATATTAGTACCAAATTAAAATACGCTTATGGTAGGTTTACTTGTTATTGTCCAAATATCTATATAATTCTGAAGCAATCATTAACAAACTGCCTACCGAATAAGCCCTTGTATCTTTTTTTACCACTTTTCCGGGTTTTTGTGCCACCATCTGTGTCCAGCCCACTTTTCCTTCCGTATTAACAGCTTTTACCATTGCATCCCAGCCTTTCCTTACTATCGGTAAATATTTATCTGCAGGTAAAATACCCTGATTAATACCATACATGATAGCGTAAGTAAATAGTCCCGTTCCACTAGTCTCCGGCATAGGATAAATATCAGCATTTAATAAGTTAGTTCTCCAATAACCGTCTTCTCTTTGTAAAGAAGCTATCTTCTCACTCATTTCCTGCAACAGCTGTTCATAAAAAGGACGATATTTTTTGTCTTCTTCAGGCAAATATTTCAATACTTCGGCCAATCCACCAAGCACCCAACCATTTCCCCGGCTCCAAAATACTTTGCCTCCTTTTTCATCCTTTGCGTTAAGATATTTGCCATCACGAAAGAATAAATGTTCATCTTTATCATATAAATGTTCATAACAATCCAAATATTCTTTATGAGCAAATTTTAAATATTTTTTATCACCAGTCAGTGTATACAGACGTGTAAAAATAGCCGGAGCCATATAGAGGGCATCACACCACCACCAACGATCACTTACCCCTTTAGTTATATCTATATTTCCAATTGGAGGATTCTCTATAATCCAATCTATTCTAGCTTTGGTTGGTATCCACATCTTTTCTTGTTTGTATTTAGCATACATATCAAGATAGACTTGACCTACACAAAGATCATCACCATGATACATACGGTTGCCTAACTGCCAGTAATAACGTGAAAAAATACGTTTCATGAAATCGAAATATTCTTTTTTATCTGTAATTTCAGCCCAATCAAATAAACCGTTATAAAGTACACCGCTTACCCATCCTTGATTACAATAATTTTTATCCTTTTGATATGTTTTCATCACCCAACGGAAGACCGTATCAGCTACAATAGTAATATCTTTCTTGTTCCACTTGGAGCTAAATCCTTTAGCTTCTTGATCAGTACGGATAGCACAATCATAGGCTTTAAAACCAGGATATTTATAATTATACATCCAGAGTACAGATGGCTGACTACCCCGATGATTACGTACCACAAAAGGGCGTACATTATCTTTTTCTGACTGGTAAGTTATAGCTTCTGTTATCCATTTTTGTTTACCACCTGTAAAAGTCCATTTTTCTATTTCAAAACGGTCATTGATGGGACGTGAAGTGTAAAGGATATTAGGATTTTCATGATCTAAATAAACGCCACCAGAATAGTTACATTCATATTCCGGTTTTTCCTTTACATATTCCGTACGCTGAAACCACTGACCTGCATCAGTTATTTTATGGTTTTCCCATTTTATTCCATTCCAACGTGCATACCAATAAGAATGCTTATTATCACGATCGCTGAAACGTGCATAAACTAATATCGGCTTTTCTGATTCATCAAAAGCAATATCCCATATCCACGCTTTATCGAAAGTCCTAGTTGCATCATAAACTTTGTCTACTTGACTTGGTATTATGGAACCAAGAGTTTCTGAAACAACAGTACCATCCGCTTTACAAATTTTTCCATTTTTATACATCATAAAATAAATGGAATTTGTTGCACGATCCCGAGGATGTGCATCGGTAAAAGCAAAAAATATTTTATCTTTATGATTAGTTGTAATTTTAGTATAAGGACGGCCTCCTTGACCATATCCTGGATCATTACGTACTAAATTAATCGGTTGACTCCATGTTTTCAAATCATCAGTATAAATACAAGTCGGTTTAAAATCTCTACCTCTGAAAAATAAATATACCCGATTATTTTCATCAGACAACATTACGGGATTAGTATAGCAAACACCTAAACTTCCCTCCATTTCAGGATTAATCTCTTGTACTTCCTCCCAAGATGAAATATCGGACGGATATTTACTGACAGCATAATAAATAGGAGAATTTTTAGTTCCTCCATGTGCTGAAAAGAATAGAACTAAACGCTGGTCTGAAAGAGCCATGATTGAAGGATTAGCATGGTCGTCATAATCCAACTTATTAAACAATTTATACTGCTTACTTTGGCAGGTGGAAGGATCATAGCAGAAAGCCCAAATACTGCCTTCCTTATCTACAAAACCGCCAAACATCTTATCATCCACATAAATAGCACGAGGATCGGAAAACCAACACCACGCTCCATCACGGGTAATCACTTGATAATCTTCCGCATAAGGATAAACTGTCATATCTTGAGCTACCGCCGATTGGGGTAAACCGAGTAAAGCCATACAGGACAAACCTGCAAAGGCCATACGAACATTCTTATCAAAAAAAAATTGTTTCATAAATTTATTTAATTGTTAATAAAAAAATACGAATCAATAATTGAAAGCTACACTGATTCAAAATTAAAATTACTATCATTTTCAAAGCAAAAAGCGATTAGACAAATACTTATTACAGTATCGTAACTACATCTTTTTACCTTTGATTTTAGAAATACATCCATCTTGTGTATACCGCCGTTCAGATATTTGATTTTCAAACCAAAGCAACCGAAATGTCCACGATTATTACCAGTCAAATCCCTAGCCTTTTGTCCTCCAGTTCCCATAAAAGACTGCTATTCCCACAGGCTGGCTGGAAAATAAAAGTAGGTAAATCGAATGTGTGAAGATATCCACACACATCTTTAATGCAACAGGTATCATCCAAGAAAGGATGGAGAGACAAATCCCCAGATTCCACCTCAACATTGCAACCGATATCCCCACTACTCACAGTGGCATGAAACTTGGAGAATTGACAGATGATTTTGACAAATGATGTTATAGCCCAATTATTATTTTCATATTTATGAATATTTCATTTTTATACTTTACAATGTTTCCTAAAAAACTACATCATTTAACACTCATACATTTCTTTACCAAATATCCATATTATTTATCTCTACCAATCTGAATTTCTGAAATCTGAACGGCTGAACCTGCACTTGTACTATAACCTGTAATTACAAAACGAACATACCGACAAGAAGATGTATCATCCAATATTATCTTCTCCCCTGTACTGGCATCTGCTCCGGTATCTAACAGTATTTCATTTTGTATCAAATCAAAAGTTTCCCCATCCAGGCTACCATATATGTCTACTTTTGAACCTCTCAAACCTACACTAACATTATCTCCTCTATGATGCCAACTAAAATAATTGAAAGGATACTGCTGCCCCATATCTATCGTAAAGAAAATTTTGGCTCCAGCCGGTGTCTCAACCCCTTTACCGGGTTTCCTAATTGATAAAAAAGTATTGTAACTACCATCCAGTAACATTTCCGGGGAACCGCCTCCTGCAGGATCCGGCACAAATGTATGTGAAACTGTAGCCTTCCACGTATGACGTGGAAAATCTCCCAGCAATTCATCTATTACAGTTATAAAAGCACTCACCACTGCTCCTCCCTGATCCGCAGCTTGAATCACAATCTCTACACTCCCACTAGACACACCAGTTACTATTCCATCTTCACTGACTGTGGCAATATTCGGATTTGAAGAAGTATAAATCACATCCGGATTATCAACCTGCTCCGGCTTTATAGTGATAACACTCCCTAAATCTATTTTTGAATCCACTAACAGACTACAATCTTTATATTCTTGTGGTAATTCAATAGTGCGTATCCAATTGGGTTGTACCACTACTTTACAACACTGAGACACGGCCGGATTATTAATTGCCTGTACTGTCAAAGTGGCTTCTCCCACAGCAAGTGCGCGTATTCCTCCCGTATCATCGACCGTAAATATGCTCTCGTCGCTACTCTTATACGAAAAAGTATAATCCTTTTTATCAATCGCATCTACCGGAGTTATTCTAACTTTAATTTCCCCATTTTCTCCTCGCGAAAACAATAAATTACCTTCTTCTCCCACATCCAATAAATCAACTCCAGTAACAACTCGTGTATTATACACATATTCTTCCCCACAGCTTCCTAATATCATCCATGTAAGGCATACTAAAAATAAATATCTCAAATTTTTCATATTGCAATTTGTTTAATCATTATAGTTATACATATTATTTTCATTTATAAGATGTACTTCCGGATGCGGCATTTTATAATTTTGTTTATTAACCTCATCTTTCAAAGCAGTTATCTGTCCTTCTGTAATTGTAAATCGGGCTTTACTATAATCATTTATATCCGCATCAATCGGAGTCAGAAATCCCCACTTCTCAAAAAAATCAAGCATATTCAATCCTGATATCCTACAAACCTGGCGTACAAAATCCAACTGATAGACCCCTTGAGTATATTTATCAGCATTTAAAGCTTCATAATCATAAGTCCGAAAGTACTCATACAAATCATGATAAAAATTTTCTTTTTTTAAAACATCTATCATATATAACTTCAATTGCCAGAAAGGAACTAAACGTTCAAAAACATCCGCCTGAGAACTATTATGCGGTATTTTCTTCGCCACAACTTTTTCCAGTCCGTAATCATACACCGTTTTACCATCTTTTTCATCCAATAATCGACCAGGCTGCCCAAAAGAGGTCTGTACATAAAGAGATAATATATTATTGGTAATTTCCGTAGTACCAATCCATTTTAAACCTGGACGTGTCTGATTCATATGTCCAACTTCATGAGATGGTCCCCACAAATTAACATCAAAACGAAGCGGATCACATATTTTAGCTGCATTACGAGGAGGATAAACTGTACGATAATTGGAGGCATTGGGACTTGTAGCATCATAATCAATGGAAAAATGCATACGATTATTAAATAACTTACCATATTTCACCAATCCTATGAATTCTTCTTCTAACCACACCAATTTATCATAATTATTCAGCAACATAGTAACATCTGAAGTATATGTCTGAAAATCTGACACACGCCACGTTACATGCGCATATTGCCCTAATACATCCATATCTTGATATTGAGCATTTTCTAATATTTCAGGCCATTCTTCCGGGACGTTTTTATGACAGTCATAATAACCGTTTACTTTACCCATTATAATATGTACCTTTACAGTCTTGTCCATAGCCCTTTGCTTATCTGAATCATTTTCTAGCAGTAAAGGAATATTATCCTCTACATGATTCAATATATAGATCAAGCCGCCAATTGTCGGTTCAATAATATTCAGCCCTTTTTTCAACTGGTAAGTCTTGGAATTGCCATATCCACCATTCAGGTCCCTGACCATCAAGGATATATCAGCTCCACGATACAATTTATCCAAAGCAATATACAATTTTTCTCCAGCTACAGCATAAATTCCCGTAGGATTATCACTTAAGCTATATCGGGAAGTCCGATTGACAGCTGCCATAACAGAAGGATGCTGATAAGGACGATATTCTGCTACACGATATTTACTTTCATAATTACCTTCAGACAAAGCCAAAGCCAATTTACGCATCTCATTATCAGGCATATTTTTTATTAGATTATCCGTAACACCTTCCTTTAATTGTGTATAAAGGTCATCCGCAAATATACTACGATAATCAAATCGATTCTTACTGGGTTCAAAAAAATCCATTTCTGCACAACTGACACGTTTCATATAAGCAGAGTGGACTACAAAACGAACATATTTGGCATCAGGAACAGGAGTGTCCAGTGTAAAGTCTAGTGGTGTATGCACTCCATCCCCCCTTTCAAAAGAAGCTACTTTTACAAATTGTGTCGGCGCATCTCCTGTAGCTACTTCTACTTCAAATTTATTAAACGAGCCCCATTTATTGCCTTTTGTGCGAGGAGTATATATTATTCGATAAAGCGTATGCCCACTTTCCAATGTATAAGTCATTCGAAAAGTTTTGGTAACATCTGTTCCTCCTTTTGAACAAAAATAAGTATTAAGATCATCATCATAGCTCTTATCCATTTCGTTATTATTATTCTCTGTATCGGCGGTAGCAGACACAACTTTAATAGGAATATCATTCTCACTAAATCCTGCCATTTGCTTCACTTGAATTACAAAAGAATATCTTCGTTCATATTCAACAGTTACACTAGTATGACGTTCACTATCCGTATATGAACGAAATGCACGAATTATCAACTTACCTCCTTCCACAGATGCCTCACACCAACCTGCATCTTTTGCCGGAACATAGCATTCCAATAAAGAAGCGTCCAATCCGTTTTGTAAGGAAAATGAACAATATTCACTTCCTCCCTCCATTGGAAACTCCAAATAAGCTTTCAAACCATTAATCCAGCCTGTATCTGAAACATTATTTGACTCCTGACAAGCTATTGTGACAAAAGTTAGCAAGAAATAGAAAAATATATATATCTGTTGTTTTATCATAGTTGTCTAATTAGATATTATTTATAAAAATGATAGAACTATTAACGTAAAATATAAGGAATATCTTATCTCAATATATCTTACATTAACAAGCTACATTACTTTACCATAAAGGATTCTGTATCAATATCTTTCCAGGAGAACGCTGTATTTCAGTATAAGGTATCGGATAAAGCAACATGGCACGCGTCCATGCGCGTCTTTCCAAAACAACCCGATTAAAGAAAGAACCTACACCTACTCCTTGATTAGGCTGCGTCATATCCATACCACTGCGCGTTATCTGTTGGTCATAAGGATTGTTGGCATCATTGGCAGTCATCCAGCGACGTACATCAAAATAGCGCTGTCCTTCACAAAGGAATTCAACCTGACGCTCGCGTTGAATTGCCCAACGTTGTTTCTCCTGATTACCTATGATATCTTTTTTACCTTGTTCTTTCAACTCTTTATAACCTGGTATACCAGCACGACGACGTACCCGATCCAGATATTCGATAACATTAGGATCACCAGGATCCACTTCGTTACAAGCTTCCGCATAGTACAAATAAAAATCTGCTAAACGAAGCAGGATATTTGGACGAGCCCATTGTTTGAACAATTCCAATTTTCCACCGGAAGCCGGACGAGTTGTACCATACACTTGTCGGTTTTTGAACTTATAAAGCATATATCCCGTTTTCGGATTCTCAAGTCTTGACAAATCCGTATCTCCTCCTTTTGCAAAACTTGTCACATAATTGGCATTACCGGGGGGCTGTACATGCCAGCTTCGTCCTTCATAAGTAATAGCAGCATAAAAACGAGGTTCCCGACCGTGATACATATTATAAACATTTTTATCAACACGTTTGTCTTCATTAATCCGATTAGGCAAATCCGCAAAGCCTTCCTCTGAATATCCACTGCCAGAATCGTTTATTTCTAATCCATTACTCATGAAAAAAGCATCAACCGTCTCTTGAAAAACTCCTAAGTTCGCCCAACCGTTATATACGCCTCGAGGATTGCTTCTTTTTTCCATTGCAGAACTTACAGCATAATAACCATTCTGATTTGTAGCCCAAATAATTTCATCATTGTAATATTGAAAAAGTTCATAAACCGATTTGTCTGCATTGACAATCCCTTCCTCCTCAACTTCAAACAAACCATATCCCATATCCTCTGCAAAATTCAGAAACGTTTCCAAATGTTGTTTGGCTGTTTTCCATTTTTCAGGATTAGAAGCCGGAAAAATAGGAGTTCCATCGTAGTTTACAGTCTGGACAGCCTCTGTATATCCGCCATTAAACAGTGGAGAAGCAGCATATACCCACAGACGAGCACGCAACGCCAAAGCAGCCGCTTTAGTAGGACGTACAGCTTCACTCAAAGCATATTTGGCATTATTATGGTCAGAATGATCCCTGTTTTCGGAAGCCCCACCGGAAGCAAACGTCGTTTCCGGTATAGCATCCGAATTGATGACCTCCCCAAACAAACCATCAATATATGCCACCATCTCATCCACTGAAGCACGCGGATAATCTGTAAAATTAGGATCATTCGGATCAGCTATCTCTTTTATAATAGGTACAGGGCCATATAATTCAAACAATGATAAATAATTATAAGCAATAAAAAACTTTGCTTCCATTTTCATACGCTCCACTTGTACCGAGCTTAAATAAGTGTCCGAAAGAGAGTTTGGATCTCCAACAGGTTTTATATGTTCTAACAGAATCATAGACTGACGTATATATGCATAAATACTACTCCAACGATGGAATGGAGCCGTATCTGCCGTAAAGCCATTTATCATTGTTGTATAGGCAGAACCACCATTAGCAGTAACTTCACCCGACAGCAAATTCCAAACTCCTGAAAAACCATTCTCTTCTCCAGCGCCGCCCATAAATTCATATGCACAAATACTATTAAAAATATTAGCATGCCATTTCTGTACATACCCTTTATTTTCAAACACATCTTCAAGTGACAAATTGTCGGCTATCTCATCTGATACATCCAGATAATCGGCACAAGAGGACACACTTATCAATCCTACGCTTAACACCAATGTATATAGTATTTTTTTGAATAATATTTTCATATCTTTAAGTTTTTAAAATGATACTTCCAATCCAACAGTCCAAGTAGCTCCAAGAGGGTATTTTGCCCCTGAATTACTGTTGCCCAACTCAGGATCCCACAATTTTATATTATCCCATACAGCCAAATTAGTTCCTTGAACATACAGGCGTAAATTAGTCATACGCATTTTTTTAATCATATCTTTACTGAATTCATATCCAAACTCCACATTTTTCAGACGTAAAAAACTACCGTCACGATACCACCAAGTACTTTTTTCTATGTTATGATCAAACTTGGCCGCATGTATACGAGGATATAACACATCCTGATTATATGGATTGTCTGCACTCCAATGGCTTAAAGCCTCCATACGAGCCGACCCACCTTCTACACCTCTGATAAAAGGCATAAAGTAGTTAGAATTGCTCATCAGATTGACAGTAGTCTTGCCTACCCCCTGAAAGAAAATGCCCGCAAAAAAGCCTTTATATTCCAGATTCAATCCAAAGCCATAGACCAATTCCGGATTGGTCGAATTCAGTCCATTTTCGTAAGTCATATCATACTCATTAATCAATCCATCTCCATTCAAATCTTTATATTTGATATCCCCGGGAGCCACGTTAGCGGCAGGTTTAGGCACATCAGCCTTCAGCTCATACAGATATCCTTCGGTAGAAGTAGTGGTTGTAGTAAAATCATCCGGCGTATAGAGCCCTTCCGCTATATAACAATAAGGTTGTCCTATAGATTGTCCGGTATAATTCTGATAATTATATTTAGAAGGGACTTCATCGTACTCTACGATTTCATTACGCACATATGTAATATTTCCACGAGCTGAAACTTTCAAGTCACCAAACTGGTGATTCAAGGTAAGACTTCCGTCCAAGCCCTTATTATCCACAATACCAAAATTCTGCCATGGATTAACCCGGAATCCCAATGTTTTCGGTACAATCTTTCGCTGAATCAGAATATCTTCACGTCTGTTGAAGAAATAATCGGCTGTAATATCAATTCGATTATCAAAAAATCCCAAGTCTACACCTACATTAAATTTTTTTTCTATTTCCCAACTCAAAACCGGAGCGGCAAACGTACTTTCTACAATACCATTGCCTCCACTAGGATTCCCACCCGAACTTCCTACAGGAATATTAAATGCATAACCGGAATCATTCGTTTTCAATTGTTCACGATAAGGGAATCGTGAACTAGGACCTATATTATCATTACCAGTCATACCATAAGAAGTACGCAGTTTCAACTTTGAAAGCCACTTGGCTGCGCTGTGGTTACGAATAAAACTCTCATTACTGATATACCAAGCAGCACCTACTGCAGGAAATATTCCCCACCGATGCCCTTCTGCAAAATTTTCACTCCCCGTCATACCAAAACTTCCTTCCAGCATATAACGACTGTCATAACCGTAAGAGATACGTCCCACAAGATTCTGTTTACGATAAGGCAAAAGCTTCAAGCCATCCACATTTTGATATTGCGTCTCTTTCTGGCTATAAACTAAAATACCATTTACGTCATGTTTTTCTCCAAACAGACGTTTGTAATTCAGCGCTCCTTCAATGTAAATTCTCTTTTCACCAGAAGTAGAAGATTTCACAGGATCAGATAAAGCTTCTTCTACACTTACTGATTGCATAATCAAATTGCCAAAGTCATCACGTTTATTTGAGAAAAAAGTAGCCGGTTTCTTCGTACGCTTCATGGACGAAGTAAAATCAGCATCAAAACTGACAGCCCCCCTTACTGATAATCCTTTGGTTATAAAATCCAACTTTTGTTCCAACTGTACTTTAGACTGAACAGAAGCGGACCAAGTTTTCGTATACCCGCTTTGATTCAATAAATTATAAGGATTGGTTCTCTGGTCCGCTTCCCTTGTCAACTGAGACAAAGAGCCATCTGAATAATAGAAAGGAATGATAAACACCGGACAAACGGTTATAGCGCCAAAAACGGCATCAGAACTGCTAGCAGACTGGCTTCGGGTTTTATATTGTCCACTTAAATCAATGGACAATTTAGTTGTGCTTGTGATATCCATATCTACATTGGAACGCAAATTAAAACGTTGTAACCCTGTATTGGCATTATACCCTTCGGAAGTATTAGAATCAAAAATCCCATCTTCTTTATAGTAAGCTCCTGAAGCAAAGAATTTGGTTTTTTCCGAACCTCCTCTGAAATTTATTGTATAACGTTGATTCGTGGTATGTTCTGACAACAATTCCATCCAATCGGAGTTAGGGTATAAGTCCAAATCCGCCCCGGTACGATATTTCTCCAATATATCCCGATCATACGTTCCTACAAAATCCAAAAACCTTCCCGGATTTCCGACATCGTTCCATTCCGCCTCTGTAAACATATTCAAAAAGTTATATGAGTCCATCAATTCAGGTAATCTAGTGGGAGTTATAATGGAAAACTGAGCGTTAATATCCACTCGGGTTTTTTGTGCTATACCACGTTTAGAAGTGATAAGCACTACCCCATTAGCACCTTCCGCACCGTATACTGCCGTAGCAGCAGCATCTTTCAACACGGTAAATGTCTCTATCTCATCCACATCAATATCATTCATATCACGGGGCACGCCGTCAACTAAAATAAGAGGATTTGTTCCGCCCATATAGGAGCTTTGACCGCGAATCCAAAAAGACGCATCATCATTACCAGGTTCTCCCGAGCGTTGAATAGCAACCACACCTGCGACCCGTCCGGCAATCGAATTGGATAAACTACGAGTAGGAACAGCAATATCGGCCGGTTTTATAGAATTAATAGAAGCAACAACGCTTTCTTTCTTCTGTGAACCATAACCAATAACGACCACGTCATCCAAATTAACATTGCTTTCGGCCAATGTCACATTAATACGATCATCATCTCCGACAGTTTTTTCCACTCCTTTGTAACCAACAAAACGGTATTCCAACACCTGATTTTTCTTTGCTTCAATAGCATATTTCCCATCAATGTCCGTTAAAACTCCATTAACGGTTCCCTGCACAATGACAGTAGCCCCGATAACAGGGGCTCCCAAATCATCAACAACTATACCTGTTATTTTGCGTGAAAGCCCCGTACCTTTGGGAGTTTTTCCGATTCCTCTTTTCAGAATGATTTGTTTCCCTTTTATTTCAAATGAAATAGCAGTTTTATCCAGCATCTTACTTACAGCAGTCTGAATATTAGCTTTTTTAACTGAGAAACTCACTTTTTGACTGATATCAATCTGATTGACATCATAAAAAAAAGTATAATCACTTACTTTTTGTACTCTTTGCATAGCTTCCTGTAAAGAAACGTCTTTTAAAGAAAGAGTAATTCCACCTCCTGACTGAGCTGCTACCGTACCAATAAAAAGACAAAAGGTACAGAAAAAGGCACAAAAAAATTGTTTCAAATTCATGTTTTTCAAAAGTTACTAAATATTAAACAAAGCACATAAACATTCATTTATTCGAACATAATCCTCTAGAAAAAAGAGCATAACAATGGCTATCAGCTAGTATCCATAAATAAAAAATTAAAAGATTAAATCATTGATTAGAAATAAATATAGTATTCGAATCCATATATTCATACTGTATTGGATTGATAGAAGTTAGCATATCAAGTAATTCATCTAAAGTCTCATCATGCAAATGAAACATATAACGATAACGAGTACCAATAGAAGGATCTACCTTAATATTTTTACCAAACCTAAAAGAAAGTATTTTACAGATATATTCTAATGTACTACTATTAAAAGATATATCATTTGCCATCCACGAATTATAAATAGCTATATCTTCTTTTTTCACGCTCAGCTGACCGTTTTTTTTATTATATTCAGCAACTTCACCGGGAATTATGAACTGACTCTTTACTGTAGGTGATATCAGTTCCACCGAACCTTCCTCCAATCCAACCACAACATCTTCTTGAAACCGGGAAGCAGATACCACAAATTTTGTACCGTGCACTTTCACATTCAAATCTCGTACCTCCACAATAAAAGGATGATTTTTATCTGATTTAACCTCAAAAAAAGCTGCACCATTCAATTTTACCCTACGTTCTTTCCCAGAGAAATCAGACAAACAAGCCAATGTGCTATTCTTTCTCAACCACACCACTGTACTATCAGTGAGAACAATTTTAGCTTTACCTTCCAAAGAAGAATATACAGGCAATTGAATATCATTGTTTTTCATCGGTACTAGATATACAAGCAAGGAAAATCCTATTATTAAAAGCAAACTTACAGCAATGCCTACCCGCACCATACGATTCATTAAGAAATGACGCACTTTCTTTTTCTTTTCTACTTTATTAATCCGATTAGATATAAAAGTCCAATAATAGTCTTCATCAGGTTCATAATCCCGAACTTTAGACTGAACAGAATGCCAGACATGTGCCACAGATAAATAGATTTCTTTATGCAAATCATTCTGTAACCATTCTTCTAACAAACGGTTATCAGCTTCTGTCAGAGTATTACTTAACTTTGCAATAATTAATGTCCAAGGTATTTTATCCATACTACACCTATTTTTTCATTAAATTTTCGTCTCTTTATTAATAACACACACAACCCAAGAGCAACCCTATATCAAAAACCTATTTTTTTCAAATTATAAAAAATAAATCATTTCCTTTCTAATACTCCCAAAAACAATCAAGAGAAATATGTTTTTAGAGATAAACTGTTTATAGTTCTATTTCACACATAAAGTCCATCAATCCTTAATATACAATCCCCACTTTTTGATTTTTTTTTCTTTTTTTATTTGCGAATTACTTTTTTGGTATATATTTGCAAAAAGTATAATTTATGATAGATGATATTCTATGGATTAGACTAATCCAATCAGGTAACCAAGTAGTATTTGAACATTTATACAGAAGTTATTTTACACCATTATGCCGTTTCATATCGCTTTATATCGAAAACAAAACTGAAGCTGAAGAAATAACAGCTGAATTGTTTATATATGTCTGGGAACATAGAGAAAATATTGATTTCTCTTTATCTTTAAAATCTTATCTATTTCAATCGGCAAAGAATAGGGCACTAAATTATCTACGTGACAAAAAACAAAAAGTATCAATAGATATATTGAAAGAAAATTCAGACGAACATTATAACAGCGAAGAAGAATTGGAATTTAAAGAATTACAAAATTTAATAAAAGAAGCAGTTTGTCAACTTCCCACCAAATGCCAGACGATTTTTAAAAAAAGCAGGGAGGAGCATAAAAGTAATCAAGAAATAGCAGATGAAATGAATATCTCAATCAAAACAGTAGAAGCACATATCACTGCTGCCCTAAAAAGCATCAGAAAAAAATTAGGAGAAAAGTACTATTACTTGTTTTGAACCAGATTAACCGCATCAAAAACATACATTTCCGGAAACTAAGATTCCTTTTTAGGCGTTATCATTTTTTAATATTAGACATTTATAAATGCTCTAGCCAGCATAATTAATACAGATAAAATGAAATACTTTTTTCACAATGGCGCAATTTTTTGACTTCCCGACAGTCTATGAAAACATTATATAATAAAGAAAGTGGACTATCACCTGTATAAACTCGAAAGCATCGTCAAACGCTTGTACAAACACACAGATGAATAACCTACCTGATATGAGTTACCTTCTGTACCTCGTTTGTCCTTTTATTGAATTGACGATTCCAAATATCAAGGCACTTCTTTTATTTTCCAACAATGTCTTGTCCTCAAAGAACTATACAAATATAACTACTTTCCTATATGCAAACAACAAATTAGCGGTTTAAATTAACTTTTGTAAACCATATATAATCCGTACCAAACTTGAAATTTTCCTTGTGAATGTACTATGTCTTTTCTCGGAATATTTATTCATTTCTAGAGCGAAATTGTGCCCGAGGTTCAAGATTTGTTTTGTAATGTCTTGCGCATCCTGAACTTCATTGTAACGGCACTCCCTAGTTTTTAATCTGACTTCCGGAGCTATATATGCTCTAAAATCGCCTAGCACATTAAGAATAAAAATGTTACAATTTACATCACTAGCCCTTTACAGACATCTAAAAATACATCATTAGTTGTCATATCAATATATGTTATTAGTTAATACTGATATTATATACATAGATAGGAAGTGTCAATACGGTGCCCGCAGACAAATTTACAGATACGTATAATTAAAAAGAACCCCTTCCGAGAACGGAATAATTTACGATGTAGATATGTATATTAGTACCTTATTATTTTAAAACACCTGATGATATGTGCATAATGTTGTCCGACTCTCTATCTATATGAATGTCATTTTTTGTTATCACCGGAAACCCGAAGAATCCTTTCTGCAAAGTCAATGTCTTTGTTGCACCCTGTCGTGTCTTGTTATAAGTAGAGAGTGGTACATGCAATGTTTTCATAGTACCATTTGTAAAAGCTACTTCCAAATAGTACTCCTTACGTACACCGTCCGGTACATAACGCCTCTTACCTACCCGGCGGGTTTTCTTATGCGTCTCCTGATACTTCCTCTGCACTACAACTTCTTCTTCCTGCATGGAAGCAGGGTCTGCCAACCAATAGTTACCTACAAGAAACAGTGCATAACTCATAACTCCCACACATACCAAATGACACAAAAAATTAACTATTTTATTATCTCCGGCTGTCAGCCATGCCCACCTCATGTAGAAAGGAAATGTAGCAATAGCTATCATCAATGCCACTCCGACAGGTATCCACCACTCCGACAATGTATCTTCGTAAATTATATAGCCAATAACTCCTGAAATAAGAAGCAGAAAAAGCATCAGGACACGAAGAATTTGAATAAAAATATTTTTCATAATAATACTAAAATGTATCTGTTTGCAAATATACAAAGAAAAAATTCAGGTTAATGACAAATACAGTACAAGAAAAGGCAACTAACTCCCGATACCGATGAGCAAGTTGCCTTTAGACTTATATCAGTGAATATGATATCACTTATTTCATGCTATCATAAAGCGCTTTCGCTTCTGCTGCCGTGAATGCACGATTATACACCAGATAATCATCTATATAACCATCCATAAAGTTCTCATAAGAACGGGAGCCTTCTGCCCCTCTGTACATGGCACCGATGAAATAAGGCTTCCGATCAATTGGTTTCAAACCTTTATTGAGTGCTTCCGCTGCTTTTACTCCGTCAATATATAAATAGGTGCTTCCATTGGTATGAACACATACATAATGATGCCACTCTCCGTCTGTCATGGCTTTTGTCTTATAATCAGTCCAGTTTCCGGAAAGCCCAGAGTACTCAATGACATATCTTATAAACGGACTGGATTTTTGGAATCTAAACCAAGTCTGCTTATTCTTTCCGTCTGTACTTGCATTAGGACCGGCTCCATGCTGGAATACCCCCAGATTAGCAGCTGTTTTATTCGAAGTTTTCACCCAGAAAGAAGTAGTCACCGGAGTTGCCTGGAAATCTAATGCATCATTATCCGGCAACGACAAGAATGCATAATTCTGATTATCCTTACTTCTGAACTCAGCACAAGTAAATCCTTCCTTACGGGCAGGTGCATTAAAGTTGACATCCATATTATCTCCCAATTTAAGAATTTCCGGATGAATAGCATTGGGACCCATATCTTTACTGTCACCCTCGAACGGATAGAAAAGAACAATATCTTTACCCGGCAATACTGTGATATATCCTTCCTGTTCAGCTGTGGAAGTATTCATATCATTAGAAGCGACTAAAGTAACTTTATACTTACCGGCAGTTGAATAAGTAACAGTCGGGTTCTGCTCATTGGAAGTAGAAGGTGTTCCTCCTTCAAACGTCCAGTTCCAACGGGTAGGACGTCCCAAGCTAGTATCCTTGAATGATATGACTCCCCCTTCTATAACCATACGCCGGTCTGCCGTAATATCTGCAGCAACTGAATTCTTATCAATAATATTCAAATAATTCTCTTGCGTAAGCGTAGCCGTTGTCTTAGGATTAGTAACTGTTAATTTAACAGAGTAAACTCCCGGCTCAAATACTAAACTCGGATTCTGTTCCGTTGAGGTGACGGTACGGCCTTCTGCAGGAATAAATTCCCACAACCAAGTAGACGGGAATCCTACGGACATATCTGTGAAACTAATAGATTCATCACTCAATGCCTGAGTTTTATTGGCTTTAAAAGCTACGGTGATTTCATCCGGATATACAACTGTGATATATTTCAACATCTCAGTCTCCGCATTTTCCGTCCCCCGCCCTACTCTTAATTTTACGGTATAAGTTCCCGGATAATTATACACGATTTCCGGGCTGAACAGATTAGACACACTAGGTTCTCCACCTTCAAAAGCCCAATCCCAACGTACAGGTTCTCCAGCAGACTTATCCATAAAATATACCTTCTCCCCTGCGGATATGGTTTGCTTGTCTGAAATAAAATCTGCATTCAACAGTACTTGTTCCTCGTCTTTGCAGGCATAAAAGGCCCCGACACACACGAACAAGAAATATATTATCTTTTTCATATCAATCTATTTTTTAATTCTACGCATGTTTTATTGTAGCTGTGACAACTCAACATTCTGAAAAGCAATGCCTCCGATATTCTTGAAACCATATTCATATAATACTCCAATTGTACCGTCAGGATAACGGGCAATGTCCGAGTATCCTCCATAATCACTTCCTGTATAGGAATATTGCTTCTTCCAAGTTACTCCGTCATCCTCGCTCATCTTTAACGTGTTATTATTACGATTGGTCTGACTGTCAGGATTCGAGAACAGAATAATGCCTTTACCATCATCCCCCAAACCGTAAAAGAGTATGGAACCTTGGCATATAGGTTCTTTCAATGTAGTATACTTACACGAAGTCCATGTCAGTCCGCCGTCCGTACTGGTGGAGACCATCCTATATTTTTCCGTGTCAGACTGTTTGCGCATGTTCAACATTAAATCACCGTTACTTAATTCAGTCACAGTGCTTTCATTCGTATAATCCACGTCCATAATACCACCCAAATGCCAAGTTTCTCCCTTATCATCCGAATATATCACATGAGAACGTCCCGCACCGGATGTAGTGGTATTATGATTACACGGCACTACAATTCTCCCTTTATGCGGCTCAAACTGTTTCACTATTCCATGACAAGGCCCTGTAGCGTACCATCTATATTTGTCAGGAGTTACGGAAGCAGTTATGTCCTTTTCTTTCGCCCATGTCAATCCTTCGTCATCCGAATAAGTTACAAAAATTGAATTAGTTCCTGTTGCACCCGGATTCCAGCAAGATAGTAAAATGATACGATTGATATCCGGAAGATAAACAGGTACTTGATTACGACAACGATTTTCTCCATCATCCTTGACTGTTATTAACGGCCCCCAAGTTTTTCCTTTATCAGTGGAACGCTTTAACACGATGTCGATGTCCCCTTCATCTTCAGGACCATTGCGACGTCCCTCGGCAAATGCCAATATTGTACCGCTGTTAGTAATTACCATCGTGGGGATTCTAAAATAGGCATATCCTTCCCTATTGATGGAATAAGGCTTGCTCGTGGGAACCGGTAAAGAAGATATGCTCGGCTCCACATCATTACATGCCGTCGATATAAACAACAGGCATACCCATGCAAATATTAAGTTTAAATTTTTCATTGTTTCTATTTTTTAATAACCCTCAGTTTGTTCCAAATTAGGATTCAAATCAATCATCTTCCTCAAAATCGGGAAATACAATGGAGTAGATTTACCAACCAAATTAGGAATATAACTATAAATATCAATGGTACCCGCGTGATGTGCCCGCATCAGATCAGGCCAACGCTTCAACTCGAAACACAATTCCCTGCCGCGTTCGTCCAATATCTCTTTCTGGACCACTTTCTGGACCGTACTCCCGGTATACGCTCCGATTCCGGCACGATTACGGGTAGCGAACATAGCATCAATGGCTTTTTGTACATTGTCACCACCCAGATAACACAACAATTCCGCTTTCAACAATTTGACTTCGCCCAAACGATAAACCACGATATCATTATCATAATAACGGTCATCGGTATAAGCTGTCCCCCGAAATTTGTTCTGTGAAGTGAAAACTACCGCCCCTTTTGAATTTATAGCATTGATATAAGCTGACGAAGCCCGGTTGTCCTTGTCACTGAAAAGCGATATCAGACGGGGAGACGGAGCATACACGTGACGTGCGATTGTGGAGTTAGTGTATGGAATGTCTTCTTTGTTCACAATATCGTTAGTCAGCAGTCCGGCTGCGGCAGACATGGACAACGTAGACATATACATATTGTTATATTCATCTTTCTTCAGATAAATAGAGAAAATGATTTCGCTGTTTTTCTTGTTTGCCACATCGAAAATATCCGCATATTTATCCATCATACTCACACCGCACTTTTCCACTTCTTCCAATGCAGAAATCGCATCTGTCAAGTCATTCTTGTCATTACTCCGCTGAACCGTATATTTCCATGCCAGCGCTTCCGCTTTCAGACATAACGCAGCAGGTCTTGAAATCCGATTCTTATCCAAAATATTCGTTTCCGGGAAAAGATCGATGGCAGTCTGAACATCTGAAAGAATCTGTTTCATCACTTCTGAAGCCGTACTACGCGTCGGGCGTGACTCCTTATCATAAGATTCTGTCGGATTTAAAACAACAGGCACGTCTCCCCACATCTGAGTTAAAGTAAGATAGGCTTTTGCCCTAAAAGTATATGCCTGTGCCAAGATACGTTTCTTTTCATTTTCCAGTGTAAAGTCAATTCCCGGAGCATATTTGATTATCATATTGCAATGATGAATGTTCTCATAGAAAGTACGCCAGTCCAATCCATATTCTTCATTCAGTTCATGCTGATGCGAACGTGAAACACCGCCAATCACTCCCGATACCATAGCATCTCCACGATCTTCTCCATACAGGGTAGTACTGGTCATTCCTCTATAATCCGAATAAAGACCATTCAGGTAGCCTTTCACGTCAGATTCCGATTTCCAGTAATTTGCCATAGTTATTTCAGAAATAGGATCTATCTCCAATATAGATTCACAACTACCTAAGGTACAGGCAGTCATTATACTAAACATTATTAATTTAGCTCTCATCATCGTTTACTTTAATGTTACATTGTAAATTTTACAGAGAATATAAACTGACGCGGACGGGAATATTTACCGGCATCAGCACCAATTACTTCAGGAGTAAGTCCGTCATAAGCAGTCCAATATCCTAAATTATAGACAGCTGCCGTCAAGTCCAGCGTTTCAATCTTAGCGGCACGCAGCCACTTGGTACGCAAGGGATATGATAGGGAGACTTCACGAAATGCCAGATAATCACCTTTCTTTATATACAAGGTGTTGGCACTGCCACCACTAAAACCAATGGTAGAACTGCTCGGACGACCATGATTACGCTTTCCGTTATCCCAGTCAGACTCTACATCATAACGAGGAATAGAAGCTATATCACCCGGTTTGTGCCACATCTTGCTACTGGCTACATCATGAATCGTTGCAAAGTTATTCCGTGAATTTGCGTTCGCCTGTGCCCTGAAATGGTTATCAATCACATTTCCCAATGAGAAGTCCGTGGCAATCCGTAAAGTAAAATTCTTGTAAGTGAAAGTATTGTTGAAAGACCCCATCTTATCAGGGTGAATATATCCTACAAACACCATGTCTTTGGAATTGATGATACCGTTTCCATCCACATCACGCCAAATGGCATCACCTGCACATTTCCCTTTACCCAACCAACCGGAAGATACTCCTTCATCATAAGGAGCGTTGGCTGCATCTTCATCTGTTGCATAAACCCCGTCCAACTGATAAGCAAAACGGGAACCGAAACGCTCTCCTTCCGCAAATCCACCTACTTCAACATATTTTCCCAGTTTCGGGTCAAAAATGATTCCGCCGCCGGTACGATTCTTATCTGCGCCATTATTGGGTAACTTGCCGATAGTTGTTCTCCAAATCGAAAAATTGGCATCTATATTCCAACGGAAATCATGGGTTTGTATGGGAATCGCATTAATGGCTATTTCCACCCCTTTCGTGTTCAAGGAGCCGAAATTGGACTTGATTGAAGCAAATCCCGTTTCCGACCACAAATTCTCGTTCAGTAAACGGTTCGTTGTCTTTTTATAATAAGCGTCGAAAGACAGATTAATACGGTTATTCAGGAAACCGGCTTCAAGTCCCAAATCGGTAGAGGTTGTTTCTTCCCATAACAAATTGCGGTTCATAAGCACTGTATTCAAAATACCGGCTTCCCCTGCATAGTTTTTACCGGCTTCATAAGAGCCTTCCGTATTTTCCAGAGCAAGGTTGTCATATCCCGTTTTTCCCCAGCTGGCTCTAAGTTTCAAATTGCTGACTACTTTCGATAAGGGTTCAAAGAAAGCCTCACGATGCATATTCCATCCAGCAGATACACCCGGAAAAGCAGCAAACTTATGATTGGCGGCAAAGTGAGAAGAACCGTCATAACGAATACTTGCAGAAAACAAGTATTTCATATCATAATTGTAATTGACACGCCCGAAGTAACTATTCATCTTCTTCTCTTCAAAAGTGGAAGTAGTCTTGGCAGATTCCGTCGCAATACCGTTCAGCGTTTCGATATAATCTGATGTTCCGCCATAACCGGAACCACTGAAACGATACCAGTTATCATAAATATAGTTGCCACCGACCATCAAATCCAAGTTATGCTTATCCTTTATTGTCTTCGCATAATTCAAAATAAGATCATATTGATAATGTAGATCCATATTATGCGCTTCGGACACCGGTCTATTCTTCACCACTTCATTATACCTCTCGAAGTTATGGTCTTTACCCTCATTATTGGTATACGAGAACATAGGTTTGAGATGTAGCCCGGGAATAATCTCCCAATCCAGTTCGGCAGAAAGATTGATTCGGCTCACTCTGTTTTCTTTCTCCTGATAATAAACTTCGTGCAGACGAGTACGGAACGAACTTGTCAATTCACCCGGTGCCGGAGTTCCGTCTTCATAATACTGGCGCACTGTAGGCGGCATTTTGGCAGCCCTTGACATTACATTATTTTCATTAATGCCCGCAGTCGTTCTCATAGAGTAGTTTACCATACCTTTTACAGTAAGGTTCTTACGAATCTTGTAAGAAGCATTTGTAAGAAAACTCCAACGATTATAATGAGTACCTACAACAATACCATCTTGAGTGAGATATCCCAAACTCATATAGTAAGTCGCTTTCTCGTTGCCGCCACTGAAGTTTATATTAAAATCATGGTTGACTGGCGTTTGAAAGAGATTATCCTGAAAGTCCGTTTCCTTAAAAATCAACATCTTACCGGGATTTGCCGGGTCTTCCATCATCTCCCACCCCTGATTATACAACAGGTCTTCTACATATCCTTGACCATAATTGGCAATGTAATCATCCAGAAAAGCGGTCGTATTCAAAGCATTTCGTTTATTAGCGGTACTCATTGCAAACGTACCTGACAGATATTTATCCGGATCGGTTGCATGCAGTGCAGCCGTACGAGTTGCGGTCAGATATTCACGGGCACCGGACAACGGCATTCTTTTCGGCTGGTGGTCTACAGACAATCCATAACTGAAAGAGATACTCCCTTTACCGGCTTTTCCTTGTTTGGTTGTAATCATAACAATGCCACGAGAAGCCTTTGAACCATAAATGGCTGTTGAAGCTGCATCTTTCAATACTTGTATGGTTTCTATATCCGCATAATTAATATCCTTCATAGTACGAATCACGCCGTCAATGATTACCATAGGAGAATCACTTTCGGGCGCAGTAGTCGTTCCGCCACGTACTATAATCTGAGGGTCAGCCCCCGGTTGGCCGGAATTTACACGGATTTCCATACCCGGCACTTTTCCCTGTAACATTGACATCGGATTTCCTGTCGGCGAAATTGCCATATCTTTTGAATCCACTTTAGTAATGGCACTGGTCAATGCTGCCTTGGACTGTTTACCATACCCGATAACAACAACATCTGATAAAGCTACCGAACTGCTTCTCATCGTCACCAGGATATTGTTCCGCCCCTTTACCGGTATTTCCTGTTTTTCCATTCCTACAAATGAGAATACCAAAATACCGTCTGCCGGAGCAGTGATGGAATATTTTCCATCCAAATCTGTTACTGTTCCTTGTTGAGAACCTTTCACTAAAACCGAAACCCCTATTAACGGTTCTCGTGTATCGTCCAAAACAACTCCGTTTACTGTTACCTTCTTTTGTTCTATACCCAAAGCCTCGAGCGAAGCCGAGAATGCAGGTATACAAAAAGAGAGGATAACCAATAAGATACCCGACATGCGGAGTAGCTTACTCTTTAAAAAAAATGCATTTAACATAAATTGTAGATTACAAGTTAATAACTCTAATTTCAGGTTTTTCTATTTTCTTGTTTCATATATTATAAAATTATTTTGCAACAAAAGGAGAAGCCGGTAATCCGAAATTTGAAAATAAATTCAACGGCTGATAATTTCTGAACCCGTACTTAACCCCTACCGGTTCGGGAACTTGATCGCTAGTCAGCATCACTTTGGTTTTATTATCAAAAAGAACAGCCTTCGCCGGATAATAAATACCATCTTTTCCTGCAATCTCAAATCCGACAATTTCCCTGTCATAAGATGTCATCCCCATTTCTGCGTAATCGAACTCCACAATTATCTTTTCCTTATCTATTGTAAAAGACTTGTAGAGAGGACCACTATAAGGTGTTCCACTACGCTGATAAGTTTTGGCTAATGCCCACAGAGCAAGTCGCTTCCCTACACTCTCCTTATCAGAGGGGTGTACGCAGGTGCGATTTCCAATATCCGCCGTGACAACCATACCCGCATTAGGGATCTCCTTCAAACATTCCAGTTGCACTTGGCGAATTTCAGCCGCTTCCGTCTTATCTGCATTTTTCCGTCCGTAATCATAGGGTGCTATCTGCACATAATAAAAAGGAAATTCACCTTGGTTCCATTCTTTCCGCCAAGACCTTACCATCGCCGGAAACAATCGCTTATATACCTGCGGATTATTTAAGTTACTCTCTCCCTGATACCAAATGGTACCTTTAATGGTGAATTGCTTTATCGGATGAATCATCGCATTGTATAGTAACGTGGGTTCATCTTTTGGTCTGGCAATGTCTTTAGGATCTTTGGTCAGTACCGACAAAGATATTTCCGGGAATTTTTCCGTATATACCTCTTTATTAATCCATGACTCAATCTTGGACCCACCCCAACTGGAACAAATGACACCTACCGGCACATTCAAAACTTTACGCAGATAACTTGCAAAAAAATAGGCAGTGGCACTGAAATCCGCGACATTAGCCGGTGTAGACTCCACCCAAGGAGTTGCCACGCAATCATCTAAAACAGTCTGACTACTATTTATTTTAAGCGTAATCATACGAATATTATCGGATGGGAGAGCTGTTGCAATAGCATCACATGAGCCCTCCACCGGTTGTCCCCTAAACCCTTTTACAGGCATTTCCATATTCGACTGTCCCGAACATAACCATACTTCCCCTATCAGAACATTAGTAAGTGTTACGGGTTCTCCGTCGGATATAGTAATGGTATAAGGACCACCGGCAGAAGGTGTCTGTACCTGTATTTTCCACGTACCATCCGATGCGGAAGTGGTTGTATAGTTTTTATTATCCCAAGATGTTCTAACTGTAATTTTTCGAGAACGTGTAGCCCATCCCCACAGATTGACATTGGTATTCTGTTGCAATACCATATCATTTCCAATAATTGCCGGTAGCTTTACCTTTGCTCCCAAAGGTAAAAGACAAAGCATACCGACAATTATGCATAGTATTTTTTTCATGATCTATAGTTTTAAATATTAATCCTTCATATCAATGGTCTTAGGTCGCAAACATGTGACCAGAATGACCAGCATAATTAATACAAATACTGCCAGAAGCGCAAAATCACGTCCCAAATGTCCGGCATCCGTAGATTCTCCCAGAATACTGGTTATTGCCGCCCCCGCAAATACTCCGCACATATTCATTATACCGTATGCCGTTGCCCTATAACGGGCTGAAACAAACTGGCAAAGAATCGGCATATTATTTGCGTCGAACATTCCGAATCCCACTCCGAACAAAATTGTTCCCAACACTAATGCGAAAATGGAATGTCCGAATCCGATAAACAATAAAGAGGGAATGATAAAACCCAATCCCAAAGCTCCCGTATATACCCTTCCGCGTACATTTCTGAGCACCCAACGGTCTGATATATATCCACCGACTAACACTCCGAACAGTGACGACAAAGCGATGGAAATAGTAGACATCGGTCCTGCCACGGAAATATCAATAGACAAGCTCTCTGAAAAAAGAGTCGGCAACCAGTTTTTTGCCGCCCATCCCGGAGTGCCCGGCACACAAAAGTAAAACAGGATAATCCAGAAAAAGACATTAGAAAACAACATAGCCAAGCTCTTCAGAACCGGTATCTTCGTCACTTTTTCCTGCATAACAGAGATCGTTCCTCTTTCCTTATCCCGTAAGAAAAAGGCCAGAATGACCCCATATCCTACCCCAATAATACCGAACCAGTGGAAGGTACTATGCCAAGAATACATGGCTGCAAAAGTAGCTCCGAAACCACCTATCGCCTGACCTACATAGAGCCCTGTCATATGTATTCCCACTGCCAACGAACGTGTCTTATCTTGATGAAAATCAGCTATCAAAGACAGAGCGGCGGGCAAATACAATGCCTCACTTATTCCCATAATTCCACGAAGCCAATAAAGCTGGTCAAAAGTGGTGGCATACCCCATCAAATATGTCACTCCAGACCATACACACAGGCTGCCTACAATCAACCATTTACGACTCATACGATCACCGATAATCCCGGAAATGGGACTCATCAACCCATATACCCACAAAAAGACCGCCATCAATCTGCCAAAATTTGCAGCCGACTCCAGTTCACGGACATCTGCCATCATCGGAATCCGCATAGTAGAAAGCATTTGTCTATCCATATAGTTGAGTAAAGCAACTCCCCATAGTAATCCGACTATCACCCATGGATATATATTTGAAGTTTTACTGTTCATGGCTTACCTGTTTAGAATTTCAGTCAAATCAATTTTAATAAAAGCCATATTTGCCTGACTGCTTTCATATAATATCCCTATTGAATTTTCATCTATTGACGTGATACTGGAATAACCGGCACTACGATACTGGTCAAACAAAATCCAGTATTTCTCAGGCCATGTCATTCCATCGTCAAAACTAACTTTCAAAGTCAACTTATCCCGTGTCTCATAATCGCTGGGATTGGCAAATAATAATATGCTTCTCTTTTCTCCACCCACAGTATAATCATGACGGTGCAAACTTGCCATACACGTCGGTTCCACCAATGCTTTCCGTGATGTAGAGTGCTCTGTCCATGTCTCACCCAAGTCTGTTGTCGTACAAATTCTCCGGCCATTTACTTCTTTATTACCCCGGTTTCTATTATCACGCATATTCAGCATCACCGTACCGTCACTTAATTGTGCTGCATTACATTCCGTCACATTCAAATATGCCGGATTACTGGTCATCCAAGTTTTTCCATGGTCTTTACTATATGTAATATTGGAAAATGCGGTTCCTTTCTCATCACGTCCCTGCGTAGGAAAAACCAAAGTACCGTCTACCAATGTAATCCCTTGTCCGGGAGCCGGAGCAAACAACCACCATTCAGGGCGTTTAGTCTTACCTGTTATATTATCAGGAAAACTCCATGTCAGTCCGTCGTCCGTACTTTTAGTTATCAGAAATTGACAGGTTTCTTTCAAACCGATTCCAGGTTGCGATCCTTTCTTCCTCCACTGGTGTATCCAGTAAGTACTATTTTCATTCAAGCCCTCTATCCACTTGCCATTGTCATCCAATGCACCATGCATCCACAATCCGGCTATATAAATGTCATTTGTATTTTTATCCACAAGGATACAAGCATCACTCACTCCATTAAACTTTTGCGGCAAACCTCCCCATTCTCCCATATCCAATACCGTTTGAATGGGTTGCCACGTCAGTCCTTTATCAAAGCTACGATGAAGAGCGATATCTATGTTCCCCTGCAAATCACGAGTCAAATCATAGCGGGCATCAAATATAGCCAACAACGTTCCGTTGTTACTGGTAGCCAGTCCAGGAATACGTGATGAAACGATACCATCCTGTCCCTTCTGTCTTAACGCCATTCCCACTCTCAAGGGGACAACATCCTTATTCGAAACTTTCAGCTCTCCCCGGCTCGTTTTTATCCGGCTACAATTCACACTAATACGATGTGTCAGTGAAACCGTATCTCTCAATGTCACTGCTACCCAGAAAGACAAGGAATCATCTTTCACTTGTATATTATCTGTAAAAGAAATTTTCCGTTCAGCAGGTACCGGTCTACATATCAGACGGGATTCATCTATCAGCCCGTTTTTATGAGTTCCGTACACTGCAACAGAAACAATATCAGACAAATCCGTACTTCCCTGCAAATCAACATCAATTTGCCGAATGGTATAAGGACTGTTGTCTGTTTGAATCAAAGTTGCCTTAATAGTCGGATTAATCTGCTTCTTGACTAAAACAGGGATAACAGGTCTTTCCAGTTCCAACCTTATATCTTTACCCAAAGATATATCCGGTATCAATAACAAAATCATCGAAAATATGATAAATATTTTCTTACTTACTTTCATAGTATCTTTATTTTAGGTAAATTTGAACGCATTTAACTAGATTAGGGGGAGATAGACAGGAAGTAAAGTAGCTAAACCCCAGCAATACACTTTTACTGTCATCTCCTCTTTCTTATCATTAAAATTCAAAGAATTTTATCGCATCCAAATCACCTTTTAGTTTTTCATACTCTTCCGTTGAAAAAGCTTTTATCGGTAACCGGCAACTGCCGCAATCAAGACCTATAAGTTTCATGATAGCTTTACCACCACGTACGCCGCCACCATATTTAATAATCACTTCCACTGTACGTATCGATTTCATCTGCCAGGCACGTGCTGTTTCCACCTCATTTTTCTTCATTGATTCGAAAATGGCATGATAGACATTAGGGATATAATTATATGTACTTCCCACACCTGCCACTGCTCCCATAGATAAACCGGCAATCAGAATCTCATCAAAGCCATGTAATACTTCAAACTTATGCTGCTCCAAATCGATACAAGCCCCCATCTCCATCAGGTTATTATGAGTAAACTTCGTTCCTACCAAATTTGGTATTTTCTTCTTGCCTTCTATCAAAAATTTATCTACCGGCAAGTTAACCCCTGTGATTGACGGCATATTATAATAATAGAAAGGCAACTCACTGGCGGCCCGGCAAATCGGTGCAAAAAAATCGACCAGTTCATCTACCGTTCCCGGCTTGAAAAAAGAAGGTGCTATTGAAGCGATAGCATCAGCTCCAGTTTGTGCCGCGTGGCTTGCCAGTTCCATTGCGTCTCGTTGACAGTTTGAACCGACATGTGCAATCACTTTAAAACGTTTAGCAGCAGAGGCTACCCATTTTTCAAGAACCGCCTTACGCTCGTCAATAGTCAACGAAGAAAATTCACCAGTCGTACCACACACAAATACCCCTTTTACAGGAGTTGATGCTATCCAATCAGCATATTTATCAATAACAGATAAATTCACGTCCCCATTTTCATCCATTGGGGTGAAGGTGGCCGCAACCATACCTTCCAGTCTTTCATAATTGTTCATAATGCATTTAATTAGATTATTATATTTCACTTTCGGAAAGTTCCTTTCAAAATTAACGGTGTTCGTATGCCGGGTTGTATCTCGCCACTTACTACAAATACCTGATTTCCAATAGAAACAGCATTCGTTGTAACGGGAATAGGGTATGAACAATCGAACAAAGCTACCAAAGCATTCATGTCCGTACTGACCACCCGAAGTTTACGGCTAAATCCCGGGTGCTTGGGAGATGTCGGCAAAATTTCCTCCACTCCTCCCAGTATCAAAATCTTGTCTTCTCCATAAGGTATGGCCGTACCCGCCATCACCGGGAAAGAACCGGTCATTTTATTCCATTTCCCAGTACCCGGTTCAAATACATATCCTTCCGTATATTCCGTCATCAACTCATCCGGTGCATAGCTTCTTCCACTAAAGAGGTAAAACCGTCCTCTTTGAGCGACGCCTACCGCATAAGAAAGAGAAGGACCATCCCAACCCGGCATTACCTGCCATCCTTGCTCCTTATGATGCAAATCAAGCATATAGAAATGATGAGTTGACCGTTCATTTACCATAGACTCCTGCCCCCCAGCAATATAAATGCAATTATCACAAATAGCCCCCGCTGCATTAGCCAATGGAACCGGTAAAGAAGGATAACTGACAGAATCTATCACAAATGAATCTATTTCTTTTTTTATCAGAAATACTTTATCGCTACACCGCGCATGGTCACATCCACCGATACACAATAAACCTTCCGGCAAACTTATTGAAACCCCATAAGCAAGCGGACGGTCAAGGAAATCATCATATACAGTCCATTCCTCTGTATCCAAGTTGTAGCTATATAAAGTAGCCCACCAAGTCTTAAGACCTCCCTCCCAAGGATACTTATCAGGAAAGTTAGCTCCACCCAACACAAGCAACTTGCCTTCCACTATCCCGGAATATGCACCTGCTAATCCGACGTTCTCCGGCATGCCGGCACATCCCGGAAGCAACAATGTATTTTCCCATTGTGCCTCTATCCTCTTTTCTTCTTTTCTAAAACAAGATGTATTCATTAGCAATAAAATTAAGGATAAACATAAAATTATCAGATGCCGCCTTTTCATATACCTTCTACCTTTTCACTTTCTGCCTTCTCAGCCATCAATTCCTGACTTCGGTTTACCTTGAAAATTTTATAGACCTCAAAATGTCTTTCGATAGCATCCCGGTAACCCTTCTCGTCCCCTTTCTTGATAAAGTCCAGCAAATCAGCATGAGTAGCTATCCGACCGCTTTTGCTCATTTCTATATTTATAGGTTTCAAATAATCTTTGAATTTCTCTTTCACATAGACAAGTATAGGATGAATGATTTCCTGAAATTCAGATATGATTTTATTCCCGGTTATTTTATATAGTTTCGTATGAAAAGCCGATTCACTAATTAACGCGTATTCGTTATTTTCAAAAACGATTCCCATTTTTACGATTTCGCTCAGTTCCTCAATATCTTTAGGAGTTATCTTACGGAAAATATCAGTTGATATTCCTATTTCAAGTGCAATTCTGAAATCCAACAAATCCAAAATTGTTTCTTCACTTAAAACACGGGGATCTATCACTCTTTTCATTCCTCCCAAAATGGAAGGCTCTGTCAGAACCATCCCCTTACGAGGACGTGCGTGAATCAACCCCATCATCTTCAGACGGCTCAGTGCCTCTCTGACAACACTCCTTGCAACTCCCAGTTCTGCAGCCAGACTATTCTCATTAGGAATAGAATCCCCGCGTCCTAAATCATTCTTTTTGAAATAGGTAAGCAGGCTGTCTTCTACCTGATCAATTAACGTTGTTTGATTGATTTCTATCTTCATATCATTAGATTTTTATTATTTGTATTATTTGTCCGACAAATAATACAAATGCAATATTAAGAGATTTTTTTTAGAATGCAAGAAGAAAACAATAGAAAAATAAGCATATGTGTTGAAAAACATACTTTAGAACACAAACGAAAAAGAATTAGGAAATTAGATATACTTGTGAAAAATAGAAGGAAACTAAAAAGCATAAAAAAAGGCTATCTATCCCAGATAGCCAATCTTTTTGTTAACCTTAAATCTAATACTATGAAAAACATATTTCAAAGATACGGACTTTCAGCATATCTCCAAATTTTCGGAGTAAAGCAACGCATCTTATAACATGGTTTAATAAAAGTAATAGTCTCGTTAACATTTAACATAAATCAAATTGGATATTAACGAATATCCTATTGAGTGATTCAGAGATTATTCATATCGTAAAGAGCGGGCAGGTTTGCTCATTATTATCTTTATGGTCTGGAAAGCTACTGTTATAAATGAGATAAACAACATTAGCAATACAGGCATAATAAAGAACCATGCTTTCAAATCTGTGCGGAAAGCATAATGGCTCAACCAGGCATTCATACTAAACCAAGCTAGTGGCAAAGCAATAACAACTGCTATCAGAATTAACAGAAAGAATCCCTTAACCAACTGATAGAAGAGTGTCCAACGGGAAGCCCCGAGAACTTTACGTATCCCCATTTCTTTGGTACGTGTGGAACATGAAAACATGACCAGTATCCAAAGTCCCAAACAGGAAATGAAAATAGCCAAACCGGTAAAAGCGCCAATCATTACACCAAACACCTCATCCTGACGATACTGGTGGTCGAAGAATTGGTCGAGGAAAAAGTAATCGAAACTGGAATCCGCAAAATATTGATTCCAAATCTCATGCACCTGTGATACCAATTCACGAGGATCGCCGGAAGTCATTACGATAGAGATATAACGTTGTGGTAACCAGGCAATCTTATCTTTATGAATCAACATGATAGGTGTATAATTCTTGCTCAATGCCTGTTGGTGATAATCTTTCACTACTCCAATAATCTGCATCGGGGCATCAGTACATTCAACGTTCACCAACTCCCCTATAGCCTCATCATTAGATGTAAAGCCCAGGTTACGCACAGCCGTTTCGTTAATCACCAGTTTGTCTACATCATCTCCATAGTCTTCCGAGAAATTTCTTCCGGCCACAACTTGCAATCCATAGGCATCCACATAATCGGGGTCACAGGCAAGCATCTCATACAGGCGATTCTGCTTCAGAGCATCATTGGTACGGCGGTTGGAAAGGAAAGTCGCTACTTCCTCGCCCGGCACAGCGCCGGAGAAAGTGACTTGATATACCAACGGAAGACGTGCTATCGTTTTTTTCATAGCTTCCAGTTTCGTATTCAGTCCCTCGGTATGCCCAGGAAACTTGACCACCAATGTCTGATTGGTCTTAACTCCCAAAGACTGGCTGCGCATAAAGCTCAACTGTGCAAAGACAATCAATGTGCCGCACAACAATATCATTGAAGCCATATATTGAATGATAACCAAAACTTTCCGTGTCCGTTCTCCGGATTTACTATGCAAGAATTTCCCCTTCAACAACATAATTGGTTTCCGATTCAGCAAAGCCAATGCCGGATAATATCCAGAAAGGAATATCCCGATGATGAAAACAAGAATCAATAAAATCCACCAATAATCTATCAGCCAAACGGAGAAGGTAACGGTACGGCCTACCAATTGATTAAAGTACGGAAGAACCAATTCTATCAAGCCAACGGCGAGTACAAAAGCTATCAGGTTCATCACTAATGCTTCAAACAAAAATTGATGAATCAACTGCTTGCGGAAAGCTCCCACTACCCGCCTAACTCCCACTTCTTTGGCACGCTCCATTGAACGGGCTACGGTGAGGTTTATATAGTTTATCCAGGCAATAGCCAAAATAGCAATAGCAGCAAAAATCAAGGCAATCATAGAAGAACGGTTTCCTTTCGTCTCCGCTTCGTATCCTACCTGCGGAGTGAGGTGTATATCTGCCAGAGGGATTAAAAAGACTCCCCATGTCTTGTTTTTCAAGGCTTCATCCGTCTTGTACTTTTCCGCCATTACAGGAAATTCTCTCTCTATTTCCGCTTTCCTTTCGGGAGAGTCAAGCAGGACGTAGGTATAAGCCTCGTGTTTGTACCAATATTCCTGCATATATTTAGGCAGAGATTTATACGAAATCAGAAAACTATAATGTATATGCGAGTTGGAAGGCATTTCTTTCATCACTCCGGTCACTTCACACGATATCTTGTCGTATGCGCCGGTAAAGATGAATATCTTCCCGATAGGGTCTTCGTCCTTGAAATATTTACTAGCAATGCGTTCGGTGATTACCACTTGCCCCGGCATGGAGAGACAGGTTTTCTTATCGCCTTTCAAAAGTTCGAAATCAAAAAGGCGAAAAAAGCTGGGTTCGGCATACGCTATCTGATTCTCCCGCAAGGTCAGTTCACCGTATTTCACTATTTGTTCCGGCTGGAGTAGGGAGCCGATTCGGGTATAATCCTCTATTCCGGCAAGGTTCTCTTTCATTGCCGAACCATATCCGAAGGAGCTGCTTGCCCAGTAGTCGGTCAGCACTTCCCCTTCGTGAAACGTACTTTGCACACGGTAGATATGGTCATACTTTGTGTGCATTTTATCAAAGCTGAATTCAAAAGTCACGTAGGTAAGAATCAGCAGTGCCGATGCCATACCAATCGCCAGTCCGAATATATTAATGAAACTGAACCTTTTCCGTTTCATCAGATTCCGCCAAGCACTATTCCAGTAATTTCCTATCATACAGTTTCATTTTTAGCTGACATATTTTTTCCCAGCGGGCGGTTGACGTTTTCGGCTACGATTTGTCCGTCTAATAATTGAATGACGCGGTGTGCGTACATTGCATCCCGTTGAGAGTGGGTAACGATGATGATAGTAGTTCCCTGAGCATTCAGTTCACTCAATAGTTCCATTACTTCTATACCGTTCACCGAATCCAAATTTCCGGTAGGTTCGTCAGCGAGAAGCAATTTACAGTCCGTCACTACGGCACGAGCAATAGCTACGCGCTGTTGCTGTCCACCGGACAATTGCTGTGGATAATGGTTGGCACGATGCAGCAGGTTTACTTTCTCGAGTACTTTCTTTACTCTTTCTTTACGTTCATTGGCTTTGACGCCTATATAGATAAGGGGTAATTCTACATTCTCACATACGGTCAGCTCGTCAATCAAGTTGAAACTCTGAAAGATAAAGCCGAGATTACCTTTCCTGAGGGCAGTCAATTGGTTCTCATTCATTTTATCCACCTGTTTTCCTTCAAAGAAATAAGAGCCGGAAGTTGGAGAATCGAGTGTACCCAAAATATTCAGCAGTGTTGACTTACCGCATCCCGAAGGGCCCATTATAGCAACAAACTCCCCTTGTTCCACTTGTAAAGTGACTTCGTTCAATGCCTTTGTCTGCACTTCTTCGGTTGCGAAGAGTTTTGTCAGTTTTTCAGTCTTAATCATAATCAGTTCAATATTTATTAGTTATTCATATTTTAAAATACTCATCGGTTTCAAGCAGATAATGCGCCACACTTGTTGAAAAACAGTAAGGAACGCAATCAGCATCAACAGCGCAAAAACGACTGCATATATCCACCAAGGTAGCGAAATATGGAAAGCATACGTCTCCAACCAGCCATTCATTAACACTGCTGATACGGGTATACCGATTGCAGATGCCAATATAGTGAGCAACATCAGCTCCTTGGTCAAGATAAAAAACAGGCTGCTTTTATTTGCACCGAGCACCTTGCGGATACCCACTTCTTTCAAGCGCGATAAGGTTGAAAACAATGTTACAATCCACAAACCGAGACATGCCACAAATATGGCAATTAAAGAAGCACTGGCAAATATCCAACCGAAATTACGGTCTGATTTATAAAGGAAAGTATTCAAATCACTCAAAAAGAAATAAGAAAATAAAGAAGTCGGAAAATATTCATGATACATCTGCTCGATCTCCGTCAAAGCACTATCTTCTCCTTCGCCTGTCAAGCGGACTGAAATATAAGGTGTTGCAATAAATGGTACTCGCTCTTTCATAAAGAAGATAATAGGTTTGTAAGCCACGGAAAGCGATTGCTGGTGATAGTTTTTCACCACTCCGATAATTTCGAGCGGTTCGTCTACCACCTCCATTTTAACCTGCTGTCCCAATGCGGCTTCGGGCGACTCATAACCTAATAACCTGACTGCTTCCTCGTTGAGCACTATCCGGTTGAGGTCACCGCCAAAGTCCTCAGAGAAGTACCGCCCACAAATCATAGCGGGCATATAGGCAGATAGATAATCATAATCTACGGCAAACATCTGTATCAGTTTCACTTGCGAAGGGTCACTTCCATAAGGACGATTGGTAAAATAATTGGCTACCTCCACCCCGGGAACAGCTCCTGAAACGGTTACGTGGCTTACATCTGCCCGTTGCTTCAGACGCTTGGTGAAACTTTCCAGACGTAGTGCCAATCCCTCGGTGAAAGAGGGGTACTTAATGACTAACATACGTGAATGAGAATCGACGGAAGCCTCACTTTGCATATAACACACTTGCCGAATCACTGTGAACGTGCCAGTAATCAGAACAAAAGAAGCGAGAAACTGAACCACAATCAGCACTTTCCTTATCCGGTTACCACGTTTACCGTGTAACAGTTTCCCCCTCATAATTTCCGACGGACGTATAGTAACCATCAGCCAAGAAGGATAGAAGCCTACAACAAACGTACCAATAACAACCACTCCGGCTACAATTCCCCAGAAAGCAGGCAACATAAGTATATCCGTCCCAAAGCTTTGCCCTGCCCAGCGATAAACAAGGGGTAAAAGAAGTTCCAGCCAACCAAGAGCTATCAGCGTAGCCAACAGATTCATGAAACCTGATTCAAGAAGTCCCTGGATAATAATCTGACGGCGCGAAGCACCAAAAGCCTTACGCAACCCGAACTCACGTCCGCGTTCCAAGAAACGTGCCACGGTCAGATTCAAGGCATTAGCCCAACCTATCAGTAGCAGGGCAACGGACATCACCAATAGTATAAGAACCGCAGTCCGACTCCCTTTCACTTCTTTCTCATAAGCTTTTTGTGGAGTGAGATGAATGTCTTTCAGCGGTATCAGTTCTACCGCCCAAGTCTTATGTCTCAAGGCATCAGTTTTGTACTTATCGGATATATTGAGAAAAGCCTCTTCAATCTCTTCCGGACATTTTCCGGACATCAGGCGGACATAGGTATAAACTCCGTGAATGTACCAAATGTCCTGTCGCTCTTTGGGAATCGTACTATATGAAAGTAGAAAATCATATTGCAGATGGGAACGAACAGGCATATCTGCTATCACGCCGGTAACTTCAAAGTTTTGCTGCGATGAAGGCGTACTGAAAGTCAGCACCTTCCCTATCGGGTCTTCTTCATCAAAATAACGATTTGCCGCACTTTCGGTCAGTACCACCGTATTAGGACGCACCAGTTGCCCGGTCTTATCTCCTCTAATTATCGGGAAATTAAATATCTCAAAAAAAGCAGGTTCGGTGTAGCAATAATGTGCTTCGGCAAATCTCCTGTCGAAGTAATTCACCACTTGTTCGCGGTCTTGTGCTGTTACACGGACATACTTCTCAATGCCTGCAATTTCACGAGCCATTGCAGGTGCATGGCCGTAAGCTGTAGTCGCCCAGTTATCTGTCAGCGTCTTGCCTTCATACAACCGGCTTTCAACACGATATACACGTTCGGTATTGTGGAATGAATCGTAGCTTAACTCCGACCATACGTAAAGTATGATAAGCAATGCTGTTGCAATACAAACAGACAATCCCGTTATATTTATCAGTGTCAGAGATTTTTTAACCCGCTGACTACGTATCACTTGTGAAAAGTAATTTATCATATCATAGACTTATTTCAGTATCAGTTTCTCGTTATCGCCAAACAGTTCATATCCGGATACAATCACCCGATCACCAGGTTTTAATCCTTCGGTAACCTCATAGTACTGCGGATTTTGTCGTCCGATGCGGATAGGCTGACGAATAGCAAATTTACCACTTTCATCCACAACATACATCCATCGTCCACCGCTTATTTGGAAAAATCCGCCACGCGGCACCAAAATAGCCTGTGCAGGGTCACCCAATTGTAGATTGATATGATAGGTCTGCCCTGCACGTATATTCTCCGGTCGTCCGGCTGTAAACTGCAAATCGGTACGAAACTGCCCTTCTTTTACTTCCGGATACGGCTTCGTCACTTCCAGTTTATAACTGACACCGTCACGGGTAAAGTCAGCCGGCAATCCGGGTACAACACGCTCCACGTAATGTTCGTCAATCTGCGCTTGTACTTTCAGGTCAGAAGTGATGATCTGACCAATGTGCTCGCCCGCAGCTATTGATTGTCCTATCTGTGCATCAAGATTACCTACCTGCCCGTCAATAGGAGCTTTCACCTTCAGGTTCTCAATTCGTTCGCGTACCAGCGCGAGACTCTGTTTCATATTACGTATGTTCTCGTCCAAGCTGTTTACCTGACTTTCACGGAAAATATTATCCTGACGAATACGCTCGTCAATGACATCCAACTGTTCTTTAGCCGCATCATACTCCTCTTTGGCAAGTCGATAATCTTCTTCTGCAATAAGTTGCTCTTTTATCAGGCGACTGTATTGCTCATAACGGCGCTGTTTCACCAGCCGATCTTTATTTAGCCCGATACGCTCTTGTTTTAAACGCAAGCGTTCCTGCTCCATGCTAATACGGGTATTACGAAGTTCATTCTCCTGATAAGCCAGATCCGCTTCGCTCTGCATAATACCAATATTTAGTAACGGATTACTGAGACGCAAAATCACGTCGCCTGCCTTCACCATAGCACCTTCTTCTTTTAGACGTTCTTCCACACGTCCACCTTCCACGGCATCCATATAAATAATACGATTAGGCATTACCTGACCAATGACACGAATATAGTCATTAAACTCACCACGGTTAACGGTAACAATCGTCAGACGTTCTTTCTCCACAATCATGGAAGAGGTAGTGTCTCTGAATATGAAATATAAAACAACGGCAATAACAAAGGCTATACCACCTATTACATATAGATGTTTACGGGTAATGCCGGGTTTACGTTCAATAGGTGTATCCATAAGGAATCAATCAAAAATAGGGTTATTATAAATTAGTTATTAAAGAAGTATCAACTTTGTTATTCAAAATATATAAACTCTGCCTTTATAAGAAAGTTCCCTCCCGGTAATATTTCTCCAGTTTCATCATCATTTCTACCTGCAAGCGCACACGAACCAGTTCTGCTTTGGCGGAAATAAAACGATTACGGGCTTCCATTAACTGAAAGACAGAGATAAGCCCTTCTTCCCACTTTCGTTCGGATTCTTTCAAGACCAGAGTTTCCGCGCTCAATTGCTGCAATACCTGTTGATGTTCCGTATAGCTGGCACGTAGGGAAAGAAGAGTTTGCTCAATTTCAGTATATAGCTGTTGCTTCTCCAATTCCTCTTCATTCTTCAGGCGATACAAGTTCAATTTCAACTTCCTTTGATTCGTAAAACGTTCAAAACCGCTCAACAAAGGGAAAGAGATACCGATACCGATATATTTTCCTATATTATCCCGCAATTGCCTGGCGGAAAATGCAGTGTTGTAGAAATTAGAACCTACCGTAAGGCGGGCATAAACAGAAGGAGAAAAAGCTCCGCCCGCCATTGCATATTCTTTGCGGGCAGCTTTCTGCTTTAAGCTAATCATACGCATGGCAGGGAGTACTTCCAACGATTGTCTATACAATGTTTCCGTAGAGGGGAGTGAAAGTAACGGGAGTTTATTCAATTCGACAATCGTATCCTGAATGACAAGTGTATCACCCGACTGAAAGTTCATCAACTGTTCCAGATGCAGTAATGACAACCGACAGCTATTAGCACGGGATTGGTAACGATATATATCCCCTTCCCTGCGGGCTTTTACCTCTTGCAAGTCGGAAACGGATTTCAAGCCCAGTTCCACAAATGTCTCGGTTTGTTTCAGGTATCGTTCGCTCAACCGGCTTTGCTCCAAAGCCAAATTCAAGAGTTTTCTTTCCAAAACCAGTTTGTAGTAAGCATCCGTCACTTGATAGGCGAGTTCATTCTGCCTGTCTTTCAGTTCCCACTTGCTGCGTTCCCGATTTATTTTCCGAAAACGAACCTGATTGATACGTGAAAAACCTTCAAACAAAGACAACGTCATATCAAGACCTATCGTTCCTTCTTCAAAAGTCTTTTCTGTATAACCATTGGTATCCGGGTCTATCGAACGCCCGAAACGCTTTCCTGTTTCTGCGTTGGCTACTATGCGGGGAAGAAATGTACCGATAGCGGAAGCATAATCCGTTCGTGCTTCCTTTATGTTAATGGCACTATTCCGTATAGAAGGATTCTGTTTCCATGCCAAACGGATACATTCATCCAAACTCATTGCAGATTGAGCATACGTAATCACGGGCAATAAAAACAATAAAAAGAAAATGTTCCTCATTCTTCAGTATATATGCAATTGTGTTCTATATGAATTAAAAAAGCAAACATAATGCCACAATACTTAAACCACTGATTACAAGATAGATGACATACATTATTTTATCGTTCCCGTCCAATTATTACACACTATAACGTCTAAAAATTGGACGTTATCAATAAAAAGCCACCATGACCTGCGTGCAAACAGCCATTATTCAACGTTCAGGCTATAAATATTACTTAAACAAAACATAGAATAAAGTCATGTTTCAGGAAATGTATCATAAAACGTCTAATTATTGGACACTCTCTTGCAGGGAAAAGTAAAAACGAATATCTTTACCCAAAAACTTAAAGAATCGTTCAACCCAGGCAGATCCCCCCAATCTTACATATATGGAAACCGGAACTATTTTAATAGTAGATGATAATAAAAGTGTGTTGGCTTCGCTGGAACTTTTACTCGAAAATGAATTCAGTACAGTCCGCACAGCTGCCAATCCTAATCAAATAACAACACTGCTCACTACCACTTCCATTGATATCGTAATTCTCGATATGAATTTTTCGGCTGGTATCAATAACGGCAACGAAGGACTATACTGGCTGAAACATATTCACGAAATCCGCCCCACACTTCCTGTGGTAATGTTAACTGCTTACGGAGATGTGGAACTAGCCGTAAAAGCTTTGAAGAACGGAGCTGCCGACTTTCTTCTCAAACCTTGGGATAACCGGACACTGGTTCAGAAAATAAAGGAAGCATACAATAATAAATCGAACAGGAAAAGTTCCTCAAAATCAAAAAACTCAATCGTAGGATCCGGCAATCCGAACAAACCTGAAATGCTGATAGGGCATTCTCCCGCCATGCTACAATTAATAAAGGTAGTCAATAAAGTAGCCGGGACCGACGCCAATATTCTAATAACCGGAGAAAACGGGACCGGAAAGGAAATGCTGGCCAGAGAAATACACCGCCTGTCTCCACGCAATACTCGTCCCATGTCAAGTATTGACATGGGAGCTATCAGTGAATCCCTTTTTGAGAGCGAGCTTTTCGGTCACGAGCGCGGAGCTTTTACGGACGCTTACGAAAGCCGTCCGGGAAAATTCGAAGCTGCCAGCGGCAGTTCGCTTTTTATGGATGAGATTGGAAATCTTCCCCTTGCACTACAAGCCAAATTACTGACTGTACTACAAAACAGGAATATCACCCGAATCGGAAGTAATAAAGTCGTCCCCGTTGATATACGACTCATTTCCGCCACCAATAAAGACATCCCGGAAATGGTGAAACAAGGATTATTCCGCGAAGATTTATTCTACCGTATCAACACTATCCACCTTGAAATTCCTCCATTACGAGAACGAGGAGACGACATACTCCTGTTCGTCGAAACCTTTCTCCACCGTTTCGCTTCGAAATACCAACGCCCGGAAATGCGAATGCATGAGCAAACAATAGAGAAACTACGCTCTTACCACTGGCCGGGCAATATCCGGGAACTGCAGCACGCTATCGAGAAAGCCATTATCTTGTGTGAAGGCAACGTGATACGCCCCAAAGACATTTTGGTAAAACAAACCTGGAAGCCGCAAACCACCAGCACTGTCCCCAATTTGGAAGAAGTGGAAAGGCAAGCCATTGAAACAGCCATTCTGCAAAATAATGGCAACCTGACTGCCGCCGCCGAACAATTGGGAATCAGCCGTCAGACACTCTATAACAAACTAAAACGTTTCAAACTCTGAACAGCATGATATTCAGCCGACACATCTATTGGGTTATACTACTACACGTCATACTTATCCTCGTCACCTCGGGAACAGGCGCCTGGCTTATCATCTCACAACGCGGATTTGTAATAGGCACATTACTAATTACCTGTTCCCTCTTCCAAATCAGCAGGCTGGTAAATAAACTAAATTCATTCAACCAAAAGTTGCGTGTCTTTTTCGATGCCATAGAAGACAAGGATAATATGCTTTACTTTCCCGAACAAAACGTTAGTAAAGAACAGGAAAAACTGAACCGCTCTCTCAACCGCATCAATTTCCTGCTCGCCAAAACTCAATCAGAATATTCCAAACAGGAACACTTCTACCGCTCACTCTTGGAAGAAGTGCCCAGCGGTGTATTAGCATGGGATTCTACCGGAAAAATAATCATAGCAAACAGCACTGCCCTTTCCTTATTAGACTGCCAGCAATTAACCCGATACCGACAACTGGAATCCTTACTGCAAGAAAAAGGCAAAAAGGAGCATCTCAGTCTTTCACAAAGCCGGATGAAACTACAAGATGAAACAATAACTCTCTTGTCTATCAAGGATATCGGTGACGAGCTTAGCGACAAAGAAAGTGAATCGTGGAACAAACTAAGCCACGTGCTCACTCATGAAATAATGAACACCATTGCTCCCATTATCTCCCTGTCACAAACACTGTCCACCTATCCGGACATCAACGAAAAAGCAGTTCGCGGACTTCGCATCATTCAAGCACAAAGCGAACGTTTATTGCAATTTACCGAATCCTTCCGTCACCTCTCCTACCTGCCAAAACCCGAAAAGAAACTTTTCTCACTTACGGCAACCCTGCAAAATCTCCGGGAACTCTTATCCGGCGACTTCAAAGAAAGCAATATCATCTTCACACTGACCTGCGAACCTAAAACGATTTATATGAAAGGTGACGAGAACCAACTCTCCCAAGTCCTGCTCAACCTTCTGAAAAACTCCATGCAAGCACTGGAAGGAAAAGAAAAAGGCAGAATCAGCATCCATGCACAACAAGACGAACACATATCTATTGACATTGCGGACAACGGCCCGGGTATTCCGCCTGAATTACAGGAAAAGATATTTATTCCTTTTTTTACCACCAAATCAGAAGGCAGCGGTATCGGATTAAGCCTATGCAAACAAATTATCCGCCTTCACGACGGGCATCTCACCATTCAGGAAAGCAATCCCGGCAAAACAATTTTTCATATTGATATGCCATTATAAAACAAACCTTTCCGGTGCTTTTCGTGTTTATTATTATATAAACGAACGAATCGCACGATATGAGCATCAAAGAACAATACTGGAAATATTCCCTCATTGTCATTATTCTATTTATGGGAGTTATCATCTTCCGGCAAATCACTCCTTTTTTGGGAGGATTACTGGGAGCATTAACTATGTATATACTTGTACGCACACACATGAATTATCTGACAGAAAAGCGGAAAATGAAACGCAGCATCAGTGCATTACTGATTACGGCAGAAACCATTATGGTGTTTCTTGTTCCGCTGGGATTAATAATCTGGCTAGTGGTAAACAAACTTCAGGATATAAATCTGGCTCCGCAAACCTTTATCGAACCCATTCAGCAAGTAGCAGAATTTATTAAAGAAAAGACCGGTTATGATGTATTGGGAAAAGATACGCTATCATTCATCGTATCTATCCTCCCTCGTATCGGACAGATAATTATGGAAGGCGCCAGCAGCCTTGCAGTCAATCTATTCGTCATGATATTCGTGCTTTACTTTATGCTGATAGGAGGAAAAAAAATGGAAGCATACGTCAACGACATTCTTCCTTTTAATGAGGCAAATACGCAGGAAGTCATTCGTGAGATTAACATGATTGTACGTTCCAATGCTATCGGCATTCCTCTGCTGGCTATCATTCAGGGAGGCGTCGCCATGATAGGCTATCTTATTTTCGGAGCACCCAATATACTATTATTAGGTTTCCTCACCTGCTTCGCAACTATTATTCCAATGGTAGGTACAGCATTGGTATGGTTTCCCGTAGCCGCTTATCTGGCTATTAGCGGAGACTGGTTCCATGCAATCGGGCTCGCTGCATACGGAGCCATCGTCGTGTCACAATCCGACAACCTGATCCGATTTATCCTTCAAAAGAAAATGGCGGACACACATCCGCTCATCACTATTTTCGGAGTTGTCATCGGTTTGCCGTTATTCGGATTTATGGGAGTCATCTTCGGGCCGTTATTACTCTCGCTATTCTTCCTTTTCGTGAATATGTTCAAGAAAGAATATCTGGATTTGCGAAATAACCTTCCTTCAAGATGAGGGAACTATCGAAAAAATGCGTACTTTTGCGGGCGTAAAAACGACACTTAAATTCAATGGAAGCATTTACATTCAATACTGCCGAACTGATTCTTTTATCGGCGGCAGGTATTCTTTTTATCATTCAGCTTATTTACTATTTCGGTTTGTACAATCGGATACACGTTCGCAATAAGACTGTACGCAAAGAGGAAACCCACTTCTCACGGGAATTGCCTCCACTTTCCGTCATTCTTTGTGCACGCAATGAAGCTGATAACCTGCGTAAAATTCTGCCTGCTATTCTGGAACAAGATTACCCGCAGTTCGAAGTCATTGTTATCAATGACGCTTCCACTGATGAAACAGAAGATGTGCTGGGATACATGGAAGAAAAATATCCTCATCTCTACCATAGTTTTACACCGGACAGCGCCCGCTATATCAGCCACAAGAAACTAGCTCTGACATTAGGTATCAAAGCCAGCAAGCACGACTGGCTTGTATTTACGGAAACCAACTGTATGCCTGCAAGTAACCAATGGCTGAAACTTATGGCGCGCAACTTCACTTCGCAAACGCAAATCGTATTGGGGTACAGCGGATACGACCGTATCAAAGGCTGGTTACACAAACGTATCGCATTCGATACATTATTTCAGTCTTTACGTTATCTGGGGTTCGCCTTGGCCGGAAACCCCTATATGGGTATCGGTCGTAACATGGCTTACCGTAAAGAATTATTCTTCAAACAAAAAGGATATTCCAAATATCTGAACCTGCAACGCGGAGAAGATGACTTGTTCATTAATCAAATAGTAACCAAAACGAATACGCGCGTAGAAACTGACTTCAACGCTACGATGCGTATACAGCCCGTCTATCGCTACAAAGACTGGAAGGAAGAAAAAATTAGTTATATGGCTACCGCACGCTTCTACCGTGGAGCACAACGTTACCTGTCGGGATTCGAAACATTTTCCCGCCTGTTATTCTATGTCGCCTGTATGGCAGGTATCGTATTCGGCATACTCAACTTTCATTGGCTGGTAGCAGGTATTGCATTATTGATATGGCTGCTTCGTTACATAACGCAAGCTATTGTGATTAACCGGACAGCCAAAGAAATGGGGGGAGGTAGAAAATATTATTTCTCATTGCCCATATTCGATATTCTCCAACCGATACAATCTCTTAATTTCAAGCTATGCCGCCTTTTCCGAGGGAAAGGTGATTTTATGAGAAGATAATAAACCTGTTTATTTATATCCGGAAGGAAGACTTACTCATATCGCATAGAGTTTGCCGGATTGATTTTCGTTATCAGGAAAGAAGGACCGATCAACATCAGCACCGACGACAACAATGTACCGATATTAATCAAAAGAAAAAGCCAGATATTGAAAGAGACCGATACTGTATCGACATAATAACTTTCCGGGTCGAGTTTGAGAATTCCGAATTGAGATTGAATAAAGTAGAATGCCAGACCGATCACGTTTCCCCAAAGCATTCCTTTTCCGATAAGAAAAACAGAGAACCAAAGAAACGTCTTACGAATAGTGAAATTGTCAGCTCCCAACGCTTTCAGGATTCCTATCATATTAGTACGTTCAATGATAATAATCAATAGACCGGAAATCATGGTAAATCCGGCAACCCCTATCATTAAGAACAAAATCACCCATACATTCATATCCAATAAGCCAAGCCATTCAAATATCTGGGGATTCAGTTGTTCAATATTCCGTACATAATATATGCCTCCAAACTTATCCCGCTGACTATCGGTATCAATAGCGATTTCATAAGTTACGTCTTCCAACTTATCATAATCACGAACCTGCAATTCCACTCCGCTCACCTGCTCCCGCTGCCAACCGTTCAAGCGGTTCACCAGATTGAGATCAGTCAATAAAAAAAGATTATCATACTCGGAGAAGTTAGTCTGATAGATTCCGGCAATCGTCAAACGACGGGCACGAACCTCATCTTGTATATAATAGGTATAAATTTTATCTCCTAGCTTCAACTTCATCTTAGTAGCCAAAGCCTTGGAAATAAGCACCTGATTGGAAGATACAGAATCACTGAAAACGGGAATTTCTCCTTCGACCAGATATTCCTTCATAAAGCGGGAATCAAATTCCGGTCCAACACCCTTCAGCACCATTCCCTGAAAGGCGTCGTCTGTTTTTATCATTCCCGGTTTGGTGGAATAACGTTGTACATGACTCACTTCAGGATAATCGGAAAGGGCGGCAATCAAACTGTCGCCAGCAACAATCGGATGTGTCTCATAAGAATTGACCGCATCCAGATTCGTTATCTGGATATGCGAGCCAAATCCAATGACCTTATTTCTCACTTCACTTTTAAACCCGATCACTACCGCTACCGCTATAATCATTACAGCCAGTCCGATAGCAATACCCGCCATAGCAATGAGGACCGCAGGACGTGACACCTGCTTTCCGCCATCGCTTTCACGATAGATACGCCGGGCTATGAAAAGTGATAGAGACATCTTTTATTCCGTTCTTCCCGGATACGCCTCCAAAGCCTTTTGCAAGACAAAAAGCGCACGGGTCAAGTCTTCTTTTTTCAATACATAAGCAATACGAACCTCGTTGATACCGGAGCCCGGAGTGGTATAGAAACCGGAAGCCGGAGCCATAAAGACTGTCTGCCCTTCGTACTCGAAGTCCGAAAGACACCAGGCACAGAACTTATCCGAATCATCTACCGGAAGTTTCGCCACCGTGTAGAAAGCTCCCATAGGAATCGGAGAATAAACACCCGGAATGCGGTTCAATCCGTCAATGAGGCATTTACGACGTTCCACATATTCATCATAGGTCTCACGTGAATATTCTTCAGGAGCATCCAATGAAGCCTCGGCAGCAATCTGTCCGATCAAAGGGGGACTCAAACGAGCCTGACAGAACTTCATAACAGCGTCACGTATCTCTTTGTTCTTGGTAATCAGCGCACCGATACGGATTCCACATTCCGAATAACGTTTCGAAACGGAGTCAATCAGAACCACATTATTCTCGATGCCTTCCAAATGGCAGGCAGAAATATAGGGCGAACCGGTATAGATAAATTCGCGATATACTTCATCGGAGAAAAGGAATAAATCGTATTTCTTCACCAAGTCACGAATCTGATTCATCTCACGACGGGTATACAGATAACCGGTCGGATTGTTCGGATTACAAATCAGGATAGCTTTGGTACGTTCATTTATCAGTTCTTCAAATTTCTCCACTTTCGGAAGTGAGAAACCCTCTTCGATAGTCGTGGCGATAGTGCGGATCTTCGCTCCGGCAGAGATAGCAAATGCCATATAGTTGGCATAAGCCGGTTCCGGAACAATAATTTCATCCCCGGGATTCAGACAGGAAAGGAAAGAGAAAAGCACCGCCTCCGAACCACCCGACGTAATGATTATATCATCTGCTGTAAGATTGATATTGAACTTTGCATAATATCCTACTAATTTCTCGCGATAGCTACGATAACCTGCGCTGGGACTGTACTCCAGCACTTTGCGATCAATGTTGCGTATCGCGTCAATCGCGACCTGAGGCGTGGGCAGGTCAGGCTGTCCGATGTTCAGGTGAAATACATGAACTCCGCGTTGTTTGGCAGCGTCTGCCAAAGGAGCCAGTTTTCTGATAGGAGATGCAGGCATCTCGTTTCCGCGAATGGATATGGTTGGCATAATTTTAACTACAAATTACTAATTACTATTTACTTTTTCTACTTGGAGCTGCAAATGTACGCAATAATTTGAATACAGAGACATAAAAACTTTAAAAACCTTAGCAAGGTTAAAAACGTTATGGGATTTTGAAAATAAAGCTATACATTTGTCATACGGAAAACTTAAAACAATATCATAATGACCATACACCTTATCTCATTTGCGTCACTACTTCATAAACAAGCCACGCTGCGCAGTTCGCATGAAGCGATTTTAAGCGAACTCGAAAAATATTATACTGTCAAGCTTGTCGATTATCAGGATATGGACAAGTTGACGAGTGATGATTTCAAGATTATTTTTATCGCTACCGGCGGAGTAGAAAGACTGGTCATCCAACATTTCGAACGACTTCCCCGCCCTGCCATTTTACTGGCCGACGGTATGCAAAACTCACTTGCAGCCGCTCTGGAGATATCTACATGGTTACGCGGAAGAGGAATGAAAAGCGAAATTCTTCACGGTGAATTACCGGCAATCATACAACGTGTACATATACTCTATAATAATTTCCGGGCACAACGTTCTTTATTCGGCAAACGCATCGGAGTTATCGGAACACCTTCATCCTGGTTGGTCGCCAGCAATGTTGACTATCTTCTGGCAAAACGCCGTTGGGGTATCGAATACATAGACATTCCATTGGAACGAATTTATGAACATTTTCAACAAATCACAGATGAACAGGTAGGCGCTTCCTGTGCTGCCGTTGCTTCACAAGCTCTTGCTTGCCGTGAAGGAACTCCCGAAGATTTAATCAAAGCGATGCGATTATATCGGGCTATTAAGAAAGTATGCGAAGAAGAAAAGTTGGAGGCGTTGACACTCAGTTGTTTCAAACTGATTGAGCAAATCGACACTACCGGTTGTCTGGCATTATCTTTGCTGAATGACGATGGCATAATGGCAGGTTGTGAAGGGGATCTTCAGTCGATATTTACTTTGCTGGCCGTGAAGTCATTAACCGGAAAAGACGGATTCATGGCGAATCCTTCCATGATTAATTCCCGCACCAACGAGCTTATATTAGCTCACTGTACCATAGGCCTTAAACAAACGGAAAGATACATTATCCGCAACCACTTCGAGACAGAAAAAGGTATTGCTATCCAAGGCTTACTTCCAACAGGAGACGTGACTATTATTAAATGTGGCGGCGAATGTCTGGATGAATATTACTTGTCCACGGGAACATTATCCGAAAACACGAATTATATCAATATGTGCCGTACACAGGTACGTATCCGTATGAATACTCCCGCCGAGTATTTCCTGAAGAATCCATTGGGCAATCATCATATTCTGATTCACGGAAATTACGAAGATGCATTGAATGAGTTTTTCCTGGCGAATGCCTGCAAACGGACAGAATAAATAAAATACAGAAAAGCAATCCGAAAACAGTCTAGAATAGAAAATATGAAAATCACACCCTCTTACCTTTATCTCTCGTTACTTCTTTGTCTATTAAGCTATGCACCGCTCGATGCACAAGAAGCGTTCAATGACTCAGTCGCCTTAATCAAAAGAAACTATATAAATGCCACTGTCGGCAAAGATAAAGGTAAGGAGGTGATTCTTAGGCAATTATCAACAATCCCTCCAGAGAAGGAAGCTTCGGACCAGAATGTAATTGAGTTACAACAACTATATCCTATCTCCCCTAAAGAAATCAAACATTTAATAAATACTCTCCATACGGACGGTTCATGGGAAGATATCAACTACGCAGATACGAAACGTTCCGGGTGGGAACCGAAAAAACATACCGAACGGATATTGAAACTCACTAAATACCATTACCAGAAAAAGCAGATACTTAAACCGTCTGAAAGAACCCGACTGACTAACGCCATTCATCAAGCAATGAATTTCTGGTTCAGTAGAAAACTGGTATGCAAAAATTGGTGGTATAATCAAATCGGCATTCCACGTACACTCGGGCCCGCATTCCTATTGTTCGAACAAGAAATGAGCGAACCGGAAAAACAAGGCGCAATCAAAGTAATGATGAATTCATCCTTCGGCATGACAGGACAGAACAAAGTTTGGCTGGCAGGTAATGTACTAATCAGAGCTTTATTGCAGAATGACTGGCAACTGGCAAAAGAAGCACGGAAAGTTATTGCCTCTGAAATAACTCTCGGACAAAAAGAAGGAATCAAAGCTGACTGGAGTTTTCACCAGCACGGGCCCCAACAACAGTTTGGCAATTACGGCCTGTCTTTTATATGCAATATGAGTTTCTATTCGGAACTATTTACCGGCACTACCCTTGCTTTTTCACAGGAACAACAAAGAATTCTCACCTCCCTGCTACTAGAAGGTTACCAATGGATTATCTGGAGGGGATATTGGGATGTAAATGCGCTTAACCGCCAACTATTCCGCAACGCAGATATTGACAAAGGATTTAGTTTACTATTTGCCGCACATTCATTAATGAAAAGCAGCGAACCGGAAGTTGCCGATCAAATAAAGAAAATGATTCTTCGAAATTCTTCTTTTTCACAAGTCCCCAACTCATTCACCGGAAACAAACATTTCCGGGAGTCGGACTATACCGTTCACCGTACTCCTACCTGGCTGGCTTCCGTACGTATGGCTTCCGAACGAGTAATCGGCACGGAACTGGTGAACGAGGATAACCTGAAAGGATATTACATGGCCGACGGTGCATTGTATACGTATGTGCATGGAGATGAATACCATAACATTTTTCCTTTTTGGAATTGGAGAAGAATCCCGGGGATTACTACTTATGAAAGCAATGCGCCTATTCCTAATCCCAATAAAACAGATGCGCGAAATCACAGTTCCTATGTAGGAGGAACGACTTACCAAAATACCGGAATTACTGCTATGCAGCTGAAACGTAACAAACTGGAGGCGAATAAAACCTGGATATTTACGGATAACTATGTATTATGTATGGGAAGCAACATCCATGCTGACAGCACAGCCACTATTATGACATCTATTGACCAACGGTTCAGCAAAGGCAAAGTATGGTCTGATGACAATAAACGGATTTTCCATGATAATACCGGATATATCATCTTGCAGGCGGACACTTGCATCACTCTGACCGAGAATAAAGAAGGACAATGGAAAGATTTTATGGGAATGTACAAACCCGAAATTCTAAAAAGTAAATTATTCTCAGTTTACTTAAAACACCGTAAAGATGCACCTGCATCTTATGTATATCTGACACTTCCAGCCACCACACAACAAAAAGTGCGCGATTTCGACAGTCGCTCCGTTCATATCATCCGCAATGATAAAAAAGCACAAGCGGCTGTCATCAATGATCTATGTTACGCAAGTGTTTATCATCCTACCAATTTACTAATAGACAATGATAATCCGATTGCTATCTCAGAACCGGGCACTTATATCATTCATATAAAAAAGAAAGAAATCGTGTCTCACGAATCTTTTGCACTCCAACTTACAAATAAATAACCGGTCACCGAGGAACTGATATTCCCGTGTCCTCCCATTTTCTATCATGCCACTCTACAACCGAAGTGAAACCTGCCTTCTTCAAAGCAGCCAGAGCTTCGGCACGAGCATTATTTATCCTTTCCGGATAGTGAGCATCACTATTAACCTGCACCCGAACACCTAATTCTTTCAAGAAAGTGAAATATCGTTCATTAGGATAGAATGTTCCCAGTTCATGATAAGCTTTGGTATTGATTTCTACAATATAGCCGTGTTCGGCAATGGCCGTGAAGTATCCGCGAACCAATGTATCATACCACGGTTCATCCAATAACCCCGGACGATAGCAGGAAGCATTGTAATGCATCTTATCCGCATGACCTACAATATCAAATCCCCCTAATTCTACCATACGAAGCAGATTCTTATAATAAAGGTGAACCACATAATCCAAGTCACCATCGAAATGCTTGTCTATTAATTGACGGAAAGTATCTGCCGGAGTATCAATATCCACGATTTCCCGCTCCGGAGAATGCAGCATGTGTACCGAACCGATCCGGTAATCAAGCGGCAAATCCTGAAAACGAGGCAAAGAAGGATTGCTGTCCTCATCCAGATAATCTATTTCAAGGCCGATTGCCAATTCTATTTTATCAGCATACTTTTCTTTGAGACGGGAGAATTCAGAAAGGTAATCATCCATCCGATCCCATTCCATTGTCCATGCAGTAGAGAACGGCAACGGGGCATGGGAAGAAATGCCATAGGAAGTAAAGCCTTCGCTGATAGCAAAGCGGATAAAATCTTCCATATTAGCCCGTCCGTCGCAATACAGGCAATGACTATGATAATTGGTCAGGTTTGTCATAAAGGTTTATGTTATCAGGGGTATCTGGTTATCAGAATTTTCGGGTTTATTGTTATTCGGAATTCAACCTTCTATTTCGCTGAGTTCCAACCAGCGCATAGTCTTTTCATCAATCAGGTCATTCACTTCCGGCAATCGTTTTGACTTCTCGGTCAGTTCGTCCACAGAGAGCGTACCGCTGCACAGCTGTTCTTCAATCTGCGCCTTCTCCGTTTCCAGTTCGGCTATTTCTTTTTCCAGTTGTTCAAACTCACGTTTTTCTTTGAAGCTCATCTTCCGCTTATCATTCAGACGGACACGGACCGTCTTCTCCTCCTGCGGTTTCTCAGCCTCTTTTTCCTGTTGCGCTTTCGCATCTTTCCAATCTCGGTAATCACTGTAATTTCCGGGAAAGTCACGGATATCTCCCTGTCCGTTGAATACCATTAAATGATCCACTACCTTATCCATAAAGTAACGGTCGTGTGACACCACAATGACACAACCTTTGAAGTTCTGAAGATATTCTTCGAGCACGTTCAAAGTTATAATATCCAGGTCGTTGGTAGGCTCGTCAAGCACCAGAAAGTTGGGATTACGCATCAGAACTGTGCAGAGATACAGACGGCGACGTTCACCTCCACTCAATTTATAAACGTAGCTATGCTGCGTTTCGGGAGTAAACAGGAAATGTTGAAGGAATTGGGATGCCGTCAGTTTCTTGCCGTTGTCCAGTTCTATGACCTCGGCAATATCCTGTACCACATCAATCACCTTCATCTGTTCGTCAAACCGGAGACCGTCCTGCGAATAATAACCGAAACGAACCGTTTCGCCGATATCCACCGTACCGCTATCAGGCTGTACCTGCCCCATGAGTATCTTGATAAATGTAGACTTTCCCGTTCCGTTGTTACCTACAATTCCCATTTTCTCATAACGGGCAAAAATATAAGAGAAATCATCCAGAATCTTCAAGTCACCGAAACTCTTATAAAGATGATCGGCTTCGAATATCTTGCTGCCGATATAAGAGGCTTTTACTTCCAGTTTCACATTATCATTGCGGATATGTTGCTTCGCCACCTTTTCAAGTTCGTAGAAAGCATCTTCCCGATAACGGGCCTTATGTCCGCGTGCCTGCGGCATCCGGCGCATCCAGTCAAGTTCGGTACGATAGAGGTTATTGGCACGTTCTATCTCCACACTTTTTGCGTCGATGCGTTCCTGACGTTTTTCGAGGTAATAGCTATAATTCCCTTTATATTGATAAAGCTGCCGATTGTCTATTTCGATAATCTCCGAGCAGACACGGTCGAGGAAATAACGGTCGTGCGTCACCATGAGCAAGCTGAGATTGGTACGGCGGAGATATTCTTCGAGCCATTCGGTCATATCCAGATCAAGGTGGTTGGTAGGCTCATCAAGAATCAACAAGTCCGGTTCAGTAATCAGGGCGTTAGCCAAGGCGACACGTTTCAACTGTCCGCCGGAGAGCTGCTTCACTTTCTGGTCGAAGTTACGGATTTTGAGTTGAGAAAGGATTTGCTTGGCTTTCTGTTCATATTCCCATGCCTCCTCCTGGTCCATACGCACCAAAAGCTCATCCATCCCGGGATGTCCATCGGTTTCCATACAACGTTCGTACTCCTTTATCAGTTCCACGGTACTGTTGCCGTGATGAAAACAAGCCTCAAGGACGGTCAATTCTTCAGGATATTGCGGGTCTTGCTCCAGATAATCGACACGAAGGTCACGACGGAAAACTATATTTCCGTTATCATATCCTTCTTTGCCTGCGATGACATTCAACAAGGTTGTTTTTCCGGTACCGTTCTTGGCGATCAGTCCCACACGCTGGCCTTCGGCAATGCCAAAAGATATATTTTCAAAAAGAACCAAGTCGCCGAAGGACTTGGTCAGGTTGTCTACTTGTAAATAAGGTACTGCCACGTAGTTTAGTAATTAGTTAGGTAGTGGTTAGTAATTAATAATCAAGGATTTATATTCTTCAATAACATTGCAAGGCTGCCCTGCTTTTACTTTGCTCCAAGCTATCTTCATCGGGTCGATAATCCGGTCCTTGTAGTCAAGTACGGGAGCTTCACGGTTGCCGTCAATCAAGGTCTTCCATTCCATGCCTTCCACTTCGTTGGCCAGAATGGTGCATACCGTTATGCCGATTGCCAGCCATTCGTCCTTTTTCTTCGGTCCTATCTTGCCACTGTCAATCACCTGCTGAAGTTTTTCCAAGTCGTCTTCCACTCCCTGAAAATCTTTCTTCAGTTCCTCTTTCACGGTAGATACCACCCACTCGTAGCTTTCATTAATCTGATAAATCTCGGAGAGACGGACAGGAATAAGTTCCGCCGGATATTTCTCACCCTCCTTGCGAATCTCCAGAGTGGCGATAACCTCCTCTGCTTCCTTCACACTTCCGCCTTTGGGAACGGTAAACGAACATTCGAAAGCGATATTGCCGATACCGGTAATCCACAGGTGAGAAGTATAGTATTTTCCTTCCTCCTGAAACATTTCCTTGCTATATGCACTCTCCAATGCCCCGACCTTCACCAATGAAGCCGATTCATTCTCTTTCAGTTCCTGCCGAACGGCATCCCTGCCGTAAGTAGCATTGCCTTTAAATGCAGATATACGAAAGTTTCCCGTCCATACATCGGGATTATAGAAAAGAAAAGAGCCTTCGCCGTCTTCAAACTCATTCCAGTCCGACGGATAGTTCATAGAAAACCATGCTCCGGGAGAGATAAATTTCTTGCCTTGCATCCTTTTTCATTAAAATGATTACTCGGGCAAAAATACGAAAAAAAGTGTTCACTACTTCCCTATCGGTTGTATTTTCCTGCGTACTTCTTTGGAAATCTCCAAAAACATATAATTCAGCTTTCCGGAATGGATACCTTCTTCGTTCTCTTTGTACTTCTTGTTGGCATATTGTTTGGATTTCTCGAAGGTGAGCAGAGACATTTCGTTCTGTGATTTACCTACCATGGTGGAATCCAGTTGCTCGTCGGGGAAGAAATCATCCAAGTCAACATCCCCAATCATTGTTGTTTCAAGGAAGTTCATGTCTTTATGGGAGTTGTCGGTATAATACCCCACGAACATGTGTCCCGGAGTACGTACCAGAATCGGGTCTATATTGATAGAACGAAGCAACGACGCAAACAACACACTACCGTCCACACAGTTGATTTGTGAAGAGTCCAGTGCATCATCAAACGTGCGGACCCGTTGCGAGAAAACAACATTGCTCGACAGGCTGGTATTGGAAACCGAACTGTAACGGAATTTGCGTTTCTGCAAGATGTTCCAAAGAGCATAGACTTGCTTGTCTACCACACCTTTCGCCTTACTCTGGTATCCCAGAAAACGATTCACGATACGGGTATTCAACGCTTCGCGAAGCAATTGGTCAATCATAGGATTTTCTTCATTGACATAGGCGGCAAAGAAGATACTGGTATCATAAAATTTTGTTCCGTTTGCCACATATCCCAACAGACACTCGTTGATGCTGCGTACTGAAAAAGTACGCACCCGCTGGCCTAAGTCGTCTCCGTTCATTTCCACCTTCACGGCTACGCTGACCGGCTCGGCCTGAACATTATTTTTCAATGCTTCATAATTCCAGATTATATCAGGATAAATGGTATACTCAGTCCGCGGTCTATTTAGAACGAACTCCGACACGGAACGGGAGAAGAAAGGCGTCTCCGCCACCTCGATACGCACACGGCTATAAGCGGTTCTTGATTTCACCCGCACGGCAATACATGACTTCGGATTTCCCAGATACATAGAGTCCGAAGGCGTGATTACTTGCGCATCCGTGGTGGCTACCGACAGTATGGCGGAAGGAAAGATATTCCCTCCCAGATCATCAACAATCTCGAAACCGGAATTGAAAGAGGTGTATTTAAAAACGGAAATCCCTCCTATCAGAAGGAAAAGGACGATGATCGCCCCTATCACTTCGCGCCTGTGATTTTTCAAGTCAAATTTTATCATTGCTTGCAAGTTGTATTTTAATCTATTGCTATTCTATTTCTCTAACAAAGATAACAAATAACAAACGTTTTTTCCTCCCCCGGCCAATAAAAACTATTAAATTTCGTCCGAACAGCCGTATTCCGCCGAATGTAATACGATTGTAATATTTGTTTCATCCGCCCGTAACAAAGTCTCCTCATCTTTGTCCCGAAATAAAAAAAAGACTAACTTTGTCATATCACATTAATACATATATCTTATGAACGAAACCCGTATTTTAGTTGTCGACGATGAAGAAGACCTCTGTGAGATTCTGAAATTCAATCTTGAAAACGAAGGTTATGAAGTGGATACCGCCAATTCTGCCGAAGAAGCGCTAAAAATGGACATCAGCAGTTATCACCTGATTCTCCTCGATGTGATGATGGGAGAAATCTCCGGCTTCAAAATGGCGAATATGTTGAAAAAAGACAAGAAAACAGCTAAAGTGCCCATTATCTTTATCACAGCCAAAGATACGGAAAACGATACGGTCACAGGCTTTAACCTGGGAGCGGATGATTATATTTCCAAGCCTTTCTCCCTGCGTGAAGTGATCGCACGTGTGAAGGCCGTACTCCGGCGTACCGCAACAGCGGAAACGGAAAGAGCCCCCGAACGGCTCGTCTATCAGTCATTGGTCATTGATATTACCAAGAAAAAGGTTAGTATCGACGGCGAAGAAGTGCAGCTTACTAAAAAAGAATTTGAAATATTGCTTCTATTGGTACAGAACAAAGGACGTGTATTTTCACGCGAAGATATCCTCACCCGCATCTGGAGCAATGAAGTTTACGTGCTCGACCGTACTATCGACGTAAATATCACCCGCTTGCGGAAAAAGATAGGCGAATACGGCAAATGCATTGTCACCCGCCTCGGATACGGATACTGTTTCGAAGCAGAATAATTATTGATTATGAACCTACCTGTCAATCAAAAACATTTCCTCTCTTTCAGCCGGAAACTCTTTCTTTCGGTCATTTCGTTGTTCCTGGTATTCGCAATCTGTTTCATCGCCTATCAGTACCAACGGGAAAGGGAATATAAAGTCGAACTGCTGAATACACAGTTACAAGACTATAACAGCCGGCTGTACGAACAACTGAACGATAGTCCGGCTATCGAAGAAACTACCGACAAATATATCCGTAACCATGCATTGAAGGATTTGCGTGTGACGCTGATTGATTTGCAGGGAAATGTCATTTATGACAGTTATAAGACACAAGAAATAAAACACGAAAACCACCGCGACCGTCCCGAAGTGCAGAGAGCCTTGAAAGAAGGAAACGGATTCGATGTACGCCGTACTTCCGAAACCACCGGACTTCCTTATTTTTACTCCGCCACACGTTACGGGGATTATATTGTCCGGTCGGCGTTGCCGTATAATGTCAGCTTAATCAATAACCTGAAAGCAGACCCGCATTACCTGTGGTTCACCGTGATTGTTTCTTTATTGCTGATGATTATTTTCTATAAATTCACCAATAAGCTGGGAACTTCGATCAGCCAACTCCGCGAGTTTGCCATGCGTGCCGACCGGAATGAGCCTATCGAAATGGCGATGCAGTCAGCCTTTCCGCACAACGAACTGGGAGAAATTTCACAGCATATCATTCAGATCTACAAACGTCTGCACGAAACGAAAGAAGCACTCTATATCGAACGTGAAAAACTGATTACCCATCTTCAGATTTCGCACGAGGGACTAGGGATATTCACGAAAGACAAAAAGGAGATTCTGGTCAACAATCTCTTTACCCAATACAGCAATCTGATTTCCGACTCTAACCTGGAAACGACGGAAGAGGTCTTTGCAATCAGTGAGCTGAAAGAGATTATCCATTTTATAAACAAGAACCAGCAACAACGTTCGCTCAGTAAAGATGAGAAGCGGATGTCTATTACTATTAATAAGAACGGACGGACATTTATCGTAGAATGTATTATCTTCCAAGATGCCAGTTTCGAGATTTCTATCAACGATGTCACTCAGGAAGAAGAACAGGTGCGCCTGAAACGCCAACTGACGCAGAACATTGCCCACGAATTGAAAACACCTGTCAGCAGTATCCAAGGGTATCTGGAAACAATCGTCAACAATGATAATATTTCACGGGAGAAAATGAACACTTTCCTTGAACGTTGTTATGCACAAAGTAATCGTCTGAGCCGGCTGTTGCGTGACATATCTGTATTGACGCGCATGGACGAAGCCGCCAACATGATCGACATGGAACGGGTGGACATCAGTGTATTGGTAGGTAACATCATCAACGAAGTTGCTTTGGAATTGGAAGAAAAACATATCACTATCGTCGACTCATTAAAGAAGGGAATACAGATCAAGGGTAATTACTCCCTGCTCTACTCCATTTTCCGCAATTTAATGGATAATGCGATTGCTTACGCCGGAACGAATATTCAAATCAACATCAACTGTTTCCGTGAGGACGAGAACTTCTACTATTTCAGTTTCTCCGATACGGGCGTAGGCGTACCGGCCGAACACCTGAACCGTTTATTCGAGCGTTTCTACCGGGTAGATAAAGGTCGCTCACGCAAACTGGGCGGTACCGGTTTGGGGCTGGCTATCGTAAAAAATGCCGTGATTATTCATGGCGGCAATATCTCCGCCAAAAGCAGTCAAAGCGGTGGACTGGAATTCGTGTTTACACTGGGGAAAGAGAAATAATCTTTCTCCGGCAGATATAGATTATTACTCGTCTCATTCGAGTCTGCTTACACGTTCCGAAAAAATTACCGGAGAAAGACTTCAATTATTATTACCATAAAAATACAAATCTCGAGACTTAGAATAAGCGTTATATAAAAAAACGAACATTCCACTACATAAACGTTCTTATCGTTATTAATAAATTCAATGATCGTTTATTATAAACGTCCCCTCCGTTTATTATAAACTTTAAAATAAAAATTCATAGAAAAACATCCGAAATAATACAACAAAAAAGGCTGCGAACCTTATAAAATTCGCAGCCTTTAGCCAGTATTGATCGCCCTTCCCCTCATCAAAAAAGGAGGAGACAATCTATATTTGTTGTAAAATTACACCACTTTCTACTTTTATTCCATACTTTTTCATTCTTCTGTTATTGATTTCACGTTCTCTGTCTACAAATATACAACATAAAAAAGCATTTGTCAAGTCCCTCCGACGAAATTATAGTTAACTGATAACTTCAAATAATATCCTGCCGAACAAAAAAAGAAGAATGTTTTGAATAAAATAAAAAGGGAGTTATCTTTGCCTGCAACTTGAAAAATAATCAGATAAATGTAGAACAGCAAGTCATGAAAACAAACTTAAATATCCTTCCCATTCTCTGCTTCCTCCTCCTTTGGTCCTGCAAAAGCGGGAATGCTTCAAGCCAGACTAAAAACGAAGTGTCACAGGACACTATCAAGACTTTCACGCTGCCCGCTATCCCTCAAATAATGGTAGCACCGGAACAACGTGCCGAGTTCTTAGTAAAGCACTACTGGGATAATGTGAACTTCGCCGACACCAACTACATTCATCATCCGGAAATAACCGAACAGGCGTGGGTGGATTACTGCGACATTCTGAATCATGTCCCCCTCAAAACCGCACAGGAAGCTATACGCAAAACGATCGACCGCACAAACGTAGACAAGAAAGTATTCGCCTACATCACCGATTTAGCGGATAAATACTTATATGACCCCAACTCTCCGATGCGTAACGAGGAATTTTATATTCCCGTATTGGAAGCAATGGCAGCCTCTCCCGTATTGGAAGAGATAGAAAAAGTACGCCCCAAGGCACGGTTGGAATTAGCTCAAAAGAACCGCATAGGCACCAAAGCTATAAACTTCACCTATACCCTTGCTTCCGGCGCTCAAGGCTCCCTCTATCAGCTTAATGCCGATTATCTTCTGCTATTTATCAATAATCCCGGTTGCCACGCTTGTACGGAGACAATCGAAGGTTTAAAGCAAGCCCCTATCATCAGCCAACTCATAAAGGAGAAGAAGCTGATCGTCCTTTCTATCTACCCCGATGAAGAGTTGGATGACTGGCGCAAACATCTGAATGAATTTCCCAAAGAATGGATTAACGGATATGATAAGAAATTCACAATCAAAGAGAAACAACTGTATGACCTGAAAGCGATCCCTACTTTATACCTATTAAATAAAGAGAAAACCGTATTGTTGAAAGATGCTACCACACAAGCGATTGAAGAATACCTGATGATACATCAATAATCTTCTTCTTTCTTGCATAAAACAAATAAACTATCTATCTTTGTCGCGCATCGGTTTGCAACTCTCACATACGAGGGAAGCGATTAAAAGGGAATCAGGTGTAAATCCTGAACAGTCCCGCTGCTGTAAGTTCCACACATTACGTTGCGAGCAACCTACTTTTAGCCACTGGAAAGAAACTTCCGGGAAGGCGCCCGCAACAGGAACAAGTCAGAAGACCTGCCGTGCAACCAATTTCACTGCTTTCGAGGAAAAAGCGTTGAGTCTAATGAACCGGACAATTCGTCTATCATTTCATTCATCACTCTGATTCAGAGAAAGTATGTTTAAATTAATAAACTCTGCCAAAGTTTATTTAGCGTGTCCGGTCGAAGGGATTTCGCCCGGACACTTTTAAAATGTGAAAACAGCCAGAAAATCAAGGATGAGATATGTGACGTTTTATATGAGTATCTGTGCAGCATTCTGCTGCCAATTTCTATCCATACCGCTTTTTGCACAACAGCAGAAAGTGGATACAACGCATACCTATTTTATTCCGGAGGTTACCGTTTCTGATATTTACCAGACCCGTGAGGTCCGTTCTACTGCACCTCTACAACTATTTTCCAAAGAAGCCCTGAAGAATCTGCACGCCTTGCAAGTGTCCGATGCGGTGAAGCATTTTGCCGGTGTGACTGTAAAAGACTACGGAGGCATAGGAGGTCTGAAAACTGTCTCCATACGCAGTTTGGGAGCACAGCACACCGCCGTAGGCTATGACGGAATTGCCATAACGGACTGTCAGACGGGACAGATCGACATCGGCCGTTTCTCACTTGATAATGTAGATCAACTTTCGTTGAGCAACGGGCAGAGTGACAATATCTTCCAACCGGCACGTTTCTTCGCTTCTGCAGGAATATTGGACATACAGACGCTCACTCCCCGCTTTGAGAAAGGGAAACGAACTAATATAAGCGCTGCTTTCAAAACCGGTTCGTGGGGACTTGTCAATCCCTCTATCTTATTGGAACAACAACTCAGCCCCCAATGGACAGTTTCGGCGAACGGTGAATGGATGTCGTCAGACGGACAATATCCGTACACGCTACGTTATGGAAACGCAGCAGACGACCTGACTTCACGTGAAAAACGGAAGAACACGGATGTCGAAACGTTCCGTGCCGAAGCCGGGCTTTACGGCAACTTCTCCGACAAAGAGCAATGGCGGCTAAAAGCTTACTACTTCCAGTCTTCCAGGGGATTGCCGAAAGCGACCACGCTATATAACGACTTTTCCGCACAGCACCTCTGGGACAAAAATACATTTATACAAAGCCAATATAAAAAGGAATTCAGCCGGCAATGGGTATTCCGGACTTCTGCCAAATGGAACTGGAGTTACCAGCATTATCTGGACCCTGCTATCAAAAACAATGAAGGCAAAACAGAGAACAGCTATTACCAGCAGGAATACTATCTTTCCGCCTCCGTGTTATACAGGCTGCTGAACAATCTTTCGTTTTCATTATCTACCGACGGCAGTATCAACACGATGAATGCCAACATGGCAGACTTTGCACATCCCACACGCTATTCGTGGTTGACAGCCATTGCCGGAAAATACGTCAACGAATGGTTCACTCTATCTGTTTCCGCCTTGGCAACCGTTATCAACGAGCAGGCCGACAAGGGAGGAAGCGCAGGCAATCACCGCAAATTAACTCCTTACGTCAGCGCCACATTCAAGCCTTTCCGGAATGAAGAATTTCGTGTCCGTTTCTTCTACAAAGATATTTTCCGTTTGCCTAGTTTCAATGATTTATATTATCAGGAAGTGGGTAACAGCAAATTGAAACCCGAAAATGCCCGTCAATACAATATCGGTTTGACGTATAGCAGAAATGTATGTACATTCCTGCCCTACCTGTCGGCAACCGTTGACGCATATTATAACAAAGTGACGGACAAAATCATTGCTTACCCGACCAAGAACCTTGCTGTGTGGAGCATGAGGAATTTGGGCAGTGTAGAGATCAAAGGTATTGACGCCACAGGAAGCCTATCGCTCCAACCCCGGGAAAGTATCCGTATCAATTTTTCCGGGAACTATACTTATCAACGGGCATTAGATGTCACAACTCCGGACGCCAGCTCGAACAAATCGACTTATAAACATCAGATAGCCTACACCCCCCGCGTCTCCGCTTCGGGACAAGCGGGCATCGAAACACCCTGGATAGATTTATCTTATTCGTTCCTCTTTTCGGGAAAACGTTATGCGTTGGGACAGAACATTCCCGAAAACCGGTTGGCCAGTTACAGCGATCACAGTATTTCAGCCGGCCGAGACTTCCGGATAAGAAAAGTTACAACGTCTCTTAGCGTAGAGGTTTTGAATCTGCTGGATAAAAATTACGAGATTGTTCAGTTCTTCCCCATGCCCGGCCGTTCAGTCAGGGCAACGTTGAAGATAAGATATTAATATTAAAAGGATATTATGGACGTGAAAAGGAAATTGACATATATATTCTGGTTCTGTCTGCCGCTACTATTATTACTCAACGCTTGCGATGATATGGAGGACAAGCCCTTCACCTCATCGGACATCACAGGTGACCCGACAGAGACGGATACAGCCGAACTCTATGCATTGTGCGAAGGATTGTTCAATCAGAATAACAGTTCGCTGATGCGTTTTTCTTTCAATAACCAGCGAATGGTACGCAATTATTTCAAGACGATCAATCACCGGGGACTGGGAGATACGGCTAATGATCTGGCAATTTACGGTAGCAAGATATATATTGTAGCCAACGTTTCCAGTACGATAGAAATAGTGGATTTCCAAACGGGAAACTCGCTGAAACAGATTCAAATGCTGACAGAGAACGGAAATCCCCGGGAACCGCGATACATTGCTTTTCATAAAGAAAAAGCCTATGTCTGTTCTTATGACGGTACGGTAGCACGTATTGACACGGCTTCGCTTGCCATAGACGCTATGACAACAGTGGGACGTAATCCTGACGGAATTTGTGTACAGGATGACAAGTTATATGTTTCCAACTCCGGCGGATTGGACCATGCGTCGGGATTGGGAGTAGACAATACAGTGTCCGTGGTTGACATCGCTACATTCAAGGAAACCGATAAAATTATCGTAGGTCCGAATCCGGGAAAGATCATTGCCGATACGAAAGAAAAAGTCGTTTATGTAGCCACCCGTGGCGAAGATGTAGAAGCCGGAGATTATAATTTCGCAAAAATAGACTGCCGGACAAAGGTAGTCACCCACTATAATGAGAGAGTACAAAACTTTGCTATTGACGGAGAGATTGCTTATCTATATAACTATAATTACAGTACACAAACCGCTTCTATCAAGACATTCAATCTAAAAACAGGAGAAACCGTCCGTGAAAATTTCATTACGGACGGAACCAATATCAGCACTCCTTATGGAATCAATGTCAATCCCTACAGTGGGAATATATATATCACAGACGCTTATGACTACACCGTATATGGAGATTTGCTTTGTTTCAATCAACAAGGACAACTCTTGTTCCGCCTGAATAATATCGGACTGAATCCAAATACAATCGTATTCAGCGACAAGGCTTCCCGAAGCGATATTGATGATACCGGAGAAACAGAAAATTCATTGGCTTTTGCCAATAAGGTATGGGAGTACAGGCCGGCTCCGGGACAATTTATCAATACTACTACATCTGCCTATAAAAATGGATTTACCTATGATGATATACTGAAAGAAGCAACCCGCAAAATACGGCAAAAATCAATCATCACTTTAGGAGGATTCGGCGGTTACATTGTTCTGGGTTTCCCGCAATCAATCCCGAACGTAGAAGGAGAGTATGATTTCAAGATAAAAGGAAATGCTTATTACAATCTGAAAACAGAAACAGGAAAATTAGGGGGAAGCGCCGAACCGGGTATCGTATTTGTATCTAAAGATGTAAATGGTAATGGAGAACCCGATGATGAGTGGTATGAGCTGGCCGGAAGCGAATACGGGAAAGATACGGAGACACGTGGATATGAGATCACTTATTATCGACCGGAACCGGCAAACCAGAATGTCTCTTGGAAAGACAATCAAGGAAACGAAGGTGAAATCCTCCGGAACAGCTTTCATAATCAAGAGTCCTATTATCCTGTATGGATACAGGAAAATGAAATAACATTCCGGGGAACACGCTTAAAGGACAATGCTGTTCCGGAAAATGGATTATGGGTAGGATATTGCTATCCGTGGGGATATGCCGACAATCATCGCAATGATAAAGAAGGCAGTAATTTTAAAATAGACTGGGCAATAGACAGCAATGGAGAATCCATCGTTTTGGATTGTATAGACTTTGTGAAAATCATGACTGCCGTCAATCAAGACGCAGGGCAAATGGGAGAAATATCGACAGAAGTAACAACTGTCGAAAACCTGCATTTCAAGAATTAATCAATAAAACAATTAATAACTAAAAATTAAAAAAGGACATGAAGAAATTATCTTTATTACTACTGTTGTCAGTATTTGTATTTTGCAGTTGCGGGGATGATGACGATGATGTAAAAAACGAAGTGGTCGTTAGTTTTGAGAATCTATTGACCGAGGAAAACAGTCAATTTATCGCAGACGGTACCCCCAACAATCAGGCATTCCAAGAAACTGATTTCAAAGATCCTAAAAACTTAATTAATTTCAACCACTATTATGCCGACTGGGGTTCCGGTTATAGTTTTGCCGGATTTTCTTATATGAATATAACAGATAATCAAACAGCCAATAGTCCTGCACCAATAACAGGTAAAGCTAAAATTGGTAGTGTGTATATTGGTGTAGACAGTACCGACGGAGAATATGGAACTCCAGCAATTCTGACCATATTAGATACTAACTATAAATTAAAAGGAACCTGGATAGCAAACAGTACATGGGCATACATGGGTATGATACAAGGAGACGGTTATGCAAGGGCTTTCAAGGCGGGAGATTGGTATAAAGTTACAGCAACAGGATACGATGAAGCTGGTAATGAAACAGGAAAAGCAGAAATCTTATTAGCAAATTATAAGACCGATAATGACCTTCCTATTAAAGAATGGATATGGTTTGACCTAACCCCGCTCCAAAATGCTGTAAAAGTTAAATTTATACCCGACTCTAGTGATAAAAATGAATATGGTATAAAAACTGCTGCCTATTTCTGTCTTGACGGCATCACGTTAATTGAGAAATAAAACAATCATTCTGTCCGTCTGGCGCACTAAGTTACAGACTTAACAAGAAAGATAAGTGACCAAAGATAAACGGTGAACAATTTGTGGAGACTCCACTCATTGCTCACCGTTATTTTTTATAGAATACATAGTCCGCGTCAACACGAAGTCCACGTCAACACAAAGTCCTCACAGATACGATACCCCACAGAAAAGAGTGACTGCCCTTCCGTCGCATATTCTCTAACCTGAAAAGTGCCTTCCTTTTGAGGAATAAAATGCGATAAACAAAGTTTCCGCAAATCAGCATCGGCATTCTTCATGCATTTGAAAACCGTTTCCTTTGCCGACCAGTGCAACAGCCCCCCCCACGTAGTATCTCCCTGATAAGCCTCTACCTGCTCATCCGGACGAATAAAACGATCGAAAACTTTATGTACCCGTTTGCCATATTGTTCAATATCAATGCCAACAGGAGTTTTGGGATTAAGAATCACCGCCACATACCCTTTCGTATGCGAAATACTGATAAAAAAGGAATCATCAGTCAGAAACGGTTTGCCTTCCGAAGAATACCCTATTTGTTTATCTTCTTTCAACATAAAGTACAATAAGACACGGACAGACAACCACTCTATCTTTCTCCGTTCGGAAGCAAATTGCAAAAGTTCCTGTTCACAACAGACCCTGCGCGCATCAGGTAAAAGAGCCAGCAATGCCTCCAGTGATTCCTCCACCTTCCAGACAGCCCATTGTGTATCATTCGTTTTATCTTGTAGAAATAATCCCATTTTACTCTTTGTCTTCCGCCCCTTCCGTTTCTTCTTTCGGCAGGATCGTAAACTTCACCTTTAAAATACGGCGGCTGTCCATTTCCAGCACTTCAAACTCATAATTATGATAAGTCACCTTCTCATGCAATGCGGGAAATTCACCTTTAATCTCAAGCAACATCCCTGCCAGTGTATCGGCATCCCCTACCACTCTCTCAAACTCATCTTCGTCCACTTTCGCAATCTTGTAAAAGTCCGTAAGCTGAGTCTTAGCTTCAAATATCCAAGTATGGTCATTCAACACGACATACGTGCGTTCCTCATCATCATATTCATCATGTATCTCACCAACAATTTCTTCAATGATATCCTCCATTGTCACCAGTCCGGAAGTACCTCCGAACTCATCCACAACGATAGCAATATGAATCTTGTTCGCCTGAAAATCACGAAGCAAATCATCAATCATCTTTGTCTCCGGCACAAAATAAGCAGGCCGGATCAATGATTGCCAACGGAAGTTATCTCCTTTGTTCACATGCGGCAGAAGGTCTTTAATATACAACACCCCTTTTATATTATCCCGCGAACCGGAATAAATAGGAATACGCGAATAAGCATTTTCAATGATACACTGCATCACCTCCTTGAAAGGGGTACGGATATCCAGATCGACCATATCCAGGCGCGACGTCATTACCTCCTTTACCGTTTCGCCACCAAAACGGATAATCCCTTCCAGAATATTATTCTCCTCGGAGATTTCCGCCTTATCCGTCAACTCCAGTGCATGCGACAGTTCATCTACGGAAATATTATGATTCTTCTTGGCGAAGTGCTTGTTCAGGAAAGTAGTAGAGCGCACCAAGACAGAAGCAATCGGATAGAATACCTTTTCCAAGGCATAAATCCCCGGTGCGGAGAAACGGCAGAAAGCCAACGTCTTCTGCGCCGAATAAATCTTCGGCATGATTTCACCGAACAACAGCAGTAAGAAAGTAAGAATAACAGTCAATATCAGGAACTCTGCCAACGGAGAATGGAATACAAACACATTCATAAAGAAGAAATTGCAGAGCATGATAATGGTTACGTTCACAAAATTATTAGTAATCAATATCGTTGCCAACAAACGTTCGGAATCATCCAGAAGAAAGCTTATCTTTTCGTCAGCAGGATGTTTGCGTTCGTCAATATCATTCTTGTCCGAGGGAGAAAGCGAGAAAAAAGCTATTTCTGAAGCCGAAGCAAAGCCGGAAGCAAGCAGGAGCACACCAGCCAGCACTATGGCAATAATAGCAGAGATAGAAGGAGTGTTTACGGTAATACCGTTGAAAATGTCAGCCAATTGGCTTAAATAACCATCTGAGTCCAAAGAGTATATATTTTAGTTAAACAAAAGACAATGTGCCAATCAGCTTTTATAAACCAGTTGGCACACTGTCACAGTATTTAGAACGGCAAATCATCTGCCGGGTTATCTTGTACAGGTTGCGCCTGCGACTGCTGCGGCTGTTGGTTTTGTTGCATTTGCTGCGGCTGTTGTGACGGTGTTGCAGCCCCCTGTTGTGCAGAAGTGCCCGCACCTTGGCCGGCCCCTTTCGGGGTCAACATTTCCATATTGTCCACATAAATCTCGGTGATATAGCGCATAGCTCCCGACTGGTCGCTGTAAGAGCGAGTTCTGATCTTTCCTTCCAGATACAGTTTGTCACCTTTGTGTACATACTTATCCACGATTTCAGCCAGACGGTTGGATGCTACAATATTATGCCATTCAGTTCTTTCGGGAATCTGCGTACCATTTTGCAATGTATATCCGCGATCGGTCGTAGCCAACGGAAAAGTTGCCACTGCCGACCCCGTATCAAAGTATTTCACCCGTGGATCTTGTCCCACGTTACCTATCAATATCACTCTGTTCACTGACATATATGTATCAAGTTTATCATTCTTTAATTCAAATCTGCTGCCAAAATTAAACAGAATAACAATAGAATGCAAGGATTGTTGTAACTTTTATTTCGAATCGACATACTTCTCAATAAAAGCGTGCACCAATCTGGGGACGGCATATTGCCCCAGTTCCTCCGCCTTTATTTTCCGATAGTTACCGAAAGAAGCCGACTCTGCGGGCAGAGTCACCTCATAGAAATTAGCATAAATCACCCGATGAGACAGCACGTGCTTCACCTCTCTGCAAACCGAACGCACCACGACCGGTTTCTCCCCCTCTGCCACTAACTCCCTAAATTCGGGTAAAGCCAGAAACTCCTCCTCCGACAAAGCAACCGAAGTCTCTATCAACGGCAATTCAAACAAATTCTTCCAAATATCATCCGCCGTCCGTTTATTTATAAAGGTATACGCGCCCGCACGTACATAAATATAATTAAAGTAACGATTCGTTGTCTTCGTCTTGTGCTGCTTCACCGGCAGTTGTGCCACCCTTCCCGCAGAAAGTGCCGAACAACTCTCCGCCAACGGGCAAAACAGGCAGTCAGGCGATTGTGGCGTACACTGTACCGCACCGAAATCCATAATCCCCTGATTGTAAAGAGCCGGCTGCTTCCTGTCCAGCATTTCATCCGCCAAGGCAGCAAACAACTTCTTCCCTTCCGTCGAATCAATCGGCGTATCAACACCGAAATAACGGGAAAGCACCCGATACACATTGCCGTCCACCACCGCATAAGGCATTCCATAGGCAAAGGAACAGATAGCCGCTGCCGTATACTCTCCCACCCCTTTCAGAGCAAGTACTTCCGGATATGTCTTAGGGAAAACACCGTTCATGCTTTTCGCCGCCGCATGAAGATTACGGGCACGCGAATAATATCCCAACCCCTGCCAGAACTTCATCACCTCATCCTCGTCCGCATCCGCCAGGCTCTGCACATCAGGAAAACGCTTGATAAACCGTAGAAAATAATCGTAGCCTTGCGCCACGCGTGTCTGCTGAAGAATAATTTCGGAAATCCATATCAGATAAGGATCCGAAGATTCCCGCCAGGGCAATTCTCGTTTATTCTCCTTATACCAGTCTATAATTGCTTTACTAAAAATATTCATTCCCATATCGGTTGTTCGTCTTACATTTATCTTGCAAATACTATCCAAAAGCAGTACAAAAGTAACTCTTTTGACTCTAAGAAAACTTAATGCCTCCACTTTTTTAGAAAAATGTGCAGAATATATTTTTTTAGCAGACCAAAAAGCTATATATTTGCAGTCCAAAAAATTAGCAAAAACCTAGTAATAATATTTTTTTTAAGGAAAAATGACTAAAGCAGATATTGTAAACGAGATTACAAAGAAAACCGGTATTGACAAGACAACCGTTCTTACAACAGTTGAAGCATTCATGGATGCCGTAAAAGATTCGTTGTCTAACGATGAGAATGTATACCTTCGTGGATTTGGTAGCTTCGTGGTGAAGAAAAGAGCTCAGAAGACTGCTCGCAACATTTCCAAGAATACTACTATCATCATCCCCGAGCACAACATTCCGGCTTTCAAACCGGCTAAGACATTTACAATCTCAGTAAAAAAATAAATTTAACAAGAGTATTAACCCATAAAATGTGAAGCTATGCCAAGCGGAAAGAAGAAAAAAAGACATAAAATGTCTACGCACAAGCGTAAAAAAAGACTAAGAAAGAACAGACATAAAAGCAAAAAATAATTTTTAAGTCTGGATCACACAGAAATAAAGAACAAACTTGCGAAGCTCGATGTCTTTCAAGTTTGTTCTTTGTTTAAGTAGCTAACCCAAAATGAACAATTTGTCAAAAAAGTTGTTCATAGTAAATGAGATTCAATCAATAATAAGGAAACAAACAGTGACAAGTGAACTAGTAGTTGACGTACAACCCAAAGAGGTCTCTATCGCTCTTCTCGAAGATAAGAGTCTGGTGGAACTTCAAAGCGAAGGGAGAAACATTTCTTTCTCCGTGGGCAATATGTATTTGGGACGTATCAAGAAATTGATGCCCGGTCTGAATGCATGTTTCGTGGACGTCGGTTACGAGAAAGACGCTTTCCTTCATTATCTTGACCTGGGTCCTCAATTTAACTCACTCGAAAAGTTTATAAAGCAGACTTTAAGCGACAAGAAGAAGCTGACTTCTATCAGCAAAGCAACCCTACTTCCCGATCTTGACAAGGACGGAACCGTATCCAACACACTCAAGGTGGGACAAGAAGTAGTGGTGCAAATCGTAAAGGAAC